>CAZFWM010000024.1:0-31096 GCA_964522545.1 uncultured Thermodesulfobacteriota bacterium
GCCGACCAGAACGAGGAGTCGTACGTGCGTTCGTGATCGGCGCCTTCACATTCCTCTTCGGCTCGGCAAAGATCATCCCATCCCAGCCGAAGAGGAATGTGAAGGCGCCGATCAGAACGAGGAGTCGTACGTGCGTTCGTGCCTGGCCCGGGGGGGCGAATGAATCACGTCCTACCGGTTTCAGCTTGCCGATCAGCCGAACCAATCCCAGGGAGAGGCTGTAGGCGACGATCAGGGCCACCACGTTGTAAATGATCCCGTGCGCGCCCAGGAAGATGAGCAGGGCAATGAGCCCCGCGCAGACCAGGCCGAAGCGAGGCTCCCGGAGCCCCTTCAGGTAGGCGAGGAAGATCCACGGGACAAGTCCCATCCCCATCCACATGAGGTGTCCGTAATCCATCCTCACGCCGTAGATCTCGCTCAACATGTAGCATGTGGCCCCGAGGAGTGCGCCGAGAGGGGAGAGCTCGAAATAGCGACCCAGGCGGTACATCCCCCAGAGGCCCAGGAAGAGGTGGAGCCCCATGAGCAAAAGGGCCCCGCGGATCGTGCCGAGGAGCAGGACGGCCGCAAATCCCGGGTACAGGACCGTCGACTCCGGGTGGGCCAGGAGGATGGTCCCCCCCTGGTTGAAGGGATTCCACAGGGGAAACTGGCCGAACTCGAGGATGGTGCGCCGCTGCACTTCGTAGAACATGAGGCAGCTGTCCCAGTCGATGTGGGGGCCGAAGCTGCTCTGCATCGGCAGGGCAGGGGCGATCGCGGCGGCGGCCAGGAGCCCGAAGAGAAGAGGGGCGAGCCTGTCGACGAACCGCTCCAGGGGCGCATTTCTACTCAATGTTTTCTCGTTCTCCCAATTCCGTCTTAGGCGTCCGGGCCACCCGGAAGCCGATGAAATGGTCCCGGAAGTCGGGGCGGCCGACGTATTTCAGGCGGAAGGCGCACCGCACAAAAACGATGCCCTCGAATTCATAGTAGGCGTCGAACCAAGAACCTCCGCGGAGCACGTGGAATTCACCGCTCTCCGGCCCCTGCGGGTCGGTCGACGGCTCGGTGGAGTATGGCCCGTACAGGTCCCAGCACCACTCCCAGACGTTCCCGAGCATGTCGCACAGCCCCCAGGCGTTCGGCTCCTTTCGGCAGACCGGCCAGGCCCTGCCGTTTGCGTTTCCTCCGTACCAGGCGGCACGCTCCAGGTCGGCCCTGGAGTCTCCATTGTAAAAACGGGTCATAGCCCCTGCCCGGCACGCATACTCCCACTCCGCCTCGGTGGGCAGCCGGTAGCCGTCGGCCTCTGTGTCCCAGGAGACCCTGTCGGCCCGGATCCGGTAGCACGGCCGAAGCCCGGCACGCCCGGACAGCCAGTTGCAGTAGGCGATGGCGTCGTACCAGCTCACGCAGGTCACCGGGTTCTCCTCGTCCTGCACAAAGCCCGGGTTGTTCCAGCTCTGCCCTCCACCGTCCCCCCTGCTTCCCTCCCAGCCAGCGGCCCGGCCCGCTCCGGAGGAGTCCCCCTCTTTTGCGACGCACTCGTTCATGTAGATCCGGAATTGCCGGACCGTGGTCTCTGTCCGGGCCAGCAGAATGGGACGGCTCATCGTAACCCGGTGCCGGGGGCCCTCGTCCGGGGAGCGGGCCTTCTCCGAAGAAGGGGAGCCCATGATGAAAGTCCCGGCCGGCAGGGCGACCATCTCGATTCCCGTGGGATCCCTCACGATCGGAGCGGCGCTGCGGCTCCGGTCCGAAGATGCCTGCGTCACGGCTTCCTCTCCGGGCGCTTCGGCAGAGGCCGGAAGAGAGAAGGCCATGAAGCAGGCGAGTGCCAGAAGAAGGGGCCGCACGGAAATTGACAATCCATGGCACCCTTCAATAGGATCGAATGGTATGAAGCGGTATCTCTCCATAAAAACCCTCGCCGTCATCCTCATCATCGGTGCCGCGTCCATGCTCAGGCTCCACAACGCGGCCTTCTATCCGTACATCCTCGGCATGGACTGCTCCGGCCACATCGATTACATCAACGATCTGGCGGCGGGGAGATTCCCGCTGCTACTCGGCTACGCCGACAAGCACGAGTACGTTCACCCTCCGGCCTATTACTTCATTTCAGCACAGCTCGTAAAGCTATGGAGTGCCCTCGACAAGGTGGACCTGTACAAAGTGGTCCAGTACTACTCCTGGGCCCTGTCCACGGCCGCCATCGCGCTCTTCGCCATGCTCGCCGCCCGGTTCCTCCAGGGCCCCTCGACCCTCAAGCTCTCGGCCCTCCTCTTCCTGGCCTTCCTGCCGGGCGAGATCGTCCTGGACCCCATGATCGGGTACAGGATCCAGATGTTCTTTCTGTCGTCGCTGATCCTGTACTACTATTTTCACTGCACCGTCTCCAAGCAGCCCACCCTGCGCGAGGTCCTGGTCATGGGCCTCATCCTCGCCCTGGGCAACCTATCTCAGTACACGGGAACGGTTTTTTCCCTCGTGGTCCTCCTGTCCTTTCTGTTCTCGGCCGTCAGGGGCCGGGAGGGGAGGGCAGGCAACCGGGCCCTCTTCGCGGTCCTGCTGGTCACGGTCCTCCTGGCCTCCGGGTGGTTCTACGCCTTGAACCAAAGGATCTACGGCTCCTTCTTCATATGGAACATGCCGGGCGAACAGTACCAGCCCAAGAAGGGCATGGAGATCCTTTCGAATCGCAGCCCCTCTTACTTTGTCCTCTTCGACGCGGAGATGTTCCGCTCCACCGACTTCGGCGGAGCGAGCCGGTATTTCTGGTCCGGCCTGTACGCCGGGATGTGGCTCGACGAGCGGAACTTCTTCTTTCCAAAGCTCTACCACCGGAATCAGCTGACGGAGCCGATGCGACACGAAACGGATCACCTCCGCCTTCAGCGGATCCTCGCCTGCCTCGGAATCGCCCCAACCCTTGTGCTGCTGCTCGGGGCGGTCGCCGCGGCGAGCGATCTGCTGAGGAGGCGGTCCACGCCCGTTTACTCCCTTGCCTTCTTTATATCATTTTCCTTCATCATCAGCATGGCCCTCTTCGTCATTAAGTATCCCTTCGACGACCTCGGGGTGCTGAAATTCAGCTATATGGTCGGGGCCGCTCCCGCCCTGGGGATTCTGTTCTTCCGGGGGGCCAAGGCGCTGGTCTCCAGGTTCTCCTTCATGGCCTACCCCATCCTCGCCTACCAGGTCCTGCTCTCCCTGTTCATCCTCGACCTCTTCTGGCTCTAGTTGCTTTCCGCGGCAAGGCCTTAATCATAAGGAGAATATCGAATATCGAACAAGGAATTTCGAACCGCAGAAGGCTGTATAGAAAAAGAGAGGCTTTCTTTCATTCGAAATTCTGCGGTTCCTTGTTCTGCTGTTCGATATTCTTATTTTTTTCCCCGGGCCAGCTCCCTTCTCTTCGCGAGCCAGCCGAGCAGAACCCTCTCGGTCTTGGTCTCCTGCCTGCCGGCGATCAGGTTGAGCACGGAGCGAACCACCTTGACTGGGTGGAAGAGGAGCCTCGAGAGCTGGAAGGCGAGGTGGGCCAGCATCCGATACCGTCCCAGGGAAGAGCCGCTGATCCGATCGGTCCACGAGACGTTCACGAGCAGGTCGTTCTGGGTGAGGAGCCGCCGGAAGAATTCTTCGCCCGGCTCGATCCGGCCCTCCTCGACCAGCCTGTCGAAGATCCGGGACCCCGGGATGGGCGAATAGAGGGCGAACTCGGCCTCGTCCAGGCCGGCCCGGGCCAGGGACGAAGCGTAGCGGATGGTGAGGCGCGCATCTTCCCGGGTCTCGCCCGGCGTGCCCAGGATGAAGAAGGCAGCCGTCTTGATCCCCTGCCGTCCCGCCTCGCGCACGGCCCCCTCCACCCGGGCCAGGTCCTGCCTCTTGTCCATCAGCTCCCGTAGCACCCGGGGCGAGCCCGACTCGGGGGCCAGGACGAGATGGGCCAGGCCCGAGCGCCGCATCAGGGCCAGAAGATCCGCGTCCAGGCCCTCGGCCCGAACCCCGTTAGGGGTCTGCCAGACTATGCCGGGGGCGCGGCGGATCAACTCCTCACAGAGCTCTACGGTCTTGCTGCGATCGAGGCAGAGGTTGTCGTCCTCGAAGTGGAGCTCTTCGATCCCGTGCCCGGAGCGCAGCGCTTCGACCTCTTCTACGATAGAGCCTGCCGAGCGCATAGCCCACCTCCCGCCGTAGGCATCCGGGATGCTGCAGAAGGTGCAGCGGTACGGGCAGCCTCTGGAGGCGATCAGGGTGGTCCAGCGCCCCTTGAAAGAGCAGCCATGGGAATCCTTGAGCCCAATGTAGTTCTCTAGGGGAATGAGCGATCGATCCGGGATGGGGAGGCGGTCGAGGTCCGTGCTCAGAGCCTCTCTCCTTCGAATCGAGAAGGTGCCCTCCCTCATTGAGGCCAGGCCGGGCATGCGTCCGGGATCTTCCCCGCCCTCCAGGGTTCGGGCGAGCTCCACCGCGGTCTCTTCCCCCTCGCCGAGGGCGACGAAATCGGCGCGGCTCCGGCCTAGAGAGAGCTCGGGCAGTGCCGAGGGGTGCGAGCCTCCGAGCAGGAGTGGAACCTGGGGAAGCCGCTCTTTAATCGAGCGACTGAGCTGTGCTACCATGAAAAACCCGGTGGAAAAGAGGTTGGAGATCCCGATCATCCCGGCATCCCGGGGGATCTCCTTGAGGATCGCGTCCGGGGGCATCCCCCGCAAGGTCGTCCCCTCGTAGCGCTGATAGTGCCTCGGCTCGGCACCCAGGGCGTCGATGATGCGCACATCGTGGCCCGCCGCTTTTAGTGCCGTGGCCACGTAGAGGAGCCCGAGGGGGGGGACGGCGCTGGCGGAGGTCTGGCTCAGGGAGAAGACCTGAGGGGGATTGATGAGGATGATCTTCATGGGATCGATGTCAGGGGCTAAGGATTCCAATTCGTATTGACTTTACCACTTCAATACCACCGCGACCTTTGCAGAGTCAATTTGATCCGGAGGCGGGCGTGAGGAACACAGATTCCATACGCCGCTATTTCGACTCGAAATCGGCGGCCTACGACCGGGAGCGCGGAACCGGGATCCTGGGTTCCATGGTCGGGCGGGAGCGGGCGGCCGTGCTCGAGCTCTTAGAGCCGGGCCCGGGCGATGAGATCCTCGACGCCGGTTGCGGCGCCGGCGCCTACAGCGAAATGTTCCGCGAAAAAGGAGCCCATGTCTACGGTGTGGATCTCTCACCGCGGATGATCGAGGTTTACCGGGCCGGGGGAAACACCGGCGAGGTGGGCCATGTGGAGCGCGTGCGGCTCAACCGACGGTTCAACAAGATCCTCTGCTCAGGCGTGCTGGAGTTCGTGGACGAGCCCCGCACGGCATTATCCAACCTCGCCGGGCATATGGAGCCGGGCGGAAGGCTCGTTTTGATCTACCCCCGTCCCGGTCCCGCAGGCATCCTCTACAAGGGCTTTCACGCAGCCCATCGGGTCCGGGTGCGGCTCTACGGCCCCGGGGAGGTGGAGGCGATGTTCGTCGCGAGCGGACTGTGCCCTGGGCGCAATTTTCGGGTCAACATACTCACCGGGGCGACAGCCGGCGTGAGAGAGGCCGGGGCGGCCGCCTCGGGCGAGCCGCGGCACGGCGGCGGGTAGTCGCTGATTATGCAGCGCGTGCGCCCGGTCATCCTGTGGGCCCCGATCCTGGCCGCCCTCTTTCTCTGGCAGGCCCTGCCCTGGGGAGAGTACCCGTACAACAGCGACTGTCTGCGCCTCTTCCTGTCGGCCCGGAACATCGTCACCCTCGGTGAGCTCCCCCTTCACTCGGACAATACGATTTTCAACCTGGCATTTCACGGCCCGCTCCTCTCTTACCTGTTTGCCCCCTTCTTCCTGATATCGTCAAGCATGTACACGGGATATATCATCCTCTATTTGATGAACTCCCTTCTCTGCCTCATGGTCTACCGCTTTTGCAGGAATTTCTGGGGCCGTGAGGTTGGCGTCCTTGCGGCGCTGTTGTGCTGCGTCACTCACATCGTCACGGACTTTCGATGGCGCCTCCCATCGAATCACCCCTTTGTTCCCTTTTTCACGATCCTCTTTTTCACCTCCTTCTTCAATGTCCGGTTCAGGGAGCGGTCGAGTTCGATCGTCCCGGCCCTTTTTTTTCTCGGCTGTCTTCTACAGATCCACGCGATCGCCTTCCCGGCGGCCCTTCTGTTCGTCCTGTTCCTTCCCTGGCAGAGGATCCGGCCGGTCCATCTGATCCTGGGCCTCATCGCCTTTTTGGTCTCCTTCGGGCCTTACTATCTCTATCTCTGGAGGGAGCATGCAGAGATTGCCGGCAGGTTCGGAACGCTTCTCTCTCTTCAGTCGGAAGCAGGCGGGACGGGGCTCGGACTCTCTGCCGTGGCCGACCTTTATCGCATGCTCTTTTCCGTGGAGAACAGCAAGTATCTGGGCTGCCTCGGCGTAGCCGGGCCGATCGAGGCATTCCAGAAGGTATCGGGGATTCTTTTTCTGGCAGGCTTCATCCTCCCATTCCTGTTCACGGAAAAGCGGGGCGGACCCGAGGCCGCGGCGCGCAAAGCGATGATCCTCGTCACCTGGTTCGTGCTCGGGGCACTCCTGTTGCTCTGTTCCCCTTTTTATTATGAAACCCATTTGTACTTTATTTGGCCGTCCGTCTGGATACTCTCGGCCCTCGGTCTGCAGGGGTGTGCCTGGCTGGTATTCGGCAGACAGGGGAGCCGATGGTGCATGCGGGGGGCTTCCCTTCTCGTGCTCGTCCTCGTGGTCCTGACGGCCGTGAGGGCGGCCCTGCCGGCCCCGGACATGGGCCGTCGGTGCCGGTCCCTGGACATGCCGAGCCTGGCCGAGTTCCTTGGGGTCTTTGAAGAGATCACCCAATTCGATCTCGATGAAGAAGGGATACAGAGACACGTGCTCATGGATCAGGTCGAAGCGGATTCGAATCTCTACATGGGGCTCTGCAGCTGGTTTCCCGACCGCTGCAGAGCCGCGCCCGGCGGGGAAGGCCGCAAGGCGTCCGGGCCGGCGCCGCCCTATTTCATTCTGCTGGACGGCCGGGACATACCGCTGAGTCGACCGGCCGCCGACGAGGTGATCACCCTTGGTAATTACCGCCTGATCCGCTATGATCCCTTCATCGACCAAACCGCCTGGAGACACAGCGAGGATGAGGAGGGATGCTGGTTCTGCCCCGACCTGGACGACGCACGATGGGACAAGGTCGACCGGTTTCCCTTCCCTCTGACCGCGCGCGAAACGTGGAACCGGACCTACCTGAGAGGAAGCCTCCGGTTGAAAGAGAAGAGGCGGGTGTTCCTGGTTCTCAACCCGAACATGGGGCTTCTCCAGATGGAAGAAGCATTCGTCAACGGCGCGTCGGTCCGGATTCCGGTTGATCCCGCAGGGGGATTGGAGAACGCCCGGCTGCGCCTCGACGTGACGGATCGCCTCGTCCCCGGGGAGAACCTTATCGCCTTCTCTTTCACGAAATCCGAAGTGAGCGCCGCGGCGGCAAACTTCAGCTACTGGACCATCTACGACCTGAGCTCGGCCCCGGACCTCCCCATCCCCGGCCGCTTCGAGGAAGAGGCTCCATGAGATGATCGTCGAGGGAAAAAGAACCCTGGGCGGGCCTTCATCATGGGCCATCTTTTTCATTCTCCTGCTGGCGGCCCTGCTGAGATTTTACAGGCTCGGATACGTCAACCTGGAGGGGCACACCGAGGCCCTGGTCAACCTGACGTATGACTTGGTTCACAATGGGATCTATCCGGCCCACTTCCTGCCGCTCGGCAATTTCGGCCACTACGGACCGCTCCTCCTATACCTGTTTGCTCCCGTCATGATGCTCACCAAGAACCCGTATTCGGTCTTTGTCTTCACCATCGTCCTGCACTTGGCCGCCACCTATCTGCTCTATCGCCTGATCGCCGATTTCTTCGGCCGTGGAGGCGCGTTGATAGCGGCCGCCCTCTATGCCTTTTCCTTTTACTCCATGGCCCACTCCCGGCTCCCCTCGCCGGAGAACCTGCTCCCCTTCTTCGTCCTGCTCTTCATGTACTCCCTGTTCGCTGTCAAGCTCAAGGAGAGCCCTGTTTACTACGTTACCCTCTTTGCCTCGATGGCCGCCTTTCTCCAGATCCACATCACCGCTTTTCCCCTCCTGCTCCTGCTCGCTCTGCTCATCCTCTCCAGGCCCCCGGTGAAATGGGTCCCGCTGCTCACGGGCCTGGCCCTGCTGGCCGCATCGTTCTGGCCCTACGCAAACTATGAAATGGAGCACGATTTTCCTGAGACGAGGGAGATGGCCCGGGTGGTCACGGGCAGAAGCGACCTGAGCCACAAGCTGAGGTCCACCCTGGGAGATGAGCCCGAGCCGCTTCTGGATCTCGCCTACCTTCGCAAGTTTTTCACCATGGAGGAGAACCCGGTCCATTTCGCACCGGCAGTTATGCTCTGCCCGGAGTTGCAGGCGGATGAGGGCCCGGAGGCGCCCCGGGAAAAAATGATCGCCCTGAACGGAAGGATCATGCGAATCCTGGCTGGGTGCGTTCTGACCCTGTTCGGCGCCGGCCTCGCCGGCCTCCTCCTGTTCATCGTCCTGACTGCAGCCGCGCTGCGGCCGGTCCGTCCCGGCGATCTGTTCAAGTCCGGCCTGGTGCTCGCCTGGTTCGCTCTCTCGCTCCTGTTGATCCTGTTTCTCCCGTACCAGAGCCATACCCACCACAATGTGATCTATCTCGCCATGATCGCTCTCCTTGGGGCTGCATTCGATCTTGTGTGGCGATTCGCCAGGGGCCGCGCGCGTCTGGCGGTGGGGATCTCTGCGGCGGTGCTGGTGCTCGGGTATGGCTGCGCCAATGGGATCGCCTATCTCCACACGACCGATCTCGGCTCGAGACAGAACTGCATCTCCATCAAGTCGGCCGAGAGCATCCCGCTCAGTGGCAAGATGGAGATCGGCAAGGCGCTGGCCGGGACCTTTCCCGACTATCTGAGGGAAAGGACGCATCGGTTCCGGGGCATTCCGGTCTATAGCGAGAGGCTGAGCTACCTCACGGGCATGCCGATCATCCTCACCTATTACCTGGACCGGGAGATGGGCGGCGCGGGAAGGGAGATGGAGGGGGAGCTGCCCATCTTTCTCATCGTCAAAAGTGCCAGCCAGCCATACCCGCACCCGCGCGCCCTGTTCGCGAAGTCGATCAGCGGCTATGAGATCATCGGCGCCGTCCCGCTGATCGATCGGAAGGGGTGGACTTACCGCAACCGGGAGGAGCCGGGCTGGCAGGACGCGGATTTCGATGATTCCGGGTGGGACCGGATGGACCTGCCCGCGGATGTCTGTGTCGGCTCCACCTTCAGCGCCCAGTGCAAGATCTTCAGCGACTATGGACCCTTCTTCTGGAGGGGGTGGATGCAGGTCGACGAGCCGGGTGCGACGAGCCTGCTCCTGCTCGGCGTCTACGGGTTTCACCTCAGCGAGCTCTTCATCAACGGCCGTGCCGTCGAAGAAGTCTCGAGGTTCACCGATGACGAGAAGCGGGCGCGGCGCTATTCCCCTGCGGCCCGGATTTTCGAGGAGATCCACAGGCCCCAGGTCGTGGAGATCGGCGGTGGGCTCGTGCCGGGGCGCAACCTGATCGCCGTGAAGTATGATATCAACGAGGAGATCCGTCCGGCCGAGACCAATGTCTTCAAATGGGATCTCTTTGAATTCTCTTCGATCCTTGAAGAATGATGACGGATTAGGCATTCCAAACGCAATGTCATTCTGAGGAGCGAAGCGACGAAGAATCCGTTTCCTCGGCACCACGCGGGGCACGGATCCTTCGGCTGCGCCTCAGGATGACACAATGAGTGTGCATCCGGTATAGAGAATGATCCTCTAATATGAGAGACGATTGGAAAAAATTCCGAGGCATACTCGGTTCGTGGGGAATCCTCCTGATACTCATCGGCGCGGCCCTGCTCAGATTCCACAGGCTCGGATTCGTCAACCTGGAAGGACACACGGAATCCCTTATCAATATGGCCCATGACCTGGTCTACAGGGGGGTCCATCCGGGATGCTTTCTGCCGCTGGGCAATTTCGGCCACTACGGCCCGATCCTCGTTTACCTGTTCGCCCCGGTCATGGCGCTCACCAAGAGCCCCTATTCGGTCTTTGTCTTCACCATCGTCCTGCACCTCGCCGCCACCTATCTCCTGTACCGCCTGATCGCCGATTTCTTCGGTCGCCGCGGCGCCCTGGCGGCGGCCGTCCTCTATGCCTTCTCCTTCTACTCCCTCACCCACTCCCGGCTTGCGTCGCCGGAGAACCTGCTCCCCTTCTTCGTTCTACTCTTCATGTACTCCCTTCTCGCAGTAAAGCTGAAGCGCCTGAGCCGATACTATGTCCCCCTATTTGTCTCGTGTGCCGTCTTCCTGCAGATCCACGTCACCGCATTTCCGCTGGTGCTTCTTCTGCTGCTGCTCTTTCTATCCCGGCCCCCGGTCAAAGGGGCGCCCCTTCTCGCGGGTCTGGGCCTCCTGGTGACGCTGTTTCTGCCCTACGCGAACTACGAGTGGAAGCACGACTTCAGGGAGACGAGAGAGATGGTCCGGGTGGTTACAGGCAGGAGCGATCTGAGCCACAAGCTGAGATCCACCCTGGGCGACGAGCCGGAGCCTCTACTCGATCTCGCTTACCTTCGGAGATTCCTCACCCTGGAAGAGAACCCGATCCACTTCTTTCAAGAGCGGCTGCTCTGTCCCTCCTTCGAAGGGAAGGAGGAGCTGGGAGCGCTCAGGATGAGGGCGGCGGCGCTGATCAGACGGGTCGATCGGATCGCGGCGTGGGGCGTGTTCGCCCTGTTCGCCGTCGGTCTCGCAGTCCTTCTCCTCTTCACGGGCCTGTGCGTTGCAGGGCTGCGGCTGTCCGCCGCCGGAGATTGGTTCGCGAACGGTTCGATCCTCGCATGGTTCTTCTTCTCCCTCCTGCTGCTCTTGGTCCTTCCGTATCAGAGCCACACACACCTCAATGTGGTCTACCTCTCAATGCTCGCCGTCCTGGGCGCTTCGGCCGAGCAGGTCTCGAGGTTTGCCAGGGGGCGAGCCGGGTCGTGGGTGTGGACAGTCTTGGCGGTGCTCGCACTGGTGTATGCCTCCGCCAACACTCTTGCGTACCTGCACGCCACCGACCTGGGTTCGCAACAGAACTGCATCGCCTTCAAGTCGGCCGAGGCCATGCCACTCGAAGACAAGATGAGGATCGGCGAGGTCATGGCGGAGAATTTTTCCTCGTACCTGAGGGAGACTATACAAGACTTCTATGACATCCCGGTCTACGGCGAGCACCACAGCTACCTCACCGGAATGCCGATCATCCTGGCTTATTACCTGGACCGATCGTCAGGCCGCGGGGGAGAAGAGGCGGAAGGGGGGCGGCCCATCTTCCTCATCGTCAAGAGCTCCAACCTGTCTAATTCGAGCCCGAGGGCCCTGTTCCTGGAGTCGGTCGCCGGCTATGAGATAATCGGCGCTGTCCCGATGGTCGAACGGACCGGGTGGAGGTACCGCAACCGGGAGGAGCCCGGGTGGCAGGAGCCCGGCATCGATGACTCCGGGTGGGCTGAGGCCGATCTTCCAACATACATCTGTATCGGGTCCACCTTCAGCGGCGATTGCCCGACCTTCAGCGACTATGCACCGTTCTTCTGGAGGGGGTGGATGAACACGGGCGAGCCCGCCCCGACCAGCCTGCTTTTTCTGGGCGTCTATGGATTCCATCTCAGCGAGCTGTACGTGAACGGCCGGCCCGTCCAAGGCCTTCCGGGTCTCACGGAAAGGGAGGCCCAGGCCCGGATCGTGGAGATCGGCGGCGAGCTAATGCCGGGGCGCAACCTGATCGCCGTGAAGTACGCCATCAAAGAGGATATCCACCCGGCCGAGACCAACCTCTTCGAGTGGGACCTCTTCGATATCTCGGCGGCAGCGGAGAGGGAATGAATAAGACGACGGGAAGAATGCAATGGCAACGCCCGGCCCGGTGGGCAGGGCTTGTCGTGCTCTTCGTCGCCACCCTCTCCCTGAAGCTCACCGGCCTCGACTATGTGAGCCTCACGTCCCATGACAACGAGCTCCTCAAGGATGCCTACGAGCTCGTTCACCACGGCCGCTTTATGCCGGCCGGGGACTCCTTCGAGCTCCTCGGCTACGGGCCTGTCTGCTACGGTCCGCTCCACACGTACCTGGTCGCGACGGCCACCCTGTTCTCATCCCATCCGTATGGGCCCTTCGTCCTCCTCGCCATCCTGAGTAGCCTGGCCACGTTGCTCCTCTACCGGATGGGAAGCGACTTCTTCGGGGAGGCGGCCGGCTGGCTGGCCGCAATCCTGTACGGCTTCTCCGGCTACGTCCTCTTCTTCTCCCTCGATGCCTACCGCACCAATTTCGTGCCGCTCTTCGCCATCCTCTTCTTTTACTCCATCTACGGCCTCAAGGTCCGGGGAAAGGGGATTTATGCTCTTCCCCTGTTCGCCTCCCTGGCCCTGTTGCTGCAGCTGCACATCAGTGCATTCGTCGCGCCCCTCCTCGTGGCGTGCTTCTTCCTGTGGCGCCCGAAGATCGGGCGCGCCTGGCTGCTGGCGGGGCTTCTCTGCTTTGCCTTCTTTTCGCTTCCCTGGATCCTCTACGAGACGGCCCAGGGGTTCCGGGACTTGCGGAGCGTGGTCGGCGCCATGGCCGAGGGAAAAGAGAGCGGCGGGGAGATGGAGGCGGGCCCTGACGTCGAGTATATCAAGAGCTTCCTCTCGCCCTCGTCTGGAGAGGACAATCCCTTCTGGGTCCCCATGAAGCTGATCTCCTATGGCGAGGATTCCCGGAAGCCGGTGCCGGATGCGGCCGACAGGGCGCGGCTGAGGGACATTGGCCGCCGACTCTGCTCGTACGAGTCCGGCCTCGCTCTGGCCGGCTTGTTTGCTCTGCTGGCGGTGGCCGGTCTGAAATTCGCGGGCCTGGGGAGGGGCCCGGATCACTCCGTCTCCTCCTTCCGCTACGGATTTCTCGCCGTCTCCTGTTTCCTCTCTCTGGTCTATCTGAGCTTTTTCCCCTATCACTCCATCCTGCACTTTCAGTTCTCCTTTCCGCTGATGATTCTGGCCCTCTCTGTTTTCGTCACCCGGGCTTTGTCCCTTCACCGCACGTTGCGCCGGATCGGCCTGCCGGTCCTCTTTGTAGCGGCCATTTTCCATGCGGCTTTCAGCAGCCTCCTCATGATCGACGCCTATCGCCAATGCGAGCGGGAGCAGACCACCTTTGATGGCGTCATTCCCTATCCCCTTCGGGAACAGGTGGCCGGGACGCTCCTCTCCGACGGCGACTTCGATCCGACCGCCGCCTTCGACTCGCTCTTCGCCTTTCGTAACGAGACCGGGGTCGGCCTCACTCAGTTCAACTACATCTTCTTCCTGGCCGGGGAGAGGCAAGAGCGCGCGGGCCCGCGGCAGGGCGACTTCGGATACCTGGTGATCCAGGAGGCCCATCTGCCCTTCGAAGGGCGGATCCGGGCCGAGGCAATCTCGGCGGCCGGGCCGTTTCGTGTGGTGAAATACCGCCATCTCGACGGGGGGGCGCCGTGGCGGTTCAGCGACTCATACCACGAGGGATGGTTCCGGCCCGGCCATGACGATTCCGGGTGGGCCGACGTGCCCATGCCGTGCATGATCTGCCTCTTCGATCGGAAGGGGGTGAGGTGCGATGACGTGGGCGGAAACTACGAGTCCTACTATTTCCGGGGGACTCTCTCCTTCGAGCCCGACACCCCGGGGGCCGCGGCGATCGTCCAGTCGAGCGCCGGCCAGATGCGCCTGGAGGAGGTCTATCTGAACGGCCGACGCGCCTTCGAGAGGGGAGGGCGGGGGGAGACGACCTGGCGCGAAAGTGAGGAGATGGTCGATCTGAGCGACCACCTGGTCCCGGGCGAAAATCTACTGGCCGTCAAGTTCAGCGGCGCCGGAGAGAGCCTGTCCGGGATGATGAGCGTGGCCTACCACCACGCGAGCATCGCCTTCAATGCGATCGGACTCGCCCGGGCCTCATCGGACTACACCCGATAAATACATTTGATGCATAATGCGGCGCAGCCGCAATCAAATCCCAACTCCCTCACCCAGGCCCTCTCCCTCTGGGCTAAGCTTGACACACACTTGACACCGAGGATTGATGATCACACCACGAGATACTATAAACGTGCCCGCGTCCGAAATCAGGAGGTTGAGGTCAATCGTACGAGCACGGACACAATGTGGGCAAGTTGTGAACTAATCGCCCCTCGGGCGTACTTTTTCTCTCTGACATTTCAAACGTTACGTTATTCAAATTCACCACAGAGGACACAGAGAGCACAGAGAAAGGAAGAGCTTGATCGCATTCATTCTCTCTCTGTGACCTCTGTGATCTCTGTGGTTGAAAAAATCTTTTTCATAAGCTCCACGGATTTCCCTCTCTGCGTCATTTTTCGGGTTAGAAAAATGCGCCGCGCGATGCTGAGATTTTTCAGGGCAAACCGCATATAGTGAAAAAGGATCCTCGGACTGCCGAGCGCTTTTTTCACGATCTCCCACCTCAGTTTTCCGTGAAACCGGACCACCTCATCCCTGAGATCCCCGGGTGTGAAATCCTCGGTGCGCATGATGCTCGAGCCGCCGAAATGGGCCGTCTTGAGGATGCTCTCGTGGGAGACCTCTTCAGTGAGGCAGCCCTTTTCGATGGCGATATCATGAAGCTCGCTTCCGGGAAGGGGCATGGCGTAGTTCACATAGGGGATGAGGTGGTGCTTCCGGTACTGGGTCAGCGCGAAATCGAGGGTCCTCTTCACATTCTCCATCCGCTCCCCGGGAAAGCCGACCATGTAATAGGCGGAGAGCTGAATGTCGAGCTCGGCCGCCAGCCGGGCCGCCGTTTCGACCGTCGACAGGTCGAGCCTCTTCTTTATGACCCGGTCGAGAATCTCCTGGTCGCCCGACTCCACCCCGATGTTGAGGTAATCGCAGCCCGACTTCTTGATTCTTAGCATCATCTCCCTCGCTGCGATCGTGTCCACCCGGAGGCCGTTGGGGGTTCCCCACCGGACCTTCATCCCCGCTCCGGCGATCCCGTCGAGGATGCCGAGGAACCGATCCGCGTCCCAGGAGATGTTGTCATCCTCGAACTGGATGAAGTCGGCTGAATAGCGCCTGGCGAGGAACCGGATGTGATTCAGAACGTATTCGATCGAGTGGGCTCTCCACCGCCTCCCCATGACGGTCTGGATCGAGCAGAAGACGCACCGGAAGGGGCAGCCCCTGCTCGTGAGGAGGCTCACCTTTCTCCGCCCCCGCCCGTAGGGCCTCGCCCCGTATCCCCTTTTCTGGAGATGGAAGTATCTCTCCATCTCCACGAGGTGGTAGGCGGGCAGGGGAAGGGAGTCCAGGTCCTCGATGAACGGTCCGGGCCCGGATCTCTCTGGGACGACATTCTCTCCGGTGATGATTCCGCGAATCCCGGCCGGAGGGGCGCCGGATTCCAGGGCCCCCATCAACTCTCTTGCCGTGACCTCGCCCTCCCCGACGGCCACGGCGTCCACGAATCCCGAGCCCATGAAATCGTGCGGGCGGGCGCTGGCGTGAAATCCGCCGACGGCTGTGAAGATGTTTTCATCGACCTTCTTGACCTGGTCGGCGATCATGAGGGCATTGCCGGCATCCCTCGAGAATAAGTTCGAGATACCCACCATGTCGGGCTTTCTTTCCCGGATCTTGCGGCTGATCGACTCCGGTTCGTCGCCGAAGTAGTAGTGGTCTCCCTTCCTGATCAGGGCGGCGCCGATCTTGGGATCGTAGATCTCCACGTCGTGGCCGGCCTGCTCGAGCGCGCTCGCCATGGAAACAGGGCCCAGGGGCAGGAACGCGCGGGGCGGGTCCGCCCTGTCGCTGAGGCTGCTCGGTGTGTCGATGATGAGGATCTTCATCATGGGGATCGTCTTGGGGATCGTCTTGGGGATCGTCTTGGGGATCGTCGGAGGAGCCGCTTTTCCAGCTTCTCTATGACCTCCTCCACGGTGATGGCCTCCATGCATAGTGGGGCCGTGCAGCGGCTGACCTTGGCATTGAAATTCGTGATGCACGGGCTGCACGCCATGGCCTTGTAGAAGACGAGGTGTCCGGGGCCCCACGGGCCGTAGAGGTCGGGCGTGTTCGGACCGTACAGCCCGACAACGGTGGTCTTCATGGCCGCGGCGATGTGGACGGGGGCCGTGTCGCTGCTGATGAAGAGGGAGCACCTTCCCATGAGGGCCGCCAGCTCTTTGATGCCGAGCCGCCCGCTCAGGTCGATCGCCTGGTGCCTCATCCAGCCGACGACCTCTCTCACCAGGGCCCTCTCGTCCGTCGCCCCTGTGAACACGACCGAGGCCCCGTGGGTCTCGATAAGGTAGTCCGCGAGCCTTGCGAAGCTCTCCGCCGGCCACCGCCGGAAGGTGAAGTTCACACTGGTCCCCGGGTGTATCCCCACCAGCAGGTCATCGGCCCCGATGTGATGCTCTTGTTCGAGGCGCTTGATGGTCTCTCCGGCCTTTCCAGGGATGGGGACCCCGGGGAGATCGAGATCGGCCTCCCCGACTCCGGCGGCCCGGGCAATGGAGAAGAAGGATCGAACCATGTGTCGGTCATTGCGGTAGTCCACGGGCGTGGTGTAGAGAAATCCTCTTCCCTGGCCGCGGGTGCGGAATCCGATGCGGCGCCGCGCTCCCACGGCCCATGCCAGGAGGGCCGAGATCTTGGCGAATTGCTCGAAGTCGAGGACCAGGTCGATCTTTTTCCTGCGGAGTCGCGTGAGCACGCGCAGCAGGGAACTTGCAAAACGGAGGTACCCGCTGTTGTCGAGGAAGAGGACCTCGTCGACGAAGGGGCTGTCGTCGAGGATCTCCCTGTTGCTGAGGAGCGTGCAGAAGGTGATCTCCGCTCCCGGGAACGTCCGCCGCACCTCCCTCATGGTCGGAAACAGCATGATGATGTTTCCGATGCCCCAGAACTTGATGAGGAGGATTCTTTTTGTTTCCTCCGGCTCCCGGCCGCGGGAAAACAGGTCGGCGAAACGCCCCACGATATAAAAGAGGGCGCAGAGAGGCACTCCGATGTATTTATCAATGTGCCTCGTCACGTGAATGTTGATCATGCGATGTCCCTAATGAAGACCACGCGTTGACACTGAAAAATGACCTTTGAGCGAACATCAGACGGAATTTTTTGGCAGCTCCCCGCCTTGGCTGAGGGAACGACCCCGAAGGGGCGAAGCGGCCTGTCTGAGGCCGAAGGCCGAGTTCCGCCGATTCGAGTGACCGAAGCCAAGAACGGGCCAAAAATTCTGTCAGTGAGCGAGGAGGCCATTTTTCAGTGTCAATTAGCGAATGAAGGGCGATTGAAACATCAGGCTCGTTTCGGTCTGATTGTTCCAGTAGCATTTCCGGCAGCCCCTGATCTCCCTGCGCAACCGGTTGAGCTCTTTGGATCTCCAGTACTCCCGAAGAGGCATTTGTCGGATGTTGCAGCCGGGCCGCCCCATCTCCATGTGGGTGAAACAGGGAAACATGTCGCCGTATTCGTCGACCACCATGGTGACATAGCCTGCGTAGCACTCGATCGGGAGCGGCTCGCCCCGGAAGAAATTCTTGAAGAGCTCCAGGTATTCGATGGACGTGTCGATGCGGCCGGTCCGCTTTTTGTAGGCCACGAGCTCGTCGATGAGCGCATCCAGCCGCGGGAGGTCCGCCTCGGCGATCCTGAGGTCGCCCATGATCTCATCGCCCCCCCGCAGCCGTCCGATGTCGTGAAAGGGGATGAAGCTCAGATAGTCCACCCCCGCCCTCGCCGTGAGATCGGCGAGGTCCATGATCTCCTCCAGGTTGAGCCGGTTGATCATGCAGACCACCAGGACCGACGTGTCCGAGGCGGTCTCCCTCTTCAGGGCCGCAAAGTGCTCCAACCCCTGCACCGCCCTCTCGAAGCTCCCCTCCACCCCTCGAAGAGCATCGTGGGTCCGGGCCGTGGCGCCGTCGATGGAGAAGGCAATGGCGTCCAGGCCGCTCCCGAGGACCTCCCGCGCCAGCTCTCTGTCCATGAGGTACCCGTTCGTCGACATGTGGGTGACGAGGCCCCGCCGCCCTGCATAGTGAATCACATCAAGGATATCTTTGCGAAGGATCGGCTCTCCGCCTGTGAAGCTCACCCCCGTGGTCCCGATGGCCGCGTAGTCGTCCACCACGGCCTTCATCTCGGCGGTGGAGAGGACCTCGTCGCGCCTGTCACGTCCCCGGTTCCACAGCTCGTCGAGGTCGCACATGCGGCAGCGCAGGTTGCACCGGTAGGTCGCCACGATGCAGCCGTTCATCGGCCCGACCAGGGGCCTCCCGATTCTCCGGGAGAGCCAGGTCCCCCCGAACCGCACCGCCTGCCTCGGCAGGGCGGAGAGCTCGCCGCGCGTCAGCTTTTTACGGAGATAGGTCAGGTAGGATGCGCGCATGAATCATCTCCGGAAAAGGAGGTATCCGAGGGAGACCACGGAGGCCTTGAGGAAATAGGCGGCCTCCCTGGCCGACGATATGGTCCTCAAGGTCCTGAGGGCGTAACGCGGCCTGAAGTAAAAGGCCCGGATCATCTCTCTCTGTTTCCTCACCAGGTCCGCCGGCGTGAAAAGGTCCGTGCGGTAGGGAGGGCGCCCGGTGTAGGGGCTGTAGCGATCCCAGCTCCGATCGAGGAGGTGCCCCTTTTCCTCCAGGGTCCTGTAGATCTCGGTACCGGGATAGGGCATCATCACGGCCACGGCCATGAAATCGGGATCGATCCGAAAGGCCAGGTCCCGGCTCCGTGCGATGTCCTCTTCGGATTCGCTCGGGTGGGCGCCCACCATGAAGTAGGCGTACCGCCGGATCCCGGCCTCCCGGGCCCACCGGAAGGCGCTCTCCACCTGGTCGACGGTGATCTCCTTCCTGAGGGCCTGAAGGATTCGGGGGCTTCCCGACTCCACGCCCAGGGCGACCTGCCTGCACCCGGAGCGGGCCATTCTCTTCAGCCGGTCCGGGGTCAGCCTGTCAGCCCTGGCGTCGCAGTCCCAGGTCACTCCGAATTCGGAGAAGACCGAACAGAGCTCCTCGAGGCGTCGGGGATCGACGTTGAAGGTGTCGTCGTGGATCGTGAAGTGCCCGACTCCGAGCTCCTCGCGGCACTTCCGTACCTCTTGTCTCACGTTTTCCGGGGAGCGGAAGCGGACCTTCTTGCCGTGGGTCAGGGCGCTCGCACAAAAGGTGCACGGATAGGGGCAACCCCGGGAGGTGAAGAGCTCGGTGACCCTTCGCCCGCCGGAAGGGCAGCCGAACCGTGACGTGTG
This sequence comes from uncultured Thermodesulfobacteriota bacterium, assembly GCA_964522545.1. GTDB lineage: Bacteria > Desulfobacterota > DSWW01 > CAZFWM01 > CAZFWM01 > CAZFWM01. The sequence continues at coordinate 19,409 of CAZFWM010000024.1, forward strand.
CTCAAAGCTCTTGGAGTCGATCATGTCCCGGGCCGGAAAAGGGATGTCGTCCATATCGCGGATAAGAGGCCCGGCAGTCTCGGTCCGGACCTCTCCGTTCGCCCGGTGAGCGATGCCGGGGAGGCCGGCCAGGGGCTCGCCCGAGCCGAGGCGTGCGCAGAGGGCCGGCAGGGTCGACTCCCCCTCGCCGTGGACGGCGATGTCGAAGAAGGGGAGCTCCTCGAGGACCGCCGCGGGCTGGGGCGTGACGTGGGGGCCGCCCGCCACGGTGACGGCCCGGGGGCGTGTCCGCTTGACGATCTCCGCCACGCGGTGTCCGCTCACCACGGACGGTGTCATGCAGCCTATGCCGACAACGTCGGGCTCGTGCTTCCTTATTATTTTGACGAGGTCCGCCTCGGAGAACCTGCCCTCTTCCAGGTCGAGGAGCGAGACATGGAAACCACCCTGTTCCCTCAGGGTGCCGGCCAGATAGAGGAGGCCGAAAGGGGGCTCGTTGCTCGAGATCCTTTTCAATTGCCCCAAAGGGCCGGGCGGCCTGACGAGCAGAATATTCATGGTCATGATCGCCGACTAAAGGGGGAGAAGAGGAGGTCCCATTCCGCCTGGCAGTTGAAGAGACAGTCGCGGCACTCTTCGAGGGCGGTCCTGCGGATCTCGTTGTACTCGCCCGAGCGCCAGAAGGCGGGCAGAGAGAGACGCTCCCTGTTCCCCACGGTTCGGCCCCTCATGGCCCAGGTCCAGCACGGAAATATGTCTCCGTAGCAATCCACGGCCAGTGTAACATAGCCGGCGTAACAGGGAAGCGTCCTGACCTCGCCACTAAGGTAATCGCTCATCATCGAAAGGTAACGTGAGCTGCTGTCGATCGGTCGCCCGCTCCTCTTCATGGCCCTGAGGGTGTTTATGGCTCTCCTTGCTTCGGTGGGATCGGTTACGGCGAGCCGGCCGACGCGATCATCCCGTCGCCCGAGGAGGCCGTGGGGGTGAAAGGGGATGAAGACCACCCGGTCCGCGCCGAGGCGCTCGGCGAAGCCCACCATTTCGCCGAGCTCGGCGAGGTTGTTCCGGGAGATGACGGTGGCGATGTTGAAGGCGGGGCGGCTTCCGTGCCCTTCTCTCAGTCGCCGGATGATCGCGGCGGCGGCCATTGCCGACTGAAAGCTCCCCTCCCTTCCCCTGAGGGCGTCGTACGCGTCGGCCCGGGTGCTGTCCAGGGAGAGATTAATTCCATCCAGCCCGGCCTCCAGCAGGCGGTCCATCGAGTCCTCGGTCAGCAGCGAGCCGTTGGTGGAGACCATGGTGAGGAGATCGTTCTTCTTCGCCCGGGCAATGAGGTCGGTCAGGTGGTCGCATAGGAACGGCTCCCCCCCGGTAAAGGCCACGGCCGATGCCCCGGTGGCCGCGATCTCATCGATCAGCTCGAGCATCGCCTCTCGGGGGAGCTCCGCTCTTCCCCGACGCAGGTTCTGTTCGGCCCGCTCAGGGAGATCGCACTGCAGGCAGCGGGCATTGCAGCGGTAGGTTACTATAAGGTGGACCACCAGGGGGCCTGCGAGGGGTCGCCCCAGCAGCCGGCCCAGCTTGACGGCCGGATACCGGGAGGCCTGTCTTACGCCCCAGAGGTAGTCGCCCTGGCGGAACTTCTTTTTGAGAAGCGCCCAGTTCGCCCTTCTCATGATTTCCCTTGTTTTCCTTGTTGGGGTATTGTTGACTTGGTCCGCACCCACTCATAGAATGCACGCGATACCCATGTATACACAAACATCTCCCGTCAGGATAGTGGCGGAGCAGGATGGAGGCGATGGAAGATGAATGGGATCAGCCTCTCCCTGCCCCGTTCGTACTGGATCTTCCTGTCTGCCGTTTGCCCGGTTTTTCTCGCTGTCCAGCTCTACCTCAATCCCTTCATTACCCAGAACTTCTGGGGCGGCTATCTGGAGCGGGAAGTGTACCGGGAGGAGATAGGCAAATACAGGAGCAGGATAGACGAGTCTTTCAGTACCCGGGACTGGGATGCGGCCTTTATGGTCGTTAATTCTGTGTATATCGAAACGGCCATAACGCTCACGGCCAGGATCCCCATCGACCGGGTGGAGCCGCCCTGGACTCTCTCGTTTGTGATCAAGAAGAAGGACCGGATTGTGCAGTTGCCGTGGTTCGAGGTCCGGTTTGCCGAAGTGGACGAGGGAGAGTATCTGCTGAAGCTCGCCCCCTTTGCGACCGGTGGAGTCGGAGGGTTCCCGGGGATCTATCTGGAGAGGGAGGGCGAAAGAGAGCGGGCCGCATCCCTTTCCGCAGAGGTGTTGGATCTCGGCGCGGTCTCCCGGATGGAGCTCAGACTGGACCACGACGGCCGAGCTCTGGACCTCTCTATCAACGGAAGGCGCGCGGCTCATCTCCCGACCGTGGAGTCCCTGAGCCGGCCGAGGTTCCGGTTCGCAACGCACCCGACGAACTTTGTGCTCGTCGATGACGTCCGGCTCGAGTGCGCCGGCGCGGGCGGCGACGGATCGGTCGTTTTCGAAGAGGACTTCGATCTCGCTCCCTTTGTGGTCGACCTTCCTTCGCTGGCCCGATGGGATACGAACAGCCGCACTTTCAGGACGATCCATCTGCTGGCCTTTGTCCTGGTCGGCCTACTGTTCGATCTCCTCTTCTGCCGGGTCTTCGGTAGCTGGGCCCCCAGGTGGAAGACCGGCCTGCTCCTGGCGGGCCTCAATGGTCAGATCACCCTCCTGCTCCTCCTGCGTGAGATCTTCTCACTGCCCTATGGGCCCACGGTGCTTGGATCTCTCATTTTCGTCATTGCAAAGTCGCTGATGCTGTTCAGTGGAGAGATGGACAGGGGAGGGACGGCCGACCCGGGGGGAGGCCTGAAGAGCCCCGGAGCAGGGCCCCTGGTCTGGATCAACGGGTCGATCCTTTTGCTGATATGCCTCCACCTGTTTACCGACCCCTCCGCCCACGGCCGCCTCGCCTGGCATGGGGCCTACGCGCTGGGATTCCTCTGTTTGATTGCAGCCACCCTCATCTCGTTCCCCTCCCTGAATCGTCTCGCCCTGCTCTGCCTCGTCCAGTATGCAGGTTTCTTCTTGCTGGCCCTCTTTTATCCCTTCATGGAGATTGACACCTATTCCGTCCTCGCCTTTCTATCGATCGGCCTGGCGATGATCGCAGGGATCAGGGAGAGGAGGTCCGCCCGTCCGCTCCGGGCAAAGCTGTTGGTCCTCGGCCTGTGCGTGCTCGTGCCGGTCGGCGCCGAGCTGGCCCTGAAGACAACCAGCATGGACCGGATCCTCGACTTTGACAGGCGCGTGGAGAACCTCTTCTGGGAGCTGGAAAAACACACCACCCTCTTTGGCCCGAAGGACGCGGGGGATACCTTCGAGGACAATCTGGGGCGCACATATTCCCGAACAAAGGAGCCGGGTGTATTCCGAATCGTCTGCCTGGGCAGCTCGAGCACCGCGGGCGTGGGGCACAACAATGCGGTTTTGCACAGCTACCCGGTACAGCTAGAGAAGAGGCTTCGTGAGCAAGTCGGGCCGCACGTCGAGGTGCTCAACCAGGGAGTGTCCGGCTATGCTATCTATCAGCTGACGGTCTATTTCAACGAGCTCCTCCTTTCGCTCGATCCCGACCTGGTGGTCTTCTATTTCGGTTCAAACGATAACTACCCTTTCCATCCGGCCTACTACGAGAGGGTTCGCCGAAAGGTCGAAGAGGCCCCGTACATCCGGAACCAGAAGGAGCTGGAGGCGGCCCTTAGCCTGAGGTGGAACCCGCGCTGGCTCGTGAGGGGCTTTCTCGCTCTGTCCCGATCCAGGCTTTTCATGGGTGCGAACTGTCTCGTCAAGGAAGAGCGGCGCGTCCGGAGCCCGGATTGGGAGGCCTACAATCCCGGGGGCTATTATGGAGATATACTGGATGAATGGCTGGAGGGGTGCTCAAGATCCGGCGTGCATGTGCTTCTCGTTCCAGAGCTCCTCTCCTATGCCTCCCCTCCCAGTCGGGATCTGTTCAGAGATGCCTACGAAAGGAACAGGGGCCGGGGCGTCCACTATCTCGACGTGGCCGAGAGTTTCGGCGGGCCGGACCGGGCCGCCGATCACTTCGTCGACCACGTCCATATGAACGCACGCGGGTACGGCCTGCTGGCAGAGGAGATCGCTAGCTTCATACGCAGGAGCCATCTGATTGACTAGGAAAGCAACTTATTCCGTTGAAGAATTTTTAACGCAGAGACGCAGAGGGAACTCCGCAGAGCTCATGAAAAGGATTTTTTTTTCACCACAGAGGACACAGAGAGCACAGAGAAAGAATGAATGCAATCAAGCTCTTCATTTCTCTGTGCTCTCTGTGTCCTCTGTGGTGAATTTCCCCTAACGTAAGGTTTGAAATGTCAGAGTGAAAAAGTCCGCCCGAAGGTGATAAGTGTATCGGATAAACGCCGGCAGCCGGCCGGATTGTTGACTTGATCTCTTTCGCGCCCATAAAATGCGCACCATAGAGAAGTCCGACTTGCGCGCAGTCCCTGATCAGGGCGTTTCTTTGCAACGATCCTCAAGGCCGGAAGGGAAAAATTGCTTCAGCCGCCTTCCTCTCCGAATTGGAGAATCCTCTCAATACCGATATTCCTCGCGATCCTCTTTCTTCCGACCCTGCTCCAGCTCGTCTTCATCGATAGCGCTCCCCTCGACGGGCACATGGGCCTGGTGATCCACACGGTCTCCACCATGGGTCACGGCAGCTATCCCCTGGCGGGCTACCCCCTCGGCAGGACCTTCGGGAGCTACGGTCCCGGCCTCTTCTACGTGGTCTATCCCTTTTCTCTGCTGGCGGATCAGCCCTACTTCGTCTACCTGTTCCTGATCGTCTGCAACGGCCTCGGGGGCCTGGTCCTGTACAAGTTCGGCCGGGACTTCTTCAGCGAAAAGGCGGGGCTCCTCTGCGCCCTGCTCTATGCCTACTCGCCGTACACCATCAACTGCACCCGGGGATTTACGCACCCGGCCTTCCTCTTCCTCTTCTCGGCCCTCTTCCTGTACTCGGTGTTCGCCGCAGTGCTCAGGAACAGGCGGTACCTGATCCCCGCCTGCCTAAGCCTCGCCATATTACTGCAGATACACGTATCCGCCTTCTCGGCCGTCCCTGTATTCATGGCCGCTCTCTTTCTGCGACCCAGACATTTCTTTTGTCGCCACCTGGCGGCGGGGGCCGCGGCTTTTGTCCTCCTCTTCACTCCATACATCATTCAAGAGGGGCGTAACGATTTTCAGGAGACCCGGTACCGGCTCGGCTTCCTGGCCGACCGGCTGCTGGGGGGCGATACCCGGGACAGGGAGGAAGACGGTCTGCCCATGGTCCGTGAGGAAGATCTGATGCTCGACTTCTCGGCCGGTCGGGCTTTCCACCTCTTCGAGGACTCGGTAAAACACTCCATCTACTTCCTCGGCAATCTCGATTCCAGGGAAGAGGCCGCCGCACTCCGAATGTTTCCGGGCCGGCGCTTCAGGAGCCTCCTTGCGATTTTTCGCTCATTCATGTGGGTTCAGTACGCCGCGGCCCTGATCGGAGTGGCCGGCCTCATGGCGGCCCTCCCGGTCTGGGTCGGGATGCGGCTGCGGTCCAGGTGGATGCACAGGGAGAAGCTGAGCCGGCTGGGGCACAAGCTGGCCCTCCTGACGATCTTCCTCCTCGGCTCCTTCGGATTCGAATACATCCTGCCCCGGCACAGCTGGGAGCACTACGTGCCGCTCTTCACCGTACTGACCGCGCTCACGGGGGTCGCCCTCAGCCTGCCGCTCACCGCGATCCCCGCAAAGCTCCGGAAGATAGCCCTTCCCGTGCACATCCTCCTGTTCGGGTTCTTGTTTCTCGGCTTTTTCTCCAGCACCTATGTGATCGTCCGGGGATTCGCCTACTGTACGAGACACGACTGCACCTCTCCCTTCTTCACATCCTCCATGGCCCATCCCCTCTGGCTGCACAAGCGGCTGGCCCGGATCATTCCCGAAGAATCGGCCCTGGACAACCTCCTATTCTGGGGCCTTTCGTACAGTGAGATATCCACATTCAGCAGGCCGGGAGATACAGCGGCAGAGGAGGGGCTGGAAAAGGTCCGGGTCCTCATCACCGATACGGAGCGCTACCCCTTCATCGATCCCGGGCGAATCGAAGCTGTCGAGAGGTTCGACTTCGACCCGCTCCACGTCGTCACCTATGCACCGTCCGTGATTCCGGGACGGTGGCGGTGGAGCCGCACCAGGCAGGAGGGCTGGAGGTCGGTCGATTTCGACGAGGCCGGCTGGGACGGGATGGTTCCCGGCCGCAATTACCCCCTGTCGCTGGACGGTTTCGAAAAGAAGACCTTTCCCGAGCTCTCCCTCTTTGTGCGCGGCACCTTCCTTCGCGAGGATGAAAGGGCCGGGCCGATCGGCATCATTGCCTCCACGAAGTGCAATCTCTTCATCCGCTCCGCCTTTTTGAACGGATCGCCCATATCCTTCACGGAGGCCCCGGGCGAATCGTTCCAGTACATATTTTTTCACGCCCGGGCCGATGGCCTCGTACTGCCTGGGAGGAACGTCCTGGCCCTTGAGCTCGTCCAGCCCAATAAGGCCCACCTCGACTGCATCCGGGATTTTGCGGAGGACCACCTTTTCCTCGAGGTGATCTATATTCCCTATAGAGAAGGTGCCTCCGGGACGGAGGGCCGACCATGAGCCGGTCCCGCCTCCCCGTGCCCCGCCCCTACCTCGTCGCCCTGGCAACGGTTTCTCTCGTCTTTGTCGCGGCCCAGCTCATTCTCCACTCCTTCTTTGTCCAGCCCTTCTGGGGGCGCCATCTCGATTGGGATGTGTACCGGGAGACGAGCGGGAAGTACAGGGAAAAGTTGGAAGGGGCCTTCATCGATCCGGACGAGGATGCGGCCTTCATCATCGAGAACACACTGCTGATCGACTGGGCCAAGTCTCTCACGGCCCGAATCCCCGGCGACCGGGTGGAGCCGCCCTGGTCTTTCTTTTTCACGGTCAAGAGAGAGAACGTGAACGTGGCGATCCAGTGGTTCGAGATCCATTTTTCCGAGGGGGACGAGGGAGATTACCTGCTGGTGATCGACACCCAGGAGGTCAATGAATCCGTCGGGCACACAGGGATCTATCTGGAGAGGGGCGGCGAAAGAGAGCATGTCGCATCCCTTTCGGTCGATGTGAAGGAGATTTCAAGGACACCCCTGTTCGAGGTCAGGCTCGACCACGACGGCCGGAGCCTGGACCTCTCCGTCAATGAGTGGAGGGCGACGCCTTTTCCGACACCGGAGGCCCTGAGGCAGCCCCGGATCCGCTTCGTCACCCATCCCTCGAGCCCTGTTTTCATCGATGACGTCCGGCTCGAGGGCGCCGGTACCGAAGGTGAGAGATCGGTCTTCTTCGAGGAAGACTTCGATCTCATTCCCCTCGCGGTCGACCTTCCTTTACGGGTCCTGCGGGATGTGGACGGCCGCCTTTTCAGGACCGTCAACCTGCTCGCCGTTCTCCTGGTCGGGCTTCTCTTGGACCTCTTCTTTTTTCGCATCTTCAGGAACTGGGTTTCCAGGCGGCCGGTCGGACTTCTCCTGGCGGGCCTCAACTGCCAGATCACCCTCCTCCTCGTCCTCCGGGCCATTTTTTCGCTCCCCTATGGGCCCACGGTGCTGGGAGGGCTTGTCTTCGTCACGGCAAAGTCTTTGATGCTGTTCCGGGAGACGGGGAGCAGGGTAGGAGCCGTGGAATCGGCGGACCGTCCAACAAGTGCGTCATGGGCCTGGCCGCTGGTCTGGGTGAACGCGGCGGTCCTCGCGCTGATCTGCCTGTACCTGTTTCTCGACCCCTCCATTCGAGGCCGCTTCGCATGGCACGCGGCCTATACGCTGGGATTTCTCTTCCTGCTCGGGGCGGCCCTGGCGTCGATCCCCTCCCTGAGCCGCCTCGTCCTGCTCTGCCTCCTGCAGTACGCGGGCTTCTTTTTGCTGGGCCTCTTCTACCCCTTCATGGAGCTGGACACCTATTCCGCCCTCGCCTTTCTCGCGGTCGGGCTGGCCATGATCGCCGGGATCCGGGAGGCGGGGAACGGCCGTCCGCTGCTGTCGAGGGCGCTGACCCTCGGTCTGTGCGCTCTCGTGCCGGTTGGCGCGGAGCTGGCCCTGCGGACGACAAGCATGGACAGCTTCCTCGATTTCGACCGGCGTGTAGAGAACCTCTTCTGGAAGCTGGATGAGGACACCGCCCTCTTCGGCCCGAGCGATGAGGGGGAGATCTTCCTGGCGAATCTGAGGCGCGAATACACCCGCGTCAAGGGCCCGGGCGTGTTCCGGATCATCTGCCTGGGGAGCTCGAGTACGGCCGGCGGCGGGGCAAGCGACTGGAAGTTGTACAGCTACCCGCCCCAGCTCGAGGAGCGGCTCCGAGAGCAGGGCGCGCACCCTATCGAGGTGCTCAATGTGGGAAAGTGGGGCTACACCTTCTATCAATTGATGATCTACTTCAACGAGCTGGTCCTGCCGATAGGGCCCGATATGGTGGTGCTCTATTTCGGGTTCAACCGCAACAATCCCTACCACCGCACTTATTACGAAATGGTCAGGGCCGAGGTCGAGGGGGCCCCGCACCTCCGGAACCAGAGGGAGCTTGAGGCGGCCCTGAACCTGAGGTGGAATCCGAGATGGCTCGTGAGGGCCTTTCTCGCCATGACCCGGTCCAGGCTCTTCATGGGTGTGAACTGTCTGGTCAAGGAGGTGCGCCGCGTCCAGGCCGGGGACTTCAGGGCCCACGAGCTCTCGGACGATTACGGGGATCTCGTGGACGAGTGGGTCGGGGGATGCGTGAGGTTGGGGATGAAGGTTCTCCTCGTCCCGGAGCTCCTGGCCGACAATTCGCCTCCCAGCCGGGAGATGTTCAGAGAAATCCATGAGAGATACCGGGATCAGGGCGTCTATTTTCTCGACCTGGCCGAAACCTTCGGCGGACCGGGCCGGGCCGGGGAGTATTTTGTCGACAACGTCCACATGAACGACCAAGGATACGGCCTGCTGGCCCGGGAGATCGCCCGCTTCATCCGGGAGCAGGACCTGCTCGGGGCCCAGTCCGGACACCAGTAACAGGGATCATCTACTCAATAGTTATTTTTTTGTCATTTCGAACGAAGTGAGAAATCTTACCGAGCGACCGATCCGGAAAGAAAAGATTTCTCCCTGCGGTCGAAATGACATATCCGACTTCTACTGGATAGCTGCTTTGCCCTAATCGCCCGCCACATTCTGGACAGGGCCTATCGAATCCCTTACAATCGAAGAGCCGAGTCAAAGGCTTCCGGTTACCGGGAACGGGGACGAAAGGTCAGGTGTTTTCCGACATGAGGATCAAGCTGCTCTATCCGCCGAAGATCGACGACCGGATCGTCGGCGCCCGCTTCGGAAAGCTCTCCCGTGTCCCCCTGATCAGCCTCCCGGTTCTCAAATCCTTCCTCCAGGAGCACGGCTTCGAGGTCGACCAGGACGATCTCGACGTGAAAGTCCACGAAGACAATAAGAGTGGAGGCGAAGAACAGAAAGTCGACATGGCTCTGTTTCTGGATCGGGAGAGGATCGTCGACTTCCTCCGCTCCGGGAGCTCGGAAGAGCTCGAGGCCCAGGGGCGACGGATCCTTGCCAAGACCGACTACAGGGATTACGACATGGTCGGTTTTTCTATCATCAACGAGTGGAATTTTTCCGCCATCGCCTCGGCCCTGGTGCTCGCCAAGCTGATCCGGGACGAGACCGGGGCCCTCATCGCGGTCGGCGGGAGCGACGTGGGCGGGATCATGGACTGGCTCGACCTCGAGGACGCCATCCGGTTCGTCGATTTCCTCTGCATGACCCCGCGCCACTACGAGATCCTGGACGTCCTGCTGGCGCTGCGGAAACAGAAGAGCCCCTTCAGCGACAAGGGCTTCATGAACGAGAACCAGTACATATCGTCCTACGCGCAGGACTATCCGCCCGTCATCTTCGGCTCGAGGACCCGGCACCTGGAGGAGCACGTCTCCTATTACTCCTACCAGCTCGGCCTCCACGACTCGAGGGCCATGTTTCCCGGCCCGGATTTCACGGGCCTCCCCATCGATCACTACCGGATCACCTTCGACGATCTCGATCGAGAGTTCGGGACGAATCACCCCTTTCTCATCCTGCCCTACTATTTCATGCTCGGATGTCCCTTCAACTGCGCCTATTGCCGGTCCTCGGCCACGGAGGACAAGTTCGTCCTCAAGCGCGTGAACCACAATGTGGATGACCTCGAGAGCCTCGCCGAACAGTTCGGCACAAGCTTTTTCATGTTTCTCAACCCGGAGGTCAATCCGACCCGGAAGGCCACGAGGGCCTTTCTGCAGGAGATGGCCGCCAGGGATGTGAAGATCCTCTGGTCCGACTGCGCCACCTTCGCCAATCTCGATTCCGAAACGCTGGAGCAGCTGTACGGGGCCGGGGCGAGGAGGCTGATATTCGGGGCCGAGACCGCATCGCCCCGCCTTCTCAAGTACGTGGGGAAGCGGACCACCGTGGAGAAAATGGAGGAGACCCTGAAGAGATCCCACGAGCTCGGCATATGGAACGAAGTGGAGATCATCTGCGGGCTCCCTCACGAGACCGACGAGGACATCCGCATGACGCAGGATTTTCTCGGCCGGAACTCGGACTATATCGACTGGGTTCACCTCCACAAATTCAAACTGCTCTACAGCAAGCTCCTCAAATATCCGGACCGCTACGGGATCGAGAACATTCGCCAAAAGCCGGACCCCCGGTATCCGGGAAAGGCCTTCGACGAGGTGGGCGGCCTCGCCTGGGAGGCCAAGGACCGGCAGATAGAAGAGTCGTACAGGATCCTGCACCAGCTGACGGTGGACCTGCTGCACGACAGGGGATACAACAGCTCCGACGAATCGTTCATCCGGCTGTTCGCCCTGTTTTCGCGCATCGACGACAAATCCAAGGTCCGAGAGTACAACCTGGCCCATCCATTCCCGCACGCTGGACCCAGATGAGGCGCGGCCCGCGCATCGACCTGTCTCGATCCATCCCCCCGTGGGTCCTCCTGGCCCTGTTGCTGGCGGTCCACGGGGCGGCAAATTATCTCTATGCTCGGCTCTCCTCCCTCGAGCACGTGATGAACTTTTCAACGATTCACGAGGCCGATTACTACTTGGTTTTTGGCTATCGCTTTTTGACGGGTCCGCCCTTCCACCTTCCGGGAAACTACCTGGAGGGCTGGTTCAGAGCCCCGGACCTGTCTGACTCGCAGGTCGCTATCGCCGATTCGGCAGTCCCCTACGGAAGCCGCTTCTTTCCGAGCATGGGGGCCGGGCTGGAGGGGGAGAGGCCTTTTTCGTGGTCCCGCGTGCGTCGTCTCGTCGATCACTGGGTCGCCTTCAAAGGATTCTCGGAGTGCAATCCATTTTTTCTGGTCCCCGCTGCTCTGGGGTGCGCCTTTTGGGGGCCTTCGACGACCGCCGTTGTACTTACTCCCACCCTCTACTTTCTCATCCTTCTCCTCTTCACCTACCTGTGTGGAAAGGAGATCGACGGGCCGTCCGCCGGCCTCTGGGCCGCGCTCTTTCTCGGGGGGAGGCCCAGGGTGGTAGGGCGGGGCCCGTACGGGCGGG
>CAZFWM010000024.1:31106-39084 GCA_964522545.1 uncultured Thermodesulfobacteriota bacterium
ATGGGTGATCGGGCTCTCCCGTTACGGCCGGTCCTACATCTGCCTGATCGCCGCCTGTTCGGTGACGTATTACATCCTGCTGCGGACCCGGCGTTTTTCACGACCGATTGGTTCGATGCTCTTCGTCGCCTCGTTTCTGTTCTGTTTCTACTCCGTGCCGACGCAGACGGAGTTCTTCCTCTTCGTGCTCGCCATGACAGGCCCGGCCTTCGTTCACGCGGTCTCCGGCCTGCTGCGGGGTGAGGGCCGCCTTCGCACGGTCTTCATCCTTGCGGCGGTAGGCGCTCTGTTCATCCTCTTGGAGAGAGAGTGGGGGGTGATCGATTATATACTGGCCCCGCGTAACAGGGACGCCCAGGAGCAGCTCACAAGGGGCGACATCTTTCGAAATCCCTCGGCGATCCTCACCTATCCGTTTCACCTCGTCATGGTGCAGCTATCGCCGATCGTTACGCTCTGCGCCGCCTACCCGATCTGGAGGTGTTTCCGAAGCCCCTCTTCTCAGAAGCCCTCAGCCCATCGCATCGATCTGGCCGTCATGTTTCTCCTGCCCCTGGCGGTTCTCTCCTGTCTGCACAAGAAACAGCCAATTTACATAACGCATCTCTGCCTTCCTCTCGCGCTTGCAGCGGGCTCCGGACTGGCCGGTATACAGAAAAAGAAATGCTTCTCCCTCCTTCTCGTCCTTCTCGCACTGACCGGCCTGATATGGCGCAGCATTCCGATCGACAAATTGACCGGCTTCAGCCTGCCCATCCCGGTTCCTACGGCGAGGGCCATCGACAAAATTCTTTGGAGGGAGTCCTGCCAGGGCAAGAGCCCTTTCGAGAAAGCATTTTTCAGTGGGAACCGGATCTGTTACGCTACTCAATTGTGGATTCCTGACCCGGAGACGATCATTCAGCCCATCGACCCGGCCCTGTGGAAGAGGGAGCCATCCGGCTTTTTCGCAAAGATGAGCCACATCGACGGTGTGCGCATCGGCATGGCCACAGGCGTGGTCTCCGGGATCTTCGGGACCGCCGTCCGGAAGGGGGCGGCCCTCATGGCCCTCAATCCGACGATAACGGTCCATCTGTTCAACGGGATGAAGAGCTTCGACCTGTCTGCGGAGGACCTCGACTGGATTGTTGTAGGGCCTCTGGAGGAGAAGGAGGTCACGAAGTGGTTGGAGTCGGAGGATGCCGGGGAGGCTTGCTCCGCGCCCTGGGATGAGCTCGTCCCCACCATGTATTTTTTCGACAGCGAGCCGGAAGTGAGGAACTTTCGCCGTTTCATGATGGATCTGAAAGAAAAAGCAGAGTTGAGATTCCAGATACATAAGCACTTTTTTTTCTCCACTCCCCGTGGGTGGGAGAAGGCGGATTGTTCCGGGGGCAAGGGTTGTTCCGAGGGCAAAATGTAGCGCCCCGCATCCTGTCCGGCCTTAGATGAGGCGTGATTTGTACGACCATCGGTTTCGACGCATTCCTCCATGGGCCCTCCTGGCCCTGTTGCTGACGGCCCACGGGGCGGCCAACTGCCTCTATGCAAGATTCTCCTCCTGTGTCCATTTCATGAACATGCCCACGATTCACGAGGCGGAGTATCATCTGGTCCTTGGCTATCGGTATCTGACGGGACCGCCCTTCCACCTCCCGGAAGAGTCTCTGGACTGTTGTTTTTTTCCCAGCATGGGAGAGGGCGTGGAGGGCCGCCGGCCTTTTTCCTTTTCCCGCGCGAGTGGTCTTATAAAGAATTGGGTCAATGAAACGCCCAGGGAGCTCAATCCCTTCTTTATCATCCCGGCCGCTTTGTGGAGCACATTTTTTGGGCCGTCGACGATTGCCGTCGTGTGTACTCCCACCCTTTATCTGCTCATCCTTCTCCTGTTCACCTACCTCTGTGGCAAAGAGATCAACGGGCCGTCCGCCGGCCTTTTCAGCGCGCTCTTTCTCGGGATGATCCCCTGGGTGATCGGTCTCTCCCGCTATGGCCGGTCCTATATCTGCCTGATCGCCGCCTGCGCGGTCACATACTACTTTCTGATCAAGACAGAACGCTTTTCGCGGCCCATCTACTCGATGCTGCTCGTCGCCTCCATTCTGTTCTCTTTTTATTCCGTGCCGACGCAGACTGAGTTTATTCTCTTTGCCCTCGCCATGATCGGCCCGGCGCTCGTTCACGCGGCGTCGGGCCTGACCAACAGGAGGAGCCGTTTTCGTGCGGTCGCTATTGTATCGATCGGTATCGGCGTGCTGGTCCTCATCGAGAGAAATTGGCGGCTTGTCGATTATCTGCTGGATCCGATATTCATGGATGCACAAGAAGAGCTCGTCCGGGGCGACATCTTTCGAAATCCTACCGCCCTCCTGGCCTATCCGATCAGCCTTGTCATGGTGCAGGTCTCGCCGATCGTGGCGCTGTGCGTCGCCTATCCGATCTGGAGATTTTTCCGGTCCCCCTCTGCTCAACTGAATTTTTCGCCTCGGATCGATCTGGCTCTCATGTTTTTCGTGCCTCTTGCGATTCTCTCCTATCTCCACAAGAAGCAGCCCATCTACATAGCGCATCTCTGCCTGCCCCTGGCGCTCGCAGCAGGCTCGGGGATAGCCTGTATGCAGAGAAAGAAGTGTTTCTGTCTGCTTCTCGGCCTTCTGGCGACGACCGGCCTGTTGTGGCGCAGCATCCCGATCGACAGAATGACCGGCGCCGGCCGGCCTTTTTCGATTTCCGCGGCAAGGGCGGTCGACAGGGTCCTGTGGAAGGATGCCTGCCGGATCGACAGTCCTTTCAAGGAAGCCTTTTTCAGTGGAAACAAAATCTGTTACCCTACCCAATTATGGATTCCTTATCCGGACACGATTGTACAGCCGGTCGATCCGGGGCGCTGGAAGGAACATCCCTCCAGCTTCTTTACAAAAATGAGTCGTATCGACGGGATGCGCATCGGCTTGGTCTCCGGAAGCTTTGGAACCACCGTCCGGAAGGGGGCGGCCCTGATGGCCCTGAATCCCACGATCACTGTCCACCTGTTCAACGGGATGAAGAGCTTCGACCTGTCGGCGGAGGATCTCGACTGGATCGTTGTGGGGCCGACGGAAAAGAGAGATGTCGAAAGGTGGCTTGAATCGAGAAATGGCGGGGAGGTCCGCTCCTCGTCCTGGGATGAGCTCGTCCCCTATCTCTACTTTCGCGACGACGACCCGGAGGTGCGGAACTTCCGCCGGTTCATGCTAGAATTGAGGGAAAAGGCTGAGCTGAGATTCGCGATGGAAAGACATTTCTTTTTCTCCACTCCCAAAGGGTGGGAGAAGGCGGGTGACCTTGTCGAGTAGGACCGAAATATTCGGGACGGCGGCGGGGGGCGCCGAGGGGCACTCTCTCCTCAGGTGGGCGGGGCTTGCCGCGCTCATCCTTGCGCCCCTGCTCGTCAAGCTCGCCGGGCTCCCCTACGTGAGCCCCACGTCCCACGACAACGAGCTCCTCAAGGACGCCTATGCGCTCGTTCACCAGGGCCGGTTCCTGCCGGTGGGGGACTCCTTCGAGCTGCCGGGATACGGGCCGGTCTCGTACGGCCCGCTCCACACATACCTGGTCGCCTCGGCCACGATTCTCTCGCCCCACACTTACGGGCCCTACGTCCTGCTCGCCGTGTTGAGCGGCCTTGCCACGCTGCTCCTCTACAGGCTGGGCCGGGACTTCTTCGGAGAGGCGGCCGGCTGGCTGGCGGCCATCCTGTATGGGTTCTCGGGCTTTATCCTCTTTTTTTCCCTCGATGCGTACCGCACCAATTTCGTCCCACTCTTTGCCCTCGTCTTTTTCTACTCCCTCTACGCCGTGAAGGTCGCGGGCCGGCCCTTCTTCATCCTCCCCGCCTTCGCCTCCCTGGCCGTCCTGCTGCAGCTCCATGTCAGCACCTTTATCGCCCCTCTCCTGGTGGCGCTCTTCTTCCTGTGGCGCCCCAAGGTCGGGCGCGGCTGGCTCCTCGGCGGGCTCGTCTGTTTTATCGCCTTCTCAGCCCCCTGGCTCCGGTACGAGGCGTCCGAGGGGTACAGGGACATCCGGGGGGTCGCCCGGGCCCTGGTCCTGAACGAGCGGGATGCAGGGGAGATGGAAGCAGGTTTCGATACAGAATTCGTGAAGAGGTTCTTCTCCTCGAACCCGAGAGAGGGGAATCCGTTTTTTACACCGGTGCGGCTCTTCAGCTACACAGAGAGCCTGACCGAGCCGGGCCCCCTCGGCCGTGGGAGGTGGAAGGCCGCGGCCGCGCGCCTCTGCGGGGCGGAGTTCATCCTCTTCCTCGCCGGCTTTTTCGCGCTCCTCGGGGCGGCCGCCGTGAGGGGCCCGACCCGGAGGGAGACGCCCGCATCCGGCTTCCGGAACGCCTTCCTCCCCCTGGCGTGCGCTCTGTCCGTTGTCTTTCTCCTCTTCTTTCCCCACCACCCGATCCTCCACTTCCAGTTCTCCTTTCCCCTGATGATTCTGATCCTCAGCGCCTTTCTCGTCGGGGCGGCGTCTCTCAAGCCTTGGATTAGACGGTTCGGCCTGCCGTTCCTCTTCGCGGCGGCCCTTTTCCAGGCGGGCCTCAACAGCGCCCTCATGCTCGGGGCCTTTCGCAGCTGCGAGCAGGGCCAGACCACGCTGAACGACGATCTGATTCCATACAGGCTGCAGGCGCGCATAGCAGAGGGCCTCCTGTCGGATCCCGATTTCGAGCCGGCGGACTCGCTCGACTCCCTCTTCGCCTACAGGATCGAGACCGGGGTCGGGATCACCCAGCTCAACTACCACTTCTCCGGGGGGGGGCGGGGGGGGTGGGGGCGGGCACCCGGCCGGGGCCTGTCAAATTATCTCCTGATCCGGGTGGCGGACCTCCCGTTCGGGGGGGAGGTCCGCGCCGAGACGATCTCGGAGGCCGGACGGTTCCGCGCCCTCAAGTACCGGCGCCTCGATCGGGGGAGGCCCTGGCGGTTCAGCGATGCCTTCCAGGAGGGGTGGTTCCTGCCGGGCCTCGACGAAGCCGGGTGGGCGGAGGTGCCCATGCCATGCCTGCTCTGCTTCCTCGATCGGACCGAGGGGAGGTGCGATACGGTCAGCGACAAGTACGAGTCCTATTATTTCAGGGGGAGGATCTTTGCTGAGTCGGAAGCCTCCGGGCATGGGCCGGACGCCTCCGGGGCGGCGCTCCTCGTCCAGTCGAGCATCGGCTCGATCCGGGCCGAGGAGGTCTGGCTGAACGGCCGGCCTCTGTTCGACCGGAAGTCCGATGCCGGAGTCGGGCCGCGCAGTAGCGAGGTGATCGTCGACTTGAGTCCTTCCATCGCACCGGGTGAGAATGTAGTGGCCGTAAAGTTCAGCGGCTCCGGGGAGAGCTACGTGGAGATCGTCAAGATGCTGAGCGCAGCCTTTAATGTGATCGCCCTCGAGAGGGGCGGGTAAGAGTCTTAACGCAGAGACGCAGAGAGATAAAATCAAAGGCATATGATTTTTTTGTCATTTCGAGCAAAGCGAGAAATCTTTCCGAGTGTATATTTTGAAAAAAATTAGATTTCTCCCTGCGGTCGAAATGACAAATCCGACTTGTGATAAAGTGAGCAATTGTTAGGCTTCTAGGTTTGAATCGATTTATAAACAGTCCTCTGCGTCTTTGCGACTCTGCGTTAAAAAATTCTGAGAGCAAAAGTGCGCCGACGAACGATGAGTGCTAATGAAGGTGTGCTGATATGCGCATACTCCTGATCAATCCGCCGGCCACCCGGGAGGAGACCTACTCGGCCTTCAGCTTCGTGGCGCCGAATCTTCCGCCCCTCGGCCTGGGCTACATGGCCGCCTATTTGCGCCGGGCCGGCCACCACGTGGAGATCGTCGACGCTGTCTCCCAGGGCGTCACCGAGGAAGGGGTGCGCGCCATCGTCCAGAGCACGGCGTCCGACATCGTGGGCGTGACGGCCACGACCATCGCCTTTCCACGGGCCAAGCGCGTCCTGGCCATGGTCAAGTCGGTCCGGGCCGACGCGCTCACCCTGGCCGGCGGCCCCCACATCTCGGCCATCCCCGAGGCGGTCATGAAGGAATGCCCCCAGATCGACATCGGGGTCTTCGGCGAGGGGGAGGAGACCGTGGTGGAGATCGCCGACCGGCTCGGCCGGGGCGGGCCCCTGACCGATATCGAGGGGACGGCGGTGAGGCGGGACGGGGCCATCGCCCTCAACCCGGGGAGGAGTCTCATACAGGACCTCGACCGCCTCCCCTTTCCGGCGAGGGATCTCTTCAAGGAGGACGTGCCTTTTCGCCAGACCCCTCTTCGAGGCAGAGGCAGGGTCTGCAACTTGGTCACGAGCCGCGGGTGTCCGTACAAGTGCCGCTTCTGCGATCAGTCGGTCTTCGGCAGCCGCTGGCGAGGACACAGCGCCGCCTCCATTGCCGCCGAGGTGGATCAGCTTCGCGGCAGGTACGGGGCCGGCACCCTCTCTTTCGAGGACGACAATTTCAACCTGAAGCGTTCGCGGACCCTGGAGCTCTGCGAGCGCCTCGCAAGGTTGCACAGCCCCATCGAGTGGGGGTGCAGCCTGCGGATCGAGCGGATTGACATGGAGGTGCTCACGGCGATGCGCGCGGCCGGCTGCCGCCTCATCTACATCGGCCTCGAGCACGGGGAGGAGGAGATACTGAAGCTCCTGGGCAAGGAGGTGGATCTTCCCCTGGTCCTAGAGAAGATCAGGATGGCCAGGTCCGCGGGAATCCGCGTCTATTCCTCGTTCATGGTCGGCGTGCCGGGCGAGACCGCCCGAACCGCGGGCGCGACCCTGGGTCTGGCCCTCTCGCTGCCCCTGGACGGGGCCTCCTTCAATCTCTTCACCCCCTATCCAGGCACGCCCCTGGCTCGGGACGCCGAGACCTGCGGCACGGTGCGGGATTCCTGGGAGACCTACTCGGACCACGCCAACCATGCCTCCTTCATTCCCCGCGATCTCAGCGAGGCCGAGCTGGTCGCCATCCAAAGAAGGGCTTACAGGCGCTTCTACGCGCGGCCGGGCTTTCTGCTGCGCCATCCCGGGCTCGTATTGAATTCCGCTATCCTGAAGAATATAGTGAAGCTCCTCAAACTCTTTGTCTTCCCAGGAGATCGCTCTTCATGACCTCACTGCTGCTCAGCTTCGACCTGGAAGAGTTCTCGCCGCCCGATGATTTCGGCATCGCCGTAAAGGACCGCCGCGAGCTGTACGATGTGAGCGGGATCGGTCTGGAGGCGATCGTCGAGATCCTGGAGGCAAGTGGAATCCGAGCGACCTTCTTCACTACCCTCGATTTCGCCCGCACCTTCCCCCGCCTCGTCAGGGCCCTCCCGTCGAAGGGGCACGAGATTGGCTTCCACGGCAACATGCACCTCGACGATTACGGGTCCATGAAGGACGAGGAAGCGGAGGTGAAGCTACAGGAAGGCCGTGAGGCCCTGGAGAGGGACATAGGCGTCGAGGTGAGAGGATTCCGCTCCCCCAGGCTCAGCTTCACGAGCTACGAGGTACTGGAGCGGGCCGGGTTCCGCTACGACAGCTCCCTCCACCCCACCTATGTGCCCGGGTACTACAACAATCTCCTCAAGAGCCGACAGCCCTTCAGGAAGGGGGGGCTGGCGGTCGTTCCGATCTCCGTAATGCCTGTCCTCCGGCTGCCCTGTCACTGGGTCTTCTTCCGGAACCTGGGCGATCACTACAGCCGGCTATGGTCGCGGGCCGTGATGCTCGGCGGGAATTATCTCAGCATTTATTTCCACCCGTGGGAGTTCTGTCCGGACCTGGCCGAACGCTACCGCGGCGTGGTCTCTTTCATATTCCTGCGCAACACGGGCAAGACCCTGGCGGAGAGGCTGGAGACCTACATACGCTGGTGCCTGGCGAAGGGCATGGAGGCAATGACCTTCTCGGAATACATCTCATCCATGGATTAGGCGCTCTGCTGTTTGGCTGTTGAAAGCAGTGTACGTTTTATTTAACCA
>CAZFWM010000025.1:0-38877 GCA_964522545.1 uncultured Thermodesulfobacteriota bacterium
GAGAGGAATTCCGTTAGGGAAATTCAGGCAGGAGAACTTCTGACTGTCGAGTTATCCCATAGTGTACCATAAACTTCAGCCGAATACCAAAGCGGCCGATGCGCTACGGGGCTTCGCTGGGGCGTTCCGGTGGGACGTTGCCCCACGGTACGCTATCGAGTATGATGCCTCTCATTTTTCGGGTTCAATTCCGGACCGTCGAGGATACGACAGTCGGTCATTGAGTTGCCCGATTCATAAATACAGTGGCATTCAGCCGCCGATGCATCCCGCCCCGCTACGTTGCTCGTCGGTTAAATACGACAACGGTATTCGTCCTCCTCGCGCCTTGCGGGCCGGGTGCCTCGACGACTTCGGTGTGGCACTGTATTTATGAACTGGACCACAGAGGAGCTTCATGTCGCCGCCATTCCCTTATGCCGGAGAGGTCTTCTCCCTGATATGCGCCATAGCCTGGGCCTCGGCCGTGATCTTTTTTCGCCTCGCCTCGGTCCGTGTTTCGCCGATCTCCATAAACCTCTTCAAGGATGCTTTGTCTCTGCCTCTGCTCGCCGTTACTCTTGTAGTGGTGGGGCGACTGGAGGCGGTGCTCGAGATCTCCGGCGCAGACCTGCTGTCCCTCGGGGCGAGCTCTCTCATAGGGCTCGTAGTCGGCGATACCCTGCTCTTTATGAGCCTGAAGCGCATAGGTGCCTCACTCCCCTTCCTCCTCTCATGCCTCTACTCGCCCCTGGTGGTCCTCGGGGCCTGGCTCTTCCTTGGCGAGACCCTGCCGAAGGGGGCTCTCATCGGGGGGGCCGCAATCACGTGCGGTATCGCCCTGGTGAGCACGGACCGCCTGGGGATGCCTGACGGGACCACCCGCAGGGACATCGCACTGGGGATCATTTTCGGGGCGGGCGCACCGGCCTGTTTCGCGGCCGGCGTCTTATTCCTCAAGGATCCGCTCCATCGTGTCGACTCGGTCACGGCCACTTTGGTCAGAAATGGAATCGCCACTTTGCTCCTTGCGCTCTACATGGTCACTGCAGGGAGGGGACGGGAGATCCGGGAAGTATTTCGGCCTGGTCCGATCCATAAAGTCCTTCTGCCCGGGTCCTTGATTGCGGCGTACTTTGGCATGCTCCTGTGGATTGCCGGAATACGATTCACCAGCGCCTCGATCGCCTCGATGCTGAATCAGACCGCTCCGCTCTTTGGGGTCCCCCTTGCAGCCCTGTTTCTCCAGGAACAGCTCACATCCAGGAAGATCTGGGGGACCGCGCTTGCCCTGGCAGGGATCTTCATGCTCTTCCTCCTGAAGTGAGCCAATCGTCACCGTTGAAAAAAACTTCGGAAAATTATAAATTTACGGTTCGATTTTCTAGGGATTGGGAGGAAGATCGCAGGCTCATGGCCTTTTTCAATAAAACCACATTGGCGGCCCTGGTACTATTGATTTGTGCGTCCGCCGTCTCGGGCTGTTTCGACAGGAGCGTCACGGTCTGGGATCAGACCCTGGCTCACAATGGGGTAACCGTTTTCAATGTAATGACGACCTACTCCCTTTTTGGAATCATAAATGCCGTCAACATGGACGGTACGCTTGCCTGGGAATTCGTGAGTTCCACCACTCTCCCGATTTGGGAGGTGGAAGTCCTACCTAATGGGAACCTGCTCGCCATCGGAGGCTATAGAATCTATGAGATAGCCGATCCCGCATGTTCCGGTGACATCATTTGGCACTATGGGGAGTACGGCGAGTTGGAGGTACACCATGATTTGGATGTACTCTCCGATGGGAAAATAATTTTCCTGTACTATGATTTGGTCCGCCTGCCCGGCTGGGGATGGACGATCAGCGATGGAATCAAGATCTACGACCGCGAGAACGATGAGATCGTCTGGGACTGGCGAGCCGTCGACCACCTGCCGACCAATCATCATTGCTCGAAATGTATCCAGAACTTCTGGATGGCGGACTGGAAGATCGGGCGGGACTGGACTCACTCGAACTCTATCACATTTGACGAAGAGGATTCGGCGATCTACCTCAACCTCCGGAATCTCAACCAGATCGCGAAGATCAGCTACCCTTCCGGAGAGATCCTTTGGATATTGGGCGATAGCGGTGACTTCGGCGAAGGGCTGCTGCACCACGCCCATGATCCCGAGTTCCTCCCCAACGGAAACATCTTGCTTTTTGACAATGGCATCCACTCTTCGATTCCGGTGTTTGGAAGCCGGGTCATAGAGCTCGCCTATGAACCGCACGATGGCACGGCAGAAGTTGTCTGGCAGTACTGCGAGTTCCCCCCGGTTATGGACACGGTACTGGGCGACGCGGACCGATTGCCGAACGGCAACACACTGATTACCAGCGGCACTCATGGACGTCTTGTTGAAGTGACGCCGGCAGGTAGGAAGGTCTGGGAACTGCAGCTTTCCCCTGGCATTAATAACCGAATCTTCAAAGCGGAGCGCCTCTGAGCCGCGCTGGCCAAGGTACTATTATCCAGCTCCTTTCATCTTCGCCGGTACCTTGATGAACTCGCCCCTCACCCGTCCGTCATCGATCGTAAGCACTCCACAGCTCCCCTCTTCCGCTCCCGGAAAGAGGTGGCCGGGATTGAAGAATAAGACATCCTCAACCCACAGGCACGCAGGCCGGTGAGTGTGACCGTAAAGGACCACGTCCGCCCCCATTGAGTGCGCCCTCTCAAGGAGGCGCCCATAGCCCTGGCCTACCTCGTAGCGGTGGCCATGCACGGCCAGCATCAGGACGCCACCGAACCGGAGGAGACGCTCATCCAGGCCCGGACCCTCATAATCGCAATTTCCATCCACGGCATAAACGGGCACATCGGTGAATGCGGCAATGTCGTCCGCATCGGAACAGAAGTCCCCGAGGTGGACGATGGCCTCTACATGGCCCATCTTTTCTATGGCTAGAGCTGTGGCTGGAAGATTGCGGTGCGTGTCGCTGAGTACTCCGATGCGCAACATTAGACCGTTTTCAATATCATAATGAGCTAGATAATTAAAGCCGTAGAATGTGTTATTATAATTTAACAGTAATAGTAATTTCTAACAGTTGAGATTTGAAAATAAAATCAATAGGTTGAGCCTTGATAAGCCTTGAGAGAATATTAAAAGCCCTTGTTCTGCTGTTAGTTCTTTTTAACTTTTTTCCTTCGCAAGCAGCCTTGTTTCGCCCCCTTTTCCAGCGAAAAGATAATTATTTTCTCGCTCGGCAAAAGCTAAAATAGTATTGATTTCGATAAGTTGTATTGAAAGGGCCGATACCGAAATTGTTATGAGGCCCGAAAATCTTCATTTCCATCATAGATGGCACACAACTTGTTATTACATGAGTGCGAAAATCTCCATTGCGTAAGCGGAGCATTAAAGAAAGGGAGACAAGGATGGACTACGCAGGTCAAGTAAACTCTTTTCACCTCGGAGTGGAATCCCAGGAAAGGCTCTCCATATTCGTGGTTGAAGATGATGAGTTCTATCGCCAGGGCCTTGTAGAATTGATAAACAAACACAGCCCTTTTGTTGTTGCCGGTCAAGCGGACAACGGCATTGATGCGGTCAAGTTGGCACGCGACCTCCAGCCCGACATTGTGCTGCTAGATCAGTCGCTCCCTTTTCTGAACTGGCTCGAGGCTGCCAGAACGATCCGAATCGTCTCGAAGAAATCAAAGGTCCTGATCATTTCGCTCGATCGGTATGAAGAATATATGCACGCAGCCTTTGCCGCTGGTGCGAGCGGATACCTGGTGAAGCAGGCGATCGACGCGAACTCGCTCATAGAGGCTATCGACGCTGTTTCCAGAGGAGATAATCCGGTTACTATCGGGATCGATGAAAAGAAGGCAGAGCCCTTTTACAGAAAATTGGATCTACAGTGCCAGCCCATGTGCGATTAGCCTGCACCATCGCCAGCAATCCCCGCAGTTTTTTCTCTCACCTCAGATCATCCAGTTGTACATATTTCTGTATCGGTTCCTTTCGTTTACGGATAGCTGAAAAAAGATTAACCCTAATCCAAAATGAAATTTCGCCGAAATACTATTATGAATCAATTTGAACTATATCAATGAGGGGGTGGAATATGGCTGTACACAGATTCGGTCAATTCCTGGTCAATAATAATGTCGTCGATGAAAAGACAATAGTGGAGGTCCTGAACGTTCAGAGAAAGCGGACCGCGCATATCGGGATGATCGCCCTGGAAGAGGAGATGCTTTCCTGGAAACAGATATTCAAAATTCTGAATGAACAAGCAGGTACGGCAAAACTGTTTGGAGAGGTCGCTATCGAGCTTGGGTACTTGAAAGAGGAAGACATTATGAAGCTCTTGGAGCTTCAGGAAAAGCGCCGTCCTCGTATAGGGGATATTCTGATCCAGTTGAAGATAATAGACAGACAAGTTCGCGACAAGATGCTTGAAGAGTACTTTAAAGAGATTTCCAAATAGAAAAAAGTATGGAGGCCTGGGCGGAAAACAGACTGCCACCTCGCTCCTGCCACTCTCTTCATGTACTGAAATCCTTACAGATTCCTCAAGTTTTCCTGAGAATTGCCGAAAATAATAATTGAGAAAGCGCAAGGAAGCGCTTGCTCCCTGACACGGAGGTCCGTCAATGTCTCTCAAGATCCAGTCAAATCATTCTTTCCTCGCCATGCACCGTCGTCTCGGCACGATAGAGAGGAGCCGGGACAGAGCTCTCCTTCACCTCACCTCGGGGGAGCGGATCGAGAATGCGGCCGATGATCCTTCCGGCATCGGGATATCTTCCAAGATGCGATCCCAAATCGTCAGCCTCGAACAGGCCATGAGGAATACCGCTGATGCCGTAAATATGATTCAGACAGCTGCCGGCGCCATGTCGGTCATCGACGAGAAACTCATCCGGCTCCGCCAAATCGCCATGGAAGCGTCCAACGGCACCCTCATCGATACGGATCGCGGGTTGCTGGACACCGAATTCCAGGCGCTGCTCAGCGAGATCGACCGCATCGTCGGCGCCACCAAATTCAACGGCTTTTCTCTCATCGACGGGACCTATTCACAAGACGGTATCAAGCTGCACGTGGGGATCCACAACTCAGAGCTCGACGATTTTTACTTTATCCCTTTTCCCGATCTTACCACTTCGGGTATGGGCCTCCAGGGGCGGGATGTGGTCAGCATTGATCGCGCACAAGAGGTCCTCAGCGCGATCGACAGCGCGAAACAGATTGTGGTGGAGAGTGCGGTGGGTATGGGCTCATCCATAGATCGACTCCAGAACACTCTGTTCAACCTCCAGTACTCCTTGGAAAGTCTCTCCAGAGCCGAGTCGGATCTCCGGGACGCGGACATAGGTGTGGAGATGTCGGAGTTTGTCAGGGCCCAGATGCTCACCCAGACCAATGTGGCCATGATGAGCCAGGCGAACCTGTCCCCGGGCATGGTCGCAAGCCTCGTCGGCATTTGATCAGACCGATCTCTTACCGACAATCTCCTATTACCCTAAAAGAAGATGGCACAAGCGTGCCGAGGTAGGTACCTCCCTCAGCAGATCCTCCCCTCAAGGCGCTTCATGATCTCGGCCATCACGTCTCCGCCGCTCCCGGCGATCGACACATGGGCTATGGAAGAGAAGGGGTGCTCGCGCGGATTGATCTCGATGATACGGGTATTCTCGTTCTCGGCCGCGCGAAGAGGGATGTAGGCCGCCGGATAGACGACTCCGGACGTGCCGACGATGAGCATCGCGTCGCAATTGCCGGCCTCGGTGTGTGCCTCGGGCAGGGCCTGGACCGCCTCGCCGAACATCACCACATCGGGGCGCATCCTGCCCAGGCAGTCGCATTCAGGGAGGAAAGAGAGGAGCCGGCCGAGATCCACATCCTCGAGATCGAGGCCGGCAATCATTGACTCCACTCTGCTGAAGACCTCTTCCTTATCGATCATCTTCCTCACCCCGCAGGTGAGGCACCGGTGGCGGTAGACGTTGCCATGCATCTCCAGCACGTGGGAATTCCCAGCCTCGGTATGCAGGCCATCTATGTTCTGGGTTATCACAGTCCGGAGTATACCCTTGGCCTCGAGCTGTGCTAGAGCGGTGTGAGCAGGGTTCGGAGCGGCCTGCCGAAAAACATCAAGTGTTTCTTGAAGGAATGGTCGAAATCGACTGGGATCCTGCATGATCGTTGCTATCAACCCTCCCCCTGTTCCGATCTCTGAGGGATCGTAGCGGTCCCAGATACCTCCCGGGTCCCGGAATGTGGGGATTCCGCTCTCGGCTGACACGCCTGACCCTGTAAAAGCAATTGCGTTGGTCGATTCCGAAAGGATGCGGACGGCCTGGTCGATTGGGTCGCTCATAGCTTACTCCACCAATGCTTCAAGGGTTGCGATGAGAAGATTCCAGAACTTCTCCACCGAGCCGACATGGACTCGCTCGTCCGGGGAGTGGGGATTCTCGATCTGGGGACCGATGGAGATCATGTCCATTCCCGGGTACTTCTCGCCGATGATTCCGCACTCCAGACCCGCATGGATCGCCTCCACTTTCGGATCGATGCCGAAGAGCTCCATGTGGGTCGCCCTTACGACCTTCAGTGCGCGGGAGTCGAGGTTGGGCTTCCATCCGGGGTACTGACCTCCCTCTTCCGAGACGGCTCCTGCGAGCTCGGCAAGGCATCGGATCTTGTCCTTTGCCGCCTGGATGGCGGAGCCTAATGAAGAGCGGCTGTTCATGCTGATCCATACTTTGTCGGTTAAGGTTTCAACCGTGGCCAGGTTGGTGGACGTCTCCACGAGGCCGGGGATGTCGTGGCTCATGGCGAGCACGCCGTGGGGAAGACCGAAGAGCAGGTAGAGCAGCGCTTTTTGTGATCCCTCGTTGAGCGGGCCTGCGTCTTCATCCTCGGCCGTACCGGTGACGGCCAGCTCGAGCCCGGGGTCGACCGCCTTGATCTCCTCGGCGATCTCATCGGCGGCCGCATGCAGTGAGGCCTCGAATGCCTCCCGGTCCGGCCCGGGCACGAAGAGTACCGCCTCGGCCTCCCGGGGGATTGCGTTACGCTTGCTGCCCCCGTTGAAAGAGGCGAGCTGGAAGGGTTGAGCGCGGCCCGCCTTCAACAGGGCCCGAGCCAGGAGTTGATTGGCATTGCCGCGCTGTTCGTGAATATCGATGCCTGAGTGCCCTCCGCGCAGGCCTTTCATGACCACCTTGAGAGCGATGGTGCCGTCGGCCCGGCCGGTCCGCTGGACCGGGAGCGTGATGCTCGAGTCGGCCCCGCCGGCGCAGCCGACGCAAAGGCTGTCCTCTTCCTCGGAGTCGAGGTTGAGGAGAATGCGGCCGGCGAGGAAGTCGGGTGCGAGCTGGTTGGCCCCGGTCAGGCCGGTCTCTTCGTCAACGGTGAATAGCATTTCGAGCGGTCCGTGCACGAGCGAAAGATCCTCCATCACGGCCAGGGCAGCCGCAACCCCGATCCCGTTGTCCGCTCCGAGCGATGTTCCCTTGGCCGTGACATAATCGCCGTCCAGTTCGACTTCGATCGGATCGGACAGAAAGTCATGCTCAACATCCGAGTCTTTCTCGCACACCATGTCCATGTGGCCCTGGAGAACAACGGTCTCGGCGCCCTCTCTGCCGGGGCTTGCCGGCTTGCGAACGACGACATTCCCGGCCGCGTCCTGGTCGCTCTCGAGACCCAGTCGCTGAGTGACCATCAGGATGTATTCTGCTACACCGCTCTCGTTTTTTGATCCGCGCGGGATTTTACGTATGCCATCGAAGTGCTTCCAGAGACGTTCGGGTTTTAAGGAAGAAAGTACTGAAGCCATGATCCCAATCTCCTTTCCCTGCATTTTTCGTGTTTCATATGGAAACACGCAGTAGATGCTATTGCTGCCAGATCAAACTCACTATACGGAACCCCCACCCGATTTTCAATACATCTGTTGAGCCGGTCGCCGGTCGGCAAAGGTAGGGGCACGGCATGCCGTGCCCCTTAAGAATTCTGGTCAATACTGCTACAATATACCCTACCCAAGGAGGAGCCAATGGTCGCACACCGCTCGTTTTTAGATCCGATACGTTCGCCTGACCCGTCGTTCGTCCTGATCTATGCAGTGACAGCGATCACCTTGGCAGCCCTCTTGCCTGCCGCCCTATCGGCCGGCGCCTCCGGCGTCGATGCGGCCCCCGGCCCGGGCCAAGGCTACCCCAAGACGGAGCTCCTCGTCTCGCCACAGGATCTTGCACCCCGCATAAAAGAGCCCGGAGTCGTGGTTGTCGATGCGAGGTCAAAGTCCCGTTACCTCCTCGGCCACATCAACGGAGCGGTCCACATAGATGGCGGCTGTGGGGGACCCCTCGTGGAGGAGGGCGACGAGGCCCCCTGCATGCTTGTAACGGCCGAAAAAGCGGCGGCGGTCTTTGCCGCCTCAGGCGTGACCCTTGGCCGGGAAGTTGTAATCTATGGTGACAAGGCATCCTGGGGGGCTGAGGGCCGCATCTTCTGGATCCTCGAGATGCTCGGCCACAGCCGCGCGCGCCTGCTCGACGGAGGGTTTTCCGAATGGAAGCGGCTGGGGCTGCCTGTCGGCCGATGGCCGACAAAGGCCGAAAACTCGCCCGGCTTCGGGGCCCCGGCACGCTACGACCCGGCCCGGGCCTCTACCACGGAGGCGATCGCCGGAAGCGTCGGTTCGGAAGGATTTTACATACTGGACAACCGAACCGCTGAGGAGTACAAGGGAGCCGTCCTGTACGGCGAGGCCCGCGGAGGCCACATTCCCGGCTCCATCCTCCTTCCCTGGACCGATTTTCTCGGCGATGACTACCGCTTAAAATCTGCTGTCGAGATCGAGGGCCTGCTCCGGGCCCGCGGCGTACCTGTCGGGAAGAGCTCTGGACAGGATGCAAGGATTGTCGCCCTCTGCACAGGCGGCATCCGATCCGGATTCGGCTACTTTGTCATGCGCCTGATGGGATACGAAAAAGTCAGCAATTACGACGGCTCCTGGTGGGCCTGGGCGAAGCGGCTCGATCTTCCTGCTGAAAAGTAGAGGCGGGCTTTAGGCCCGACAGCAAAACGTAGAAACGAACACAGCTCGAGATCGTATTTACAGGGGGAGGGATCGAGCTGACAATTTTTCTTTTGCTTGGTTGTATTCGAACTGAAAAAATGGTAATTCTATTCGAGTAGTAATCCTAAGATTTTGGGACATCTCCTACCTGATCGATCCGTCGAGCTGTTCCTCGCCGTTTGAAGCGTCGGACTGGGAGTTTTGGACCCGAGTTAACGAATGAAGGCGTGAGCTCCCAACGACGCGTTCGGCCCTATCTCCGACACCCTCGGAAACCAATGGGTCATGTTGCGGGCTCGCCCTTCGCATTCTCGCCTTTGGGGTGAGCAAGGAGGTTAAAGTGAAGAAGCTTTACGTCGGCAATCTACCCTTTAGTGCAACGGAAGATGAAGTGCGCGATCTGTTCGCGAACCACGGCACCGTCAATGAAGTGACCTTGATTCGCGACAGAGATACCGGTCGACTCCGCGGGTTTGGGTTCATCGAGATGGAAGAGGATGACGTGGACCCAATAATCAGCGCATTGGATGGAACCGACTTCGGGGGGCGCAACCTCAACGTCAATATTGCAAAGGAGCCCAGGGACCGCGGAGGACGTCGAGAGAAACGCTCCAGGTGGTAATACGGATACATGCCGAAAAAAAGGCCCCCGCTGGGGCATTCCAGCGGAGGCCTTTATTTCATGCTATGGACATGTCCCTCTATGGGAGGGATATCTCTAGAAAAGATAGAATCAGCCGGGAATGAAGTACTTGATATCCAGGATTCCCCCCTCTCTCTGATTCTTCGGCTTGAGAACGGCCTTCACGGTCATACCGATTGAGCATTTCTCAGGCGCGACCTCGCCGATCCGGTGGAGGATCCCGCCAGTGGTGCCCTCCATTTGGATCAGTGCGACCACCGAGGGCTCGGCCTTGCGCTGCTCATCGTATGTTTCGTGGCAGATCGTGAACGTCTGAACCACGCCTCGGTTTGGGACCGCAACAGTGTTCCCCTCGATCCGTCCAAAGCATCGCTCGCAAAAGATCCTCGGCGGCAGATAGACCAGGCCGCACTTCTCGCACCGGGCGCCGACGAACTTTCCCTTGTCCCGGATCGCCTTGAAGAACTCGTCGTGGGCGCGTCCCGCCGTGTGGGCGTAGTTCATGGGGATGTGGCCGCGCCAGTGAGTCGCTTCGGTTGTATCGTGCAATCTCTCTATGAGTGCCATCTCGACCTCCTTCGAATAGCTACTTGACCTTCCGAATCGGTTTGAAATAGAGGATGTCGGTGATCGATCCCTCCCGCTCCTCGGGCTTCTTCCAGACCGCCTTGACCCGCATGCCGATCTTGATCTTCCACGGGTCGACCTCATCGATCATGTGGAGTATGCCCATGCCCGGCGAGGCCCCGTCTATCTCGATCACCGCGGGCGTGTACGGCCTTTCCCCCCCCTCGATGTCCAGCCGGCCCGCTTTCCAGTCCACGTGGCTTATGGCGAAGGTGTTGACCGTGCCGGTGTCCTTCGTGTAGACCCACTCGTCCGTGGGCCGCCAGCAGAGCTCACAGAACATCCTCGGCGGGATCAGGACCCGGTTGCACTTCCTGCAGGTCCGGGCGACGATCCGGCCGTTCTTGAGCTCGGCCAGGTACCGTCCGATGGCCGGGCCGTTGTCCCAGGCGTACTCGAGCTTCGGCGACCACTCCTCGGTGATCACCTTTCTCTGCTTGATATCCTTCAGCTTGAGAGGCGTGACGGTCGCCTCGATCATCTCCTTGGTCACAGGATTGTTCGGTATGGCCATGGCTCAGTTCCTTTCCCTTCTTAATTTCTCATGACGACGACGGTGCCGACCTGCATCAGGTCGCCCCAGGCCTGGGCCACGCCGCACCGGGGCCGGCCGGGCACCTGGCGCTTGCCCGCCTCGCCCCGGAGCTGCCAGAAGAGCTCGGCGCACTTCATGAGGCCGGCGGCGGCGATGGGGTTGCCCACGCCGAGAAGCCCGCCCGAGGGGCACACGGGAAGGTTGCCGTCCCGCTGGGTGACGCCGTCGAGCAGCATCCGGACCGATCCGCCCCGCGGGGCCAGCATCAGTCCTTCCATGTGGTGGAGCTCTTTGTAGGTGAACGGATCGTAGGGCTCCGCGATGTGAATCTCTTTCGAAGGCTCCTTGATTCCGGCCATCTCGTAGGCCTTGCGCGCGGCCACCTCGACGTAGTCGGGGTAGTACAGGTCCCTTGTGTTCCAGTAGGCCGT
The DNA here is from genome assembly GCA_964522545.1 of uncultured Thermodesulfobacteriota bacterium. Taxonomy (GTDB): domain Bacteria; phylum Desulfobacterota; class DSWW01; order CAZFWM01; family CAZFWM01; genus CAZFWM01. The sequence goes on from CAZFWM010000025.1 coordinate 11,313, forward strand.
GTCGAGGGTCCAGCCAACCCCGTCGATCCAGACCGGCGTCTCCGTGACCCGGCGGGCGACATCCTCGCTGGCGAGCAGGAGCGCCACGGCCCCGTCGCTGGTGGGGCTCACGTCGAACCGGTTCACGGGCCAGGCCATGATTTCGGAGTTGAGCACGTCCTCGACCGTGATCTCGGCGCCGAGCTGGGCGGCTGGATGGTCGAGGGCGTTCTTCTTGTTCTTCACGGCCACCTGGGCGATCTCTTCCTTCGCGTACCCGTGGGTCTGCATGAACCGGTTGTACTCGATGGCGAAGATCCAGAGGAGCGTCGGGTACAGGGCCTGCTCTGTGGTGTGATCGAAGATCGTCACGAAGGCGCCGGCCGGGTGGGGAAAGGCGCTCGACATCTTCTCCTCGGAGACCACCAGGCATGTGTCGAACATGCCCGAGGCCACGTGCTGCCATCCGTGGATGATGTTCATCACGCCGGTGCCGCCCCCCACGTAGTTGCGCATGACCGGCTTGCGGTATCCGCCGCTTCCCTCGGCGAGGGCCTCGCCGTTCATGTGAATGCCGTCGAAGGCGTCGGGGGCCGTGCCGATGGAGACGCAATCGATCTGGGAGATGTCCATCTCGCAGGAATCGAGGGCCATCCTCGTGGCCTGGAAGGCCAGCTCCCCGGGTTCCTCTTTTGCGTAGCGAACGAACTTCGTCATTCCCGCTCCGACTACTGCTACTCTTCTACGTCCCATGTTGTTCTCCTTGAACGTTATCCGGTAATGATTGATTCGGTTCGTGTTCGGTTAGTCCCTGGACAGGACGGCCACCGCTCCGGTCGTGGTCGGCACGCCTCTCCAGGCGGCGGCGAGCCCGGTGCTCACGCCGTCGAGCTGATGGGATCCCGCCTCGCCGCGGAGCTGGAGCACCACCTCGAGGACCTTGTGCCCGCCGTCGAGCTCGAAGGTGCCGCCGCAGCCGAGGTTTCCGCCCGAGGCGTTCACGGGAAACTCGCCCGTGGTCTCGGTGAAGCCCATCTCCAGCAGGCCGCCGGATTCCCCCTTGGTACAGATGCGTAGCGCCTCGAGGTGCTGAAGCTCTTTGTAGGAGTACTCGTCATTGACCTCGGCGAAGTCGATCTCCTTGCGCGGCGTTCGGATGCCGGCCATCTTGTAGGCCATGTCTGCCGCCATCTTCATGTAGACCGCCTCGTCCCAGGTCCGGCTCTCCAATGCGGAGGTCTCCGTGGCCCATCCCACGCCCTTGAGCCAGACAGGGTCTTTTTTCAATCTCAGACCCTTGGCCCTCTCGTCCGTGGCGAGAACGCACACGACCGCCCCGTCCGAGTGGGGTGCTATGTCGAGCTTCGTGAGAGGAGCCGAGACCACTTCGGCCCCCAAGACGTCCTCGAGTTCGAGGGCCGTGCCGTGGGCCCCTCTCGGGTTGTTCAGGGCGTTGCCCCGATTCTTCACCACAACCCCCGCGCACTGCTCGCGGGTGTTTCCGGTGCAGTGGAGGAACCGGTTCATCTCCATGGCGGCGATGGCGTGATGGCTCTCACGCAGTGGCCGCCAGGTGAAGGGGCTCGCCGCGAAGGTGATCATGTCCCCCTTTGTGAGCATGTTCGACGCCTTGCTCATGCCCTGGACCACGGCGATGTCGCAGTACCCCGAGAGGATGATCATGTAGGCGTTGGCGAGGGACTGAATAAAATCCCCCGGTACTGTGTGGCACGACTTCAGCACGGCGCCCAGCTGGTCGGGTGAGTACTCGTCCGAGATGCTGTAGCCTTCCAGAAAATCCTCCGCCGTGGCGACGAAGGCACCCACGTCCGCCGGCTCGACGCCCGCCTCGAGGTAGGCCTTCGTGGCCGCCTCGTAGGTGAGCTCCCGGTAAGAGACGTCGGGTGTCGTGGCCCTGAATCCCGTTGTGCCTATTCCGACGATGCCAACTCTCTTTTCCATTCCCTATCCCCCTTTTAAACCATTCTGTCCTGGTTCTGGGTTCACCCTGACGTCAGGGTAGATTGATCGGAAAAATTATTAAATTTTAGAAATTACAGTACTTAACAAAAAGCCCCTGGACAGGTCAAGAGCTCTGTTCGAAGGAATTCTGGCTGCCGATGAAATCGTCACTTTTATTGCTTTGATTTCTCACTTCTGGTACCCTATTTTTTCGGCTGAAAAAGGAATATCCTATCAATCATGATGCCCTTCTTTGCCGTCCTTTACTTCGTTCTTCCAGCACTGGCCCTGGTGCATCTCATCTTCAAGGAGGAGGCCACCCGATGGGACGCGGTCGCCGGTTTCGGTTTGGCGATCCTGGTCGTCGGTTGGGCGGGGTACGGAATCTCCCTGGTAACCCTGCAACCCTATTCCCATTTGACGCTGCTCCTCATCAACGCGGTATTTTTACTCATCCTTCAGCGCGAATGGCGAGACATGGTCGACCGGATAGGGGATTGGGTCCGTCAGGGCCGCCCAAGCGCAGAGGCTGCAATCGTCTTCGGTCTGGTTTCCGCCTGCTTTCTGCTGTCGCTGCTCTTTTTTCGGACCGAGGGGTACTGCACTACCTGTCTGCATTTTTCCCTTTCCAGGGCCATAGGGATCCCCATCGGCGATCAGGGCCTCCAGCAGGCTTTCCACATCTCACGCTCCTTGCTGTTCCTGGACTGGCATGAGAGGGAGGGAGTGTACGCCACGATCGCCCCCTTCGCCAGGCTGTGGGGATTCTTCGGCCTGCGTCTTTTCTTCGCCGTGACGAACAGCCTCAACGGAGTGTTTGGATACCTCATCGCGAAACGCTCTCTGACGGGGGGGGCGCTGCCCCGTATCCTGGTGGCTGTTCTCTTCATGGCCTTTCCCTTCGGTATCGACCTCTTCTGGAGCGACATCAACACGGTCAGCTTTTTCGCTGCTTCAGCAGTCCTATACCTCGCCTCCGGCCGTAAGCTGAATCTCCGTGCAATCGCGGTCTTTTTCTGCCTGCTCTTGGCCGCCAGGCACATTGCGCTGCTTTGCATCGGCGGTCCCCTGTTCCTGCTCATCCGTGGGCGCTCTCGAAAGCGGGTGGCCTGGAGAAAGGTGGTCCGCCCCTTTTTGGTCACTCTCTTCGTGGCGGGCCTCCCCATCCTCATTCACCATACGGTCGCCTTCCGGTTCCCCTTCGCCCTTGAGGGTATCTTCGATTACGGCCTAAATCAGCACTCCATTTTCGGAATCATCCCCCTCAAGTTGCCGAGCATGTTGAATTTCCCTTTCCATCACATCGTCCGCACTCCCTTCAATGCTTTGCCCCTCTTCTTGCTTTACCCGATCTGGGGGGTCTCCCGTCTCGGCTTGATCCTCGCGTCGCTGTTCGTCATAGGCACGATCGGTTTTCTTCGCAAAAACAAATGGGGTTGGAGGAGGAATCCGGTCCTGTGGGGTGTTCTTCCCTATGTGCTCTTCCTCGGGATCAACGAGAACTTCCTGCAGGTCGAGAAAATGGGTTTCATCGCCCCCGTGGTGCCTCTCTTTTTCCTCGCCGTCGGCCACGGCGTCGTGGTCCTGGGACGGCTCCGACGCCCCATAGTGCGGCTCGCTGTATTGGGTACCGCCATGGCCCTGCTCTATCTCGCAACCCAGCTCGGGCTGCGGGTCGAGGTTCCCGGCGACGAGAGGTTTTACAAAATGTGCTCCTTCCTTCTTCGCGAGCGGCCTGAGTACCTGACCGCGGAGAGGGAGCTCCTGCGCGTGGGACTCGCTCCTTCACCCGAGTGGAGGCGTCTCTCTCTGGTCGAAAATCCATTTGCGGATCTCTGGAAGGCCGTCAAGGCGCCTGAATATCGACAGAGGCGGATCTCGCCAATGGAGGCGATCATCCAGGAGCTCATTCCCGTCACCTATGATTTCCTTTTCAAACAGCAAGAAATCGCCCCCTGCAAACCTCCTCCTCCAGTGAGCCCGTCCGAGGGGATTCGCCGTTTGACCGTGGACCTATCCCAGCCATGGATGGCCGGGCGTGATTGGATTCACGAAGAGGAAAATCGGGAGCAGGAACAGAACCTCGTCTTCGACCTCGTCAATGCCAAGGGCGCATTGCGATACGCAAAATTTCCGATGCCCTGGGAGCCCGAGAGGTCGACCGACCTCATCGCCTTCCGCCATGGCAAGATTGTCTATGTGGTTTTATGCGGTCTCCACGACAAGACGATTCGCCTGGGAGAGGACGGCCCCATCTTCACCATCGAGACCGAGATCGAATCGGCGCCTCTGAGGGATGGTCGATTCGGTCTGATCGTACCTCGAGATTCAACCATTCGGTTCCTGGAGTTCGTGACGATCGATCCTTCGCGCCATTATATATGGCAGCTTCCGTCAGGGGCGGATCTCGAGGGACTGGAGGGGCCTGTTCACTGGCGGCACAGCTGAGTCTGTGTGAGGGAACGTGCAGATTCAGCCGTTGATGAATTTGTACGCCCTGGCTTTCTCTACGTAGAATCTGGCACCCAGGTATTTTCGCAGAACCTTTCCAAAGCGTTTGGGCCCTCGCTTCTGCATCTGATTGGCGAGAAGGTAAAAGAGGAAGGTTCCATACATAATCACATTCAAGATGTGCACCGCATCTCTCCAGTTCTCCACGAGGACTGAGAAATTGAGCACAACCGTGATGGCTATCACGACGCACATGATTCCTTCATAGGGGCGTCCCATCCACCTCTGCTTATTCGGGGGGTGATTCGGATCGAGGGGGATCTCGACGTCTTTTACGGGACTGAATTTGTATTTCAGTAAACCGCTCGGACATACGGTCGTGCAGGTTCCACATTTTATGCACTGAATATCTTTTACTTCTCCGGAACAGTTGATCTGGTAGTTGATATCCACACCCATGCGGCAGTGCCGGTTGCACTCGAGACAATTATGGCATTTTTTCGCGGTCACTCGACGGATCCGGGCCCGAGAGAAGAAGTCGAAGAATTTCAACCAGACGCCCAGGGGACAGAGATAGCGGCAGATGGATCGAGATCCGAAAAAAAGCTGGCTGAATACAACAACAAAAAGGGCGACGAGCGGAAGAATTAATGGAGGTTTATCTCCAACGGGTATCTTAGAAATTTTGAAGGTGTACTCACTCGGGAATCCCATCTCCACCCAGTGCATTACGATGCCGATTAGAGGAAGAGCCAGACAAAGAGCGGATATAATCAAAGCCGTATGGGAATGAATCGGCTGGAGCCGTGTCCATTTCCTGTCCATGACAAACCTGCTCGCATCCAGCCATGAACCCATATGACAGAACCAGGAGCAGAAGGTCCGACCCATGAACAGAGTCAAGATCATGAAACCGAGGAAGAGTATGGCGAAGGGGCCGACCACTCCCGTCCTGAAAAAATCGAAAAACTGCCTCGGATCCGTGTGACCTGACACATGAATGTGAAACACATGCCATATCATCCAGTGGATGATCAGGAGGACGTTGAGAATGGAGAGGGAGATGATCCGTATGGTGGTCAACTTCATTATTATAAAAGTATACCGAATTCCAAATTGATAATCCAGATGATGGGGGGCAGGTCAAGAGCTCTTGAAGACCGATTGTGGCTGTGATAAAAATTTATTTTTACTTTTTCGTTGATTCAGTCATCCATTTCACTGATTTTCCGTTTTCGAAAGGGGAGAGATTTGAAGATCGAGCGCAGGGAAGTGGAGCATGTGGCGGCTCTGGCCCGCCTGAGGCTCAGCGAGGAAGAGATCGACAAGTTCACCGGGCAGCTCGACGGGATCCTGACCTACTTCGAGATGCTGAACACTCTGGACACGTCCGATGTGGAGCCCACCGCCCACGTGATCGAGATCACCAATGCGTTTCGCGACGACGAGGCTCGCGATTCCTATCCGCCGGACGAGATCCTCGAGAACGCCCCCGAACGCGAGGATCAGTATTTCAAGGTGCCGAGAATCGTGGATTCGGGAGAGTGAATCCGCAACACACCGTCGGCAGGGTCGGCAGTCTGTTTCGGATGTATTTATTTTTCATGAATTTCAAGAGACGAAATTTTCTCCGGAGGAACCTATGGACCTTCTCCGTATGACCATCCACGAGGCCCGCGAGCTCCTCGCAGCCAGAGAGGTGAGCGCGATCGAGCTGACCCGGGCCTACCTGGACCGGATCGAAGCCGTCGATCCGGAGATCGGCGCCTACCTCACGGTCACCCCGGAGCCGGCCCTCGACCAAGCCAAGGCCGCAGATGCCCTTCTCGCCAAGGGCGACGATGTCCCGCTGCTCTGCGGGATTCCCTTGGGCCTCAAGGACAATCTGGTCACAAAGGGGGTGAGGACCACCTGCGCCTCCAGGATCCTGGAGAGCTTCATCCCCCCCTTTGACGGGACCGCCGTGGCCCGAATCCGGGATGCCGGGGCCGTCTTCCTGGGAAAGCTCAACATGGACGAGTTTGCCATGGGATCGTCCACCGAGAACTCCGGGCTGCGCCTCACCCGCAACCCCTGGGACCGGGAGAGGGTGCCGGGCGGCTCCAGTGGCGGACCCACGGCCGCCACTGCGGCGGGTCTTTGCACCGCCTCTCTTGGAAGCGACACGGGGGGGTCCATCCGCCAGCCCGCCTCCCACTGCGGCGTGGTGGGCATGAAGCCCACGTACGGCAGGGTGAGCCGCTTCGGGCTCGTGGCCTTTGCCTCCTCCCTCGACCAGATCGGTCCGGTCACGCGGGATGTGAACGACTGCGCACTCCTTCTGCAGGCGGTGAGCGGCTACGACCCGGCCGACTCCACGTCGGTTGATGTGCCGGTCCCTGACTATTTGTCAGCCGTCGGGGAGGGCGCGGCCGGGATGCGGGTGGGGATCCCGAAAGAATACTTTGTCGAGGGGATGGATCCCGATGTGGAGAGGGCCGTGCGGGGCGCGATGGAGCGCCTCGAATCCGAGGGACTGGAGCTAATCGACATCTCGCTACCCCATACAGAGTACGGCGTGCCGGTCTACTATCTCATCGCCACGGCCGAGGCGAGCTCGAACCTGGCCCGATACGACGGTGTGAAGTACGGGTATCGGTCCCCGGAGCGGGCTCGAAGCATCATCGATATGTACGCGGCCACGCGGAGCGACGGGTTCGGGGAGGAGGTGAAGCGCCGCATCATGCTCGGCACATACGCCCTGAGTGCCGGCTACTACGACGCCTATTACCGGAAGGCCCAGCAGGTGCGCACCCTGATCCGCCGGGACTTCCAGGCCGCCTTTGATACGTGCGACGTGATTCTGACGCCGATAGCCCCCACAGCAGCCTTCCGGATAGGGGAGATGGCGGACGACCCGCTCCAGATGTACCTCTCCGACATCTTCACCATCTCGGCGAACCTGGCCGGGCTCCCCGGCCTGAGCCTGCCGTGCGGATTCACGGGCGAGGGGCTCCCGGTGGGCGTTCAGCTCATGGGGCGGCCCTTTGACGAGGCGATGCTGCTGCGGGCCGCCAGGACGCTGGAGCGGACCCTCGACCTCGGCGACCGTCGCCCCGAGCTGTGAGGGGAAGGGATCAGGGATCAGGAATAATTGGGGACGCACTGTAGGGGCGGACCTGTGTGTCCGCCCGCAAATAACAATTCCGACGGAGCAACTCCATGGAATATGAAGCGGTCATAGGGCTGGAGATTCATGCACAGATGCTCACGGAGAGCAAGATCTTCTGCTCCTGCTCCACCACCTTCGGCGCCGGGCCGAACAGCCAGACTTGTCCGGTCTGCACCGGCATGCCCGGCGTGCTGCCGGTCCTGAACCGCCGGGTCGTGGAGTACGCCATGCGGGCCGCCCTGGCCACCGAGGGCCGGATCGCGACCCTGAGCCGCTTTGCCCGCAAGAATTACTTCTACCCGGACCTCCCCAAGGGGTACCAGATCTCCCAGTACGAGCTCCCGGTTGCAGAGGGAGGTACGGTTGAAGTCGAGCTCGAAGGCGGGGAGAAGAAGATCATCCGCCTCGTGCGGATCCACATGGAGGAGGATGCCGGCAAGCTCGTCTACGAGGGGACCATGACCACAACAGGCGTGAGCTTTGTCGATTACAACCGCACGGGCGTGCCCCTCATGGAGATCGTCACCGAGCCGGATATGCGCAGCGCGGGCGAGGCGGGCGCCTTCCTGCGCCAGCTTCGCGACATCCTCGTCTACCTCGATGTGTGCGACGGAAACATGGAGCAGGGGAGCTTCCGCTGCGACGCCAACATCTCTGTCCGGCCCATGGGACAGGAGGCCCTCGGCGTGAAGGCCGAGATAAAGAACATGAACTCCTTCCGGAATGTGGAGCGGGCCCTGGCCTTCGAGATCGACAGGCAGATCGACCGGCTCCGGTCCGGTGGCGCCGTGGTGCAGGAGACGCGGCTCTGGGACGCCGACAAGGGGGTCACCAAGTCGATGCGAGGCAAGGAGGAGGCCCACGACTACCGGTACTTCCCGGACCCGGACCTGATTCCCCTGGTGATCGATCCGGAATGGATCGAAGAAGTGAGGGCGGGCCTCCCGGAACTCCCGGCGGCGCGCCGGACCCGCTTCGTGCGCGACTACGGCCTCCCCCCCTACGACGCAGGGGTGCTCACGAGCAGCCGGCCCATGGCCGATTACTTCGAGGCATGCGCCGGGACGGACGCGGACCCCAAGGCCGTGAGCAACTGGATCATGGGCGACCTCCTCCGCAAGCTCAACGAAGACGAACGTGAGATCACCGATTGCCCCGTGACGCCGGCCGACCTGGTCGGGCTCCTCTCACTCATCGACAAAGGCACGATCAGCGGAAAAATCGCCAAGACGGTCTTTGAGGAGATGTACAAGACCGGGGAGAAACCCGGGGCCATTGTGGAGGCCAAGGGGCTCGTGCAGGTCACGGACGAAGGGGAGATCGCCGGGATCGTCGACGAGGTCCTGGCCGCAAACTCCGATAACGTGGCCCGCTACAAAGCGGGCGCTGAAAAGCTCTTGGGATTCTTCGTGGGCCAGGTGATGAAGGCGACCAAGGGCAAGGCCAATCCAAAGATCGTGAACGAGCTCCTGCGCAAGGCTCTGAGTAAGTGAGGAGGGCCAAATAGCTTTGAAACAAACATACATGATTGTTGTGGGAGAATCTTCTTTTCACCACAGAGGACACAGAGGGCACAGAGAAATGAGTTCAATATAAAAGGCACTCTTTTAACTCTCTGTGACCTCTGTGTCCTCTGTGGTGAATCCAAACAGATGATATGAAACGACATTAAAGTGAGATTTAAATGAAAAAGATCATCATCGTTCTATGCGTGCTGCTGGCGGTCCTGCTGGTCACGGCGGTGGCCCTGCCGTTTTTGGTCGACCTGAACAGGTTCAAGGAGCCGATCGTCGATCAGATCGAGGGGGCCATCCACCGGGAGGTCTCCCTGGGCGACATCCGGCTCACGATCCTCTCCGGGCTGGGCGCCGAGATCGAGGGCCTCACGGTGAACGAGTCGAAGTCCTTTGCACAGGACAAATTCGTCGAGCTCTCCTCCCTGAAGGTCAGGCTGGCCCTCCTGCCCCTCTTGAGCAGGCAGATCGAGGTGAAGCGTCTCGACCTGGAGCGGCCGCGCATTCACCTGGGCCGGAGCGAGGACGGAGCGTGGAGCTTCAACGATATCGTCGGACCTTCTGAGCCGGAGGAAGCGGCCGAGGTCGAAAAGCCGACTGAAGCCGGCGGTCCCGGTGCTCTGGCGGGCCTTCTCGTTTCGAAGTTGAGAATCCGGGACGGGAGCGTCACCCTGGACGACCGGACCGCAGGGAGCGGCAAGGGGGCCACTCTCACGGTGGACCGGATCGACCTCGACGTCTCCGGCCTCGCCCTCGATTCTCCGGTCAAGATCGACCTGGCGGCCCGGCTCCCGGGAGGAGACGGGCAGAACATCGAGATCAGTGGCACTGTGGGCCCGATCCCGGAATCCCTCGATCCCGCCAAGGTCGGAATGGATCTGCGCCTCAGCCTTTCCTCCCTCGATCCGTCCGCGCTGGCAGACGCCCTGGCCCCATCCCTGTCCCTTGAAGGCCTCAAGGTCGGTACCGACCTTCACCTGCAGGGAGAGCTGGGCTCCCTGGTCAAGATGGACGGGTCGATCGGACTGGGCCCGCTGGACGTGAAGGTGTCGGGCAATGTAAGGGATCCTCTGGAGAGCCCGGTCCTGGAGGCCCGGGTCACAGCTCCCAAGGTCCCTCTTGAAGAGCTGGCCTCTCTTCCCCTGTTGCGCGAGAAACTCCCGGAGCCCCTCTCACTGGGGGGCGAGGGCTCGCTCGATCTCCGGGCGTCAGGCTCGCTCCAGGCCATCCGGATCGAAGGCGGGGTAATCCTGGGGGGAGCGAATCTGGGCTGGGCTGACTCCTTCAGGAAAGGGGAGGGGATTCAAATGGAGGTCAGGCTCAAGGGGAGCAAGGGAGATGATGAGATCGAGATCGAAAGGCTCACCTTCCGCCTCGCGGACCTGAACCTCTCGGCATCGGGCTCGGTTAAAAATCTCGCAGAGCCGGTAGTCAGGATCAAGGCGAGCTCGATCGAGGCGAAACTGGCGCCACTGGCTGCACTGGTTCCGGCCCTGGCCGATCTCGGCCTGTCCGGTATCTTTTCTCTGAATGCAAAGACCTCAGGAAAGCTCGACGCCCTAACTGCAGATCTCTCGCTCAGCGCGCCCGAGATCGCCTTTGTCCGTCCCCCCTCAGGCGAGTCCGGAGAGGAAGGCTCAGCCGGACGCCTGCGTGGGCTGCAGCTCGATGCCTCCGCCAGCACAGGGAGAGGCGAAGTAAGCGCAAAGGGAACTCTCGAGGCCGACCGGGCCGAGCTCGAAGGCCTCGCCATCGAAAAAATCGCCAGCTCCTTTCGCGCAGAAGGCGAGGACTACTTCCTGGACCGTCTTTCTCTTCGACTCTGCTCCGGCACAATGAAGGGCTCGGCCCGGATCGCCATGCCGGAAGGCGGAACGCCTACCTGGACGCTCAAGGCAAAGACCGACGGTATAGACGTCAATCAGCTCCTTTCGGCCGCCTCGGAGCTCAAGGATGTCATACACGGATCGTTCCGGTCCGACCTCGAGATCTCGGGCCGGGGAACAGGGGGGGATGAGATCCTGCGGACCGTCAAGGGATCCGGTGAAGCCAGGATCTCCGGCGTGAAGATAGCCAACTTCAACCTCGGTGATGCGGTCATGACCGAGGTGGCCGGGATTCCGGCCGTCTCCAAGCTTGCCGCCGCCGGGGGGGAAAAGGCCGCCAGCCACCAGGAGACCTCTTTTGACAGCCTGGATGCAAGCTTCGCCATAGGCGACGAGAAGATCACCCTCGACCGCCTGGCCATGAACAACATGGGGACCTCCAAGGCGACCGGCGCCGATGCGATCTTCTCCGGCGTGATCGGCCTAGACACCTCCCTCGATCTCAAAGGACAGCTGATCCTGTCCCAGAAGCACTCCTTCGAGATGGTTCGCAAATTCAAAGAAGCCAGGGCCCTGGCAAATTCAGAGGGACGCATCGTCTTTCCCATGATCATCAAGGGCGAGGTCTCCTCGCCCCGCCCCAAGGTCGACGTCCAGTATATCTCCAAGGCGATGCTGCGATACGGGGGCAAGAAGCTCCTCGAGGATGCCCTGGACGTGGAGATCCCGGAGGGAGAGGGCGAACAAAAGCCGCTCGAAGGGCTCCTCAAAGGGCTCATAGAAAAGGAAAAAGCCAAGCGGAAAAAAAAGAGGGAAAAAAAGAAAAAGTAATTTAATTGCATAGGAAATCCAATTTCTTCCGTTGAAGAGTTTTTAACGCAGAGACGCAGAGACGCAGAGACAGAGACAAGAGGAATTTTGAAATGGATGAGATTCGACCGGTAATATTGAAGGGGGATCGGGTGGTCATGCTGGACCAGCGCCTGCTCCCGCTCGAGGAAGTCTACAATGAGTACAAGAGCTCCGACGAGGTCGCCGGCTCTATCACGGACATGGTGATCCGTGGGGCCCCGGCAATCGGGGTCGCCGCCGCAATGGGGATCGCCGTCGAGGCGGTCCGGCTCACGAACGACGGCGCCGGCGATCTGCTCGGGGCGCTCGGCGGCGCCTGCGACCGGATGGCCCTGGCGAGACCCACGGCGGTGAACCTCGCCTGGGCCGTGGAACGGATGCGCGGCGTAATGGACAGGATCGGACCCCAGGGGACCGAGGCGGTGCGGGATGCCCTAGTACGGGAAGCCAATGCGATCCTAGCCGAGCAGATCGCAGCGGACCGGGCGCTGGGGGAGCACGGCGCCGTGCTGCTGAAGGACGGAGAGACGATCCTGACCCACTGCAACGCCGGAGGCCTCGCCACGTGCGGTATCGGCACGGCCCTGGGCCCGATTCGGGTCGCCGCGGAGCAGGGAAAACAGATCCGAGTCCTCGCCGACGAGACGCGCCCCTACCTGCAGGGCGCGCGCCTCACATGCTGGGAGATGGTGCGCGCCGGTGTCCCGGTCCACCTGATTACTGACAACATGGCCGCCTACATGATGAAGAAAGGGGAGGTGGACAGAGTGATCGTGGGCTCCGACCGCATCGCGGCGAACGGCGACGCTGCCAACAAGATCGGGACGTACGGGGTCGCCGTGCTGGCCCGGGCACACGACATCCCCTTCTATGTTGCCGCCCCGCTCAGCACGGTCGACTTCGCCTGCCCGTCAGGAGACGATATACCGATCGAGCAGCGCGACCCCGAAGAGGTGACCGTCATTTACGACCGGAGGATCGCTCCGGTCGGGTGCGCGGCCCTCCACCCGGCCTTCGACGTGACGCCGAACGAATACATCCGTGCCATCATAACCGAGCATGGCATCGTCACGGCGCCCTTCGACAAAGGCCTGGCCGCGCAGCGCCGGTAGGGCCATATCATTTCATAGGGCGACCCGTGGTCGCCGCTATGATTTCATACAATAAAAGTTGGCGGGCACGGCTCGCCCCATGTTATTTGGAAGTTACGAAGTTGATCTGAAAACAAACGAAAGGAGAGAGGGAATGGCGGCAAAAACCGACAAGATCTGGATGAACGGGGAGTTCGTCGACTGGGACCAGGCGAACGTCCACATCCTCACCCACACGCTTCACTACGGGCTCGGCGCCTTCGAGGGGATCCGGTGCTACAAGTGCGACGACGGACGCACCGCCGTGTTCAGGCTCCCCGAGCACATCGACAGGCTCTTCGACAGCGCCCACGTGGGGCTCATGAAGATCCCCTTCGCCCGCGGGGAGATCGTCGAGGCGTGCCTGGAGGCGCTGAGGATCAACAAGCTCGAGGAGGGGTACATACGGCCCCTCGTGTTCATAGGCGCCGGGGATGAGAGGGGGCTCTACGTGGAAAAAAACCCGATCTCCGTGGCGATCATCGTCTGGCCGTGGGGCGCCTACCTCGGCGAGGAGGGGCTGCGCAAGGGGATCCACGCCAAGACCTCTTCCTTCACCCGGCACCACCCGAACGCCATGATGACCAAGGCAAAGCTCTGCGGAAACTACATCAACTCCATCCTGGCCAAGAAGGAGGCCAAGTCCGCCGGCTATGAAGAGGCGATCATGCTGGACCCCGAGGGGTACGTGTCCGAGGCCTCGGGCGAGAACATCTTCATCATCCGCAAGGGCATCGTGAAGACCCCGCCTCCCACGACGATCCTGCCCGGCATCACCCGGGACACGGTCTTCCAACTCATCCACGATGAGGGGGGATCGGTCACGGAGGAGCGCTTTACGCGGGATGAGCTCTACATGGCCGACGAGGCTTTCTTCACGGGGACGGCGGCCGAGATCACTCCGATCCGCAGAGTCGACGAGCGCGATATCGGCACCGGCCTGGCCGGGGAATTCGCACTCTCCATTCAATCCAAGTACTTCGACGTGGTTCGGGGCAGGGCGGATGCGTACACGCACTGGCTCAGCTACGTGTAAGGACCCTATAGGAAGGAGGAACCAATGGGAAAGTTAGACTGGCTTCCGAAAGACAGAGAACTGAAGGACCACGACCTCTGGGGTGACGAGCACTTCGGGACCGAACCGCCGTCCATTATCTACGAGCGAAAGCCGGTGATCGACCCGGCCGGGAATGTCGTGGAGGGATTGAGCACCGCCTGGATCACCCTCAACAACCCGAAGCAGTACAACTCCTACACCACCAAGATGGTCATGGGCGTGATCGCCGGAATGCAGAGGGCCTCCATGGACCGAAGCGTGGTCATGGTGGTCTTCACCGCCGTGGGGGACAAGGCCTTCTGCACAGGCGGAAACACAAAGGAGTACGCCGAGTACTATTCCGGCAAGCCGACCGAGTACGGCTACTACATGGACCTCTTCAACGCCATGGTGGACGCCATCATGATGTGCAAGAAGCCGGTCATCTGCCGCGTGAACGGCATGCGCGTGGCCGGCGGCCAGGAGATCGGCATGGCCTGCGACCTCTCCGTCTCCAGCGACCTGGCCATGTTCGGCCAGGCCGGCCCCCGCCACGGGTCCGCGCCGGACGGCGGCTCCACCGACTTCCTTCCCTGGTTCCTCCCCATGGAGGACGCCATGTACAACTGCATCTCCTGCGAGCTCTGGACCTCTTACAAGATGAAAAGGCTCGGCCTCATCACCAAGGTCGTTCCCGCGCTCAGGGAGGTCGATGCCTTCATCCGCAATCCCATGGTCATCACGGATAAATACATCGAGGACGGCGAGATCGTCTACGGCGAGTTGAAAGCAGGCGGCGAGCTGAAGGAGGCCAAAGAGAAGGTCAAGAGTCTCCCCGTAGATTTGTCCCTCCTGGACAAGGAGGTCGACTCCATCGCCTGGAAGTTTGCGAACCTCTTCCCCAACTGCTTGATCAAGTCGATCGACGGGATCAGGCTGAAGAAGAAGTTCTTCTGGGACCAGGGCAAGATCATGAACCGGCACTGGCTGGCCTCGAACATGTCCACCGAGGCCTTCCTGGGATTCAACGCCTTCAATACGAAGAAGATCACCGGAACCGACCTGATCGACTTCATCCGGTACCGCCAGCTGGTCGCCGAGGGGCGCCCGGTCGATGAGGATCTCTTTGCCGAGGTGCTGGGCAAGCCCCAGGAGTGAGCCGTCCGCCTCACTCCACGAATTCGATCGCGTCTTCCAGCTTCACCTTGGGCGGGGCGGTGGGCTCCTCGGCCGGGTAGCCCACCGCGACGATGGCTACGGGCCTGAGGTGGATGGGTAGATCGAGGGCCTCGGCCACCTGGTTCTCCCTGAAGGCGCCCACCCAGCAGGCGCCAAGCCCGAGGCCCACGGCGGCCAGGAGGATGTTCTCCACGCTGGCCGTTGCGTCCTGGACCGCGTAGAGCTCGCGCCCCCGCTGCCCGTAGGACCGGGCCACATAGGTGTCGGCGCAGGCCACGATGACCAGCGGCGCCTCGGCGATGAACCACTGGTCCAGGGCGGCCCGAACCATCTGTACCTTGGGCTCCCGCCGGGTGATGAAGAAGAACTTGCGGCTCTGCAGGTTGCCCGAGCTCGGGGCGCTCACGGCGGCCTCGGCGAGCTGTTCCGCAACCTCCTTCGGAATCTCGCGCTCCTCGTACTTCCGCACGCTCCGGCGCTCCCGGATCGCAGTCAACACGTCCATGACACTACCTCCAGATTAGGAATGATTAGGGATCGATATAGCATTGGTGCGGGGGGATGGCAAGCGGTAGGGAGCCGGGTTACCTCTTGCAATAAAAAAACAGCCGCGCCGGTTCCCCGGCGCGGCTGGTCGCTCGATCAGGCATTCGCTAGTTACGGCATCTCCGTCTCAGGGCGAATACGAAAACCGGCGGAAATAGGTAACAGAAGAGGCTGGCCGTGTTCCAGAGGGCCGAGTCGCTTTGTTTCGGGCCGGGCAGGGCGCCGCAGGTCGGACAGCCTTCGTCGATGGAGCCGTCGCAGTTGTCGTCGATCGAGTTGAAACAAACATCATTCCGGCCGGGGTAGATGCTCGGGTCCCCGTCATCGCAGTCGCAGTCGGATCCGTACCCGTCGCCGTCGGCGTCGGCGCTGAAGAGGTCAGGCTCGGGGTCGATGTCGTTCGAGCACCCATCCCCGTCGCTGTCTTCAGATGGGTTCGTATAATTCATGAGACAGGCAAATTCGGCAAAGCTACTGTCGTTCCACCGGATTCTGAAGTAGCCTCCCTCGCCCCAGCCGGTACCCCAGCTGTTCTTCGCCTCCCAGCACTGGGCGCTGTCGTCCCACCCGATCAGGACTATGGCGTGGCCTCCGAGATATCCGCCCCAGCTGTGCTCATAGACGCCGCTCTCGTAATAGTAAAAATCCTCGTGCACATCCATGGAGACAGGGATAGGTTCCTCAAATGTGGCGTTCTTTAAAGAGTTGACATCGCTGGAGACCCATGACCAGCTGTCGATCTTGTGGACCCTGCTCTCCCAGTCGGCACACGCGGCCGAGCAGGGGACCGAGTCCTGTCCCTGGTAGGGGAAGCACGCCTCGTCCGGGACTCCGGTACTCTGCAGAAAGTTCATCGTGCTGCTCAGGTACCACCCACTGCAGCTCCCGCTGCTGCACGAGAGCATATACTGCTCGGAGAGGTCGATGGAGAGGCCAGGATTGTTCTGGCTGACCTTGATGATCGTCTCCAGCGCCCCGCATCCTGCAAAGGCCCAGCAGGACCCGCATGAACCCTGGTTCTTGATCGGTGTCATCCAGCTCTGATCCCCCTTGTCCGCCCAGGTGAATAGGGTGGGGAGGTCTCGCAGCCCGAACATGAGGGGCTCTTCCTCGGGGACCGGCTCTTTCCATGCGCCAAGCATGGCCTTCTTCTCGAAATGCGAGAGGGAGGAGATCGATGTTTCGCCCGCAATCCAAGAACGATTCTGCTCGGATATGGCCTGGCGTATCCGAATGAGGTCGTCCGGGGCGGCTGCGGCAGTCGCAATGGTGAGGATGAAGATAGAGAGCGTGAGGATAGCGATTCGTCTCATCAAGAATCCCCCTTATTTATGATTCAAGATATAAATGGAAGGAGCGGGCCAATTATTCTTTTAAACGGAGCAAAATGTGTACCTGATTGAACAAGAAGAGGTGGGAAATTGTACGAGGCTGGAATAATTTAATGAATTCAACGTATTAAAGATTGAAGCCACCTTCGGAAAGGCGGCTCCGGAGGTTGGGCCTGAGTAGATGGGATCTGGGAGTGAATTCGGATATGTTCAATGAGGGCCCTGAGAAGAACGATTTTGAAATCGATTCTTCCTTCAGCGTGCCCCTGTCTTGCGGCCGGCTTTCATGATGCGAATAGGAAAGGCAGGCTCAAACTTTTTTACCTGAGGTGTAATTGTCCACGGCGACTTTGAGGGCGTCTGCCGCGAGGAGCGAGCAATGCAATTTCGGCTCGGGAACGCCGTCGAGCTCTTTGGCGATGTCGTCCTTGCTGATCTCGAGAGCTTCTTTCATGGTCTTGCCCTTGATCATCTCGGTGAGCATACTCGAGGAGGCGATCGCGGCGGCACAGCCGAAAGTGCGAAACTTTACATCCGTGATCACCCCGTCCTCGATCTTGAGGTAGAGCTTCATCAGGTCTCCACACACGTCGCTGGAGAGCTCACCGACGGCGTCGGCGTCCTCCAGTTCGCCAACGTTGCGCGGGTTCTGAAAATGGTCGATCAGTGTCTCGCTGTATGTATAAGCCATGGCATTTCTCCCGAAAGGCTCGCAGCAGGCGATTGTCGCTTCGATCCCCTTACTCTTGCAGATCCCCTTACTTTTGCGGACGTTGCTGTGTCATTCTATACAGGAGCCACAAAAAGTGGCCCCTGTATATTGCGCCTGAAGGCTTTTAAGTTTCAAGAGCATTTGAGTGTTTTTAATGAAAGGACTGAGAAAATATTGTAGAATAATTTCGAAAAATGTCGCACCATACTTTTTTCCCTAAAGCTCGAAAGCCTTCAGACGCTGGATAGATTTGGAGTATAACTGCTCCAAATCTATATAAGAAGGCGGGGGCGACTTGTCAAGGAGCCAGAGAAGCCCCCGACTTCGTTGACAGAAAAAAGTATTATTCGATACTTTGACGGCAGAGGAAATCAATATTTTTCCGTTCAAGTATTTTTAACGCAGAGACGCAGAGATAGAAAGAAGGAAACCAATGGCGAATGATATTTTTATTGTTGAGGTCCTTCGCTTCGCTCAGGATCAACTCCGCGAGAAATCTTTCCTACGGTACATCGCGCTCCTAGGGGCCGTCCTGGCGGCCATGTCCGCTTCCCCTGCGGCCGCCCAGACTTCCGGAGCGCTCGAGGGGAAGCGCGTTGTCATGATCATCGCCGATCAGGGTTTTCGGGATGAGGAGCTTCGCGAGCCCAGGACCCTGCTGGATCGTCATGGCGCAATGGTCACGGTCGCGAGCGCTTCGGGAGAGAAGTCCAGGGGCATGCTCGGCATGGAGGTTGAGCCGGATGTGCGACTTTCCTCGATCAAGGCCTCCGACTATGACGCCGTGGTTTTCATCGGAGGGATCGGTGCCAGGAATTACTGGGACGATCCCACCGCCCTGGCCTTGGCCAGGGACGCCGGTAACAGTGGGAAAGTGGTCGGGGCGATCTGCATCGCACCGGTCATCCTTGCCAACGCCGGGCTGCTCAAAGGGAAGAAGGCCACGGTGTGGGGCTCGGAGCGGGGCCGGCTGCGACAAGCCGGGGCTAAAGTGAGCGAGGCCGATGTGGAGGTCGATGGTAAGTTTGTCACGGCCAGCGGCCCGTCCGCGGCCGAGGCTTTCGGCCGGGCCTTAGTTCGCGCCCTCAAGGGCCGGTAGCGCGGAGAGAGGAGAGAGACGGCCATGGCCGATAAAAAGTCGCGGGTCGTCCGCGTGCAAAGCCCCAAGGTGGTGGGTGACAACGGTCGGATCGAAGAGGCGGTGCTGCGGGCCATGGTCTCGGAAGGATTGAAGCGGCTCGCCGGGCTAAAGGCAGCTCATGAGGCGTGGAGGATGTTCTTCCGGCCGGGCGACGGCGTGGGCGTCAAGGTCAACTGCCTGGGAGGGCCGCACATGTGCACCCACCCCGTGCTCGCCGCCGCGGCTTGTGAGGGCCTTCAGAGCGCGGGCCTACAGGCGAAGAAGCTCATCGTCTGGGACCGAGCGGACCGCGAGCTCAGGCGATGCGGATTCACCCTGAATTACGGCAAGAAAGGGGTGAGATGCTTTGGGACGGACGCGGCCGGTGTGGGGTACGAAGAGGGGCTCACCGTGTCCGGGGAGGTCGCAAGCCGCCTGAGCCGGATCCTTACCCGGATGACCGATTCCATGCTGAACATGCCCGTCCTCAAGGACCACGGACTCTCCGGGGTCACCGGGGCGCTGAAGAACGTCTTCGGCGTCGTCCACAATCCGAACAAGTATCACTCGAACGGGTGCGATCCCTACATTGCTGACGCGAACCGGATTTCCGCCGTGAGGGAAAAGACCCGGCTCGTCATTTGCGACGCCTTGGTGGTCCAGTACAACGGAGGTCCCGGGTACAAGCCGGGGTGGGTCGAGCCATACGGCGGCCTGCTCTTCGGCACCGACCCCGTGGCCGTGGACGCCGTGGGCCGCAGGATCATCAACTCACTGAGGCGATCGAAAGGGCTCCACCTCCTCGAAGACGAGGGGCGCCCCGCCAGACATATCGAGACGGCTGCAAGCTATGGACTGGGCCGGTGCGCCGATGAGGAGATCGAGCTGATCGATGTCGAGGTGTAGGGTAGAGTCAACAGTCGACAGTCAAGAGTCGAGAGTGAGAGGCATGTGACTCTAGACTCTGAACTGTTGACTGTTGACTGAGGACTCTACTTCGTATTTGTCATGCCGCGTTTCGCTAATTTGGTTACAGCTCTGCCGTATCAGGTGTCAGGGATCAGGGAAGGTATCAAACCATGTCCAGGAAAAGGAAGAACCAGATCGGAGGTGCCGTGCTCTCTCGGAGGCGATTTTTAAAGGCCGCGGCCGCGGGGGCCGGCTGCGCGGCCGCCTCGGCCCTGCCCGACGTGGGCAACCTTGCCCGCGTGGCCGGAGATCTCGGACTCGGGGCTTCACGGGCGTGGGCCGGAACAGGGGCCTCAGAGCTCTCCCGCGTAGAGGCCATGTATTACGAAAAGCATCCCCACATGGAGGTGGAGTGCACCCTCTGCCCGCGCAAGTGCAAGGTGGGCGACATGGAGCGCGGCTACTGCGGGGTGCGCGAGAACCAGGGAGGGACCTACTACACTCTGGTGCACTCTCGGCCTTGCTCCCTGAACGTGGACCCCATCGAGAAAAAACCCTTCTCCCACTTCCTGCCATCCACGCTGGCCTTCTCCATCGCCACGGCCGGGTGCAATGTGAACTGCAAGTGCTGCCAGAACTGGAGCATCTCCCAGGTGCGTCCAGAGCAGGTGCGAAACATGTATCTCCCCCCCGACGAGGTCGTTGAGAGGGCGGTCCGCTCCGAAAGCGTCTCCATTGCCTACACCTACACCGAGCCGATCATCTACTACGAGTACATGCTGGACACGGCCCGCCTGGGCCGGAAGCGCGGGGTGAAGAACGTGATGATCACCGGCGCCTACATCAACAAAGAGCCCCTCCTGGAGCTCTGCCGGGTCCTGGACGGCATCAAGGTCGACCTCAAGGCCTTCACCGAGAGCTTTTACAAGGATGTCGTCTCGGGCGAGCTCGGCCCGGTGCTCGAGGCCCTGAAGATCATCCGGGCCTCGGGTGTGTGGCTGGAGATCGTCTACCTGGTGATCCCCACGCTCAACGACGATCCCGGCGACATCCGGCGCATGGCAGCCTGGATCAAGGCCGAGCTCGGCCCGCTCGTTCCGATCCACTTCTCGCGGTTCCACCCCCAGTACCTGCTCAAGAACCTTCCGGCCACTCCGGTGAGCACCCTGGAGCGCTGCAGGAAGGCCGCCCTCGAGGCGGGCCTCAAGTACGTCTACCTCGGCAACGTGCCAGGCCACGAGGGGGAAAACACCGTCTGCCACGGCTGCGGTAAGGTCCTGGTACGCCGAGTAGGCTACCGCATCCTCGCCAACGAGCTCCAGGACGGCAGTTGCCGGCACTGCAAGACCAAGATCCCCGGCGTCTGGAGCTGAGAAGTCGGTGTCAGGGATGCCGCCCCGCCTCATCTTCTCCGCCTTTTCCCTCGGGTTCATCGCCCTTGTTTCCCAAGTTGTTCTGATCAGGGAGATGGTGGTCGTCTGCACCGGCAGTGAGATCTCCATGGGGATGGTGCTCGCAGCCTGGCTCCTCTGGGGCGCTGTCGGGAGCTTGATCGGCTCCCGCCTGGCCCGTCGGACCCGGGCAGAGGGGATGCACGGGGCAGAGGGGATGCTCGCCGTGCTCATGGCCCTGCTCTGCCTGGCCCTTCCCGCTTCGGTCACCCTGGTGCGTGCCATGAAGGGACTCTTCGGCATTCTACCCGGTGAGATCGTCGGCCTGGCCTGGACCCTGTTCGCCTCCTTTGCCATGACCGCCCCGGTCTGCGTGCTCCTGGGGCTGCTCTTCGTGGCGAACGCGGCCTCCCTGAGGGCCTCGGGCGCCGGGGCCGGGGCCGCGTCCGGAAGAGTCTACCTCTGGGAGGCGGCCGGTGCTGCCGCCGGCGGAGTCGTGGCCACATACCTGTTGCTCCCGCGCCTGGATAATTTCGAGCTGGCCTGGATCGTCATGGGCCTGGCGGCCGTCACGGCGGCAGTGATACTTTGGGGAAGGATGGGGCGCCGGGCCTGGCTCCTCCTGGCGGCACTCGTCGTGTTCGCCGCAGTCGTGAGGTTTACAGGCCTGGACCGTGCCCTGGACGCGGCCTCTTTGTCGTGGAGGTGGTCCGGCCTCAACCTCGTGGAGAACCTGGACTCCCGTTACGGGAATATAGCCGCCGTGCGCCGCTTCGAACAGGTCGGCCTGTATGAGAGCGGGCTCCTCGTCCTCTCTTATCCGGACCGGGCCTCGGCCGAAGAAGCCGTGCACTACGCCCTGCTCGAGCACCCCGGACCGGGCCGCCTCCTGCTCATCGGCGGAGGCGTGGCCGGCGCCCTCGGCGAGGCCCTCAAATACCCGGACCTCCGGGTGGACTATGTCGAGCTCGATCCCGAGCTGATCGAATGCGCGCGCAGGCACCTCGACCACGAGGCCTCGGCGTCGCTCGATTCGCCCCGGGTCGAGGTCTTCGTCACGGACGGCAGGCTCTTCGTGCAGAGTACCGATCGGCGCTACGATGTGGTGGTGGTCGACCTGCCCGATCCCCTCACGGCCCAGATCAACAGGTTCTACACGGTTGGGTTCTTCCGGGAGGTGGAGCGCCTGATCGGGCCGGGCGGGCTCCTCGCCTTCAGGGTCACCTCGGCCGAGAACTACATCGGCGACGAGCTCGCCGACTTCCTCTCCGGGCTGCGGAGGAGCCTAGAGGAAGTTTTTGCCCAGGTGGTCGTGCTGCCTGGCCACTCGGCTCTTTTTTTCGCCTCGCCCAGGGCGGGCTTGCTCTCGGCCGACCCGCAGATTCTGGTCGACCGCCTCCTGGAGCGGGGGGTGCGGACCCAATTCGTGAGCGAGCACCTCATCCCCTTTCGGCTGACGGTTGATCGCATCGCCTACCTGGAAGAGCGGCTCGCCCAGGGGAGCGGGGAGATCAACACCGATCTGCGCCCTGTGTGCTACTTCAACAACATGCTCCTCTGGAGCACCCGGTTCAGCTCTGAAGAGCGGAGCGTGCTCGGAGCGCTCAAAGGGCTGAGAGGCGGTCGGGCAGCGGCGGCCGTGGCGATCCTGTTTTCCCCCTTTCTCCTTGCGGCCGTCCGGCGGCGCCTCCGCACACAGGCGGCCCTGCTGGGGGCTGTTTTCGCGGCAGGATTCTCCGTGATCGGCCTGGAGATCGTCATGATCCTCGCCTTCCAGATCTTCTGCGGCTATGTCTATTCAAAGATCGGAATGGTGATGGCCGCCTTCATGGCCGGTCTTGCCGCCGGGGCCTGGGCCGCCGGTCGGCTCGATGCGAAGCGAACCGCGGGGCCGGGTCGCATCGCCGCGGTCCAGGCGGCTGTGGCCGGCCTGGCGCTGCTGGGATGGGTCGCCCTGGCCGGCTTCGAGTCGGGCAGGGTCGGAGCGCCCGGGATCGAGGCGTTCACCCTACTGTTCATGCTTGCCGCCGGGACCCTCGGGGGGCTCCAGTTCATCCTGGCGAACGGACTCTACCTGCGGCTGCGCGCCGAATCGGCGGACCGGGCCCTCGGGGCCGGGTACGGTGTGGATCTACTCGGCTCGGCTTTCGGGGCGGTCCTGGTGAGCGCCGTGCTCATCCCGATCTCCGGGATCCCCGCGACGCTGGTGATCATCGCGGGGCTCAATGTTCTTGCCGTCGCACTGCTGGCACTGGCCGCTAAATGATAATAGAATTGCAATGGAAGTTCAAGTTTTTCCGTTTAAGGATTTAAACGCAGAGACGCAGAGTGAGGAGATCCGAGGAGCTTATGAAAAAGATTTTTTCAACCACAGAGATCACAGAGAGAGAATGAATGCAATCAAACTCTTACTTTCTCTGTGCCCTCTGTGTCCTCTGTGGTGAATTTATATAACGTGACGTTTGAATTGTCAGAGAGTAAAAGCCCGCCCGGAAGGCGATAGATCCATGAGAGGGAAACGAACATGAAAAAGAGAATCCTATTCGCTCTGGCCGCGCTGTTCATCCTTTTTCCGTCCGTACCCTTCGCCGCCACCATGGAGTGGGTGGCCCGGTACGATGGCCCCGGGAGCGGGGCGGACCGGGCTCAGGCCATCACAGTGGACGGTGCGGGCTTCGTCTACGTGACGGGCGGAGGCGACCCGGCGGGCAGCCTGTACGATGATTATGTCACCGTCAAGTACGATCCTGCCGGCACCGAGCTCTGGGCCACCCGCTACGACGGGGCCGGCAGTTCCGATATAACAAACGCCATTGCCGTGGACGGCTCTGGCAATGTCTGCGTGACCGGGTACAGCTGGGATATCCACACGGACTGCGCCACGGTCATGTACGATTCGACCGGCACCGAGCTCTGGTCGGCCAGGCACGACTGGTGGGGATTCGGGGACGAGGGCTGGGGCGTCGCCCTGGACGGCCTGGGAAACGCCTATGTCACCGGCAACTGTGAACAGGAGCCGGGCAACAACTACGATGTGCTCACCATCAAGTACGATTCATCCGGCAACGAGACCTGGGTGAGGCGCTACAATGGCCCGTCCAGTGAGTGGGACACCGGAATAGACATCGCCCTGGACGACATGAACAACGTCCACGTGACCGGATACTGTTGGGGCGTGCACGCTGATTTCGTGACCATCCAGTACGACTCGACCGGCAATGAACTCTGGGTCGAGCGATACTCCGGTCCGGGGAACGATGATGATCAGAGCCGGTCCATTGCCCTGGACGACGCGGGCAACGTCTACGTGACCGGGTGGAGCTTCGGGGGCGGCACGGACTTCGATTACGCCACGATCAAATACGATTCGGCCGGCAATGAACAGTGGGTCAGTCGATACAATGGGCCCGACAATAAAGCGGACCGGGCCTGGAGTGTGGCTCTGGATGACGCTGGCAGTGTCTACGTGACCGGGTGGAGCGATTCGGCCGACTCCCTGTATGACTGCACTACGGTCAAGTACGATTCGTTCGGCAATGAACAGTGGGCCCGGCGCTACAACGGCCCGGGAAACGGCTATGATCAGGGGGGAGACATCGCCGTGGACAGCAGCGGCAATGTCTACGTCATCGCCTCCAGCCAAGGGATCGGAACGGACTACGACTATGTGATCATCCAGTACAGCCCGTCCGGCGACGAGCTCTGGACCGACCGATACGACGGCCCTGGCAGCGGCCCTGACCAGAACGGGGCCTTGGCGGTGGATGCCTCGGACAATGTCTATGTGACCGGCCAGAGCATGGGAAGCGGCACCGATTTCGACTACGCAACGATCAAGTACAACCAGAGCGGTACGCCCACCCTGATCAACGACAAGATCCGGGCCCTGAGCGGCTCCGACGGATGCAAGGGTCATCCCGAGGATCCCGTGGATCCCTGCGACCCGGACCTGGCGCCAGGCTACCCCCGATTCACTGTGAACCCGGGGACGGACGACGATCTCTACGAGGACTACATAACCATTCAAAGCATCTCGGCCGCGTCCATTCCGATGCCGATCCGAACCATCCTCAAGACCCTCACGCCCGTGGCGGTTCGCGCCGACAACACGGACGGCGGCGGAGACCGGCCGAGCACGGGATACTGGGATTTCAGCCTCTCCGGCAACGACGGCACCACCTCGGACGACGACATACTTGACCTCGACGAGAGGATCGCCCGGATCTGGCAGTTCGTCGACGAGGGGGGCGCGACCTTCACCTTCTGGGTCGACGTTTACAGCGGGTACGCTAAAGGGGGCTCCGGGCTGGGCGGATTCGGCTTCTCCCCCGGATCGCACTCGCGTGACGAGGGAAAGGTCGGGGCAGGGAAGGACTATGCCCATGACGAGGTATCGGCCGTGGTCTATACGGGCTCGACCTCCGGAGCCTTCATCCTGGCGAACCGGTTCGCCGCGCCGGCACCGGTGGCGCTTCATACGGTCTCCTTCTACACAAGCGGCTGGGCCGTCGGGGACGAGGTGGACGTGATCATTTACGAGGACCCGACCGGAGCGGCACCGGGCCTCGAGCCCTCGATGGAGGTCTGGAGGAAGACAGTGGAGCTGGGAAGCGGGAATTTTCAGGAGGTCCCTGCGGACTGCCCCACCCTCAATCCCGGCGGGGTCCCGGGAGCATCCTTCTTCGTGGCCGTGGCGAATACGGCCGACAGGAGCTACACCCTCGGCATCGACCTGTCCGAGCCGTACGCCGCGGCCTCGTACGTCTCCACCGACGGCGGCTCGACCTTTGAGCCGCTCTCCTCCATGCCGGTCATCGAAGGGAATGTCATGATCCGGTCCGCTGGGGAGCCGCCGGCCCCCTGCTTCGTGGGAGGGGTGATGTGAGGTGGGGGGGGCGGAAGTCGGTGTCACGTTCCGGGGATTTCGCTTTTGTGGTATAATATCTGCGGCTCAGCGTGAAGTCGTGAATAGAAAAAAGCAAAGTATTAGAGCCGGAAGGGAGCGCGCCATGAAGTCCGGATTTCGAAGAGACCTTGTATGGAGACCCTGCAGCTTGCTCCTGGTCTTGCTTAGCATCCTCTTCCTGTGTGCGACTCGTACAGAGATTACACATGCCCGCTCCGTCGCCGGCCTGACCGAGAACGTCGTCCTGGTGGTGATCGACGGGCTCCGCTATTCGGAGGGTCTGGGCGACCCCGAGCACACCTATGTTCCGGAGATGTACGAACTCAGCCTGCAGGGGGCCATTGTCGAGCCCTTTCTGAACGACGAGTACACTTACACCTCACGCGCCATTCCCGCCATCTGGTGCGGTGCCTGGACCCGGGTCCTCACCTTTCCGGATCCCCTCTGCGGCGGTGTAGACACGAACTACACCGAGCTTCCCACAATCTTCGAATATTTTCGAAAGCAGCTCTTTCGACCCGTCGAGGATTGTATCTATGTGCTCCCGGACGTGCACTGCCCGTGGAAGGGGAGCTTCGATGTCGACTACGGGCCCGACTACTGGCCGCTCTACCACGAGGCCGGCGACACCGACTATGAAGTGTGGCACGAAGCCGAAGAGATCCTGACCACGGCGTCTCCCTCCTTTTTTCTCCTCTACCTTGCCGATGTGGATCACGAAGGCCACTCGGGCGACTGGGTCGGCTACACGAGCGCCATCGCCACGGCGGACCACATCGTCGGCATGCTCTGGGATCTTCTCGAATCCCACCCGTCCTATGCGGGCAGGACGACCCTGTTCGTCACGAACGACCACGGCCGTCACAGCTACGATTTCTCCAGCCACGGGTGCGACTGCGAGGGGTGCCGCACGATCCAGCTGCTGGCGGTCGGGCCGGACGTCAGGGCGGGGCTGGTTTCGACCCTTCCAAGGACCCTCTGCGATGTCACTCCCACCATCGGATCCTTGCTCGGCTTTTCCACCGAGAAGGCCACGGGGGCGGTGATGGAGGAGCTCTTTGTGGAGACTTCCGGCTGCTTTCTTTCCGCCTGCTTGTTGGAGCCGCAACCAATCGCTCCCCCCTCCCCACCTTTTTTATCGCGCAAAGACGCAGAGTTCGCAGAGGGTTGAGAAAAATTTTCCCTCATTCTCTGCGTCTCTGCTGGCCCCGTAACCGAAGAACTCCCAACCCATATGAATTACATCCACGTACTCAATCGAGGCTGTCGAGGAATATACGGATCTATGTGCAAAATTCGACTTTTACCGACCGTCCGGAGTGGAAATCATATATAACCCTGGGGTAGGGGGCTTTCCTCTGGTTGTGTTGAAATATTGAATCGTTGACGGTCCCACCCCGGGTATATATAGTTGGTCAGGCAGAGAAAAGGCTCATACATAATCAAATGTAAATATTCAAGATGCGATCCCTCCCCCCCCGTAGTGGCCCCAAAAAAAAAAAAATTTTAAAAAAAACACCCAGAAAAACCCCCCCAAACAAAAAAAAAAGGGGTAAAAAAAACAAGAAAA
>CAZFWM010000026.1:0-6352 GCA_964522545.1 uncultured Thermodesulfobacteriota bacterium
CTGAAGTTGCGCCATTGGTATTCAGGCCCCATACGGTCCAAATCCGGATGAACCAAAATTTTTTCAATTCCGCCCACTAAAAGCAACCTCAAATTATCACTCCGTTCCGACAGGGTCAAGACCGCAGTGGTTTTTTAGGAGCTTTTCTAGACATCTACGCGGCTTGCGCAGATGCTGGATCAATGTCATGAGGCCATGTGAGTCAACAGTCGAGAGTCATGAGTTGAGAGGGAGAAACAAAAAACTCTCGACTCTGAACTGTTGACTGTCGACTGAGGACTCAGTTTCGTATTTGCCATGCTAGGTTTCGCTAATTTGGTTATGGCTGTGCCGTATTATGACTTCTCTCGGGCGAATTCATCGAGGACATCACGATCCCCCATGATCCTCAACACGGCCGCGTATGGATTCAATATGCCCTTTCTCACCTTATCAGAGTAAGCTGCAAGCTTCCCCGTGCCCGTGACTCTCTTCAGAAGGCGTGCATGAATCTCGTCCACCAGAATTTCGAGCAGCTCATACTCTCTAAAGGCGCCTCTACGTTCAGCGGCGGTCCCTCCAGACGACCGGTAGGCACGATGGTTCTCGACTGCGTCCAGGAGCTCATCGATTCCGAGTCCCAGTGATGCCTGAGTGCCGAGCACGGGGACCTGCCACGCATCGTCCCGAGCGAAAAGGCCTGTCATGGTTCGCAGCTCGGCTACCACTCGCTCCGCGCCTTCCCGGTCGGCCTTGTTCACCACGAAAATATCGGCGATCTCCATCAGGCCCGCCTTCATGGTCTGAATCGTATCCCCTGATTCAGGCACCAGAACCACAATCGTTGTGTCCGCCACGGACATGATATCGAGCTCGGTCTGCCCGACCCCGACCGTCTCGATGAGCACGATCTCCATGCCGAAAGCGCTGAAAAGGTGTGCCACTTCCCGGGTCGCCCTTGACAGGCCGCCTCGAGTCCCCCGTGTGCCCAGGCTGCGTATGAAGACCCCGTCGTCCAGGGCGTGGCGCTGCATACGGATCCGGTCGCCGAGGAGAGCCCCCCCTGAGAAGGGGCTCGAGGGATCGATTGCAACGACTCCCACACTGCGCCCTTCCTTTCGGAGGCAGATGATCAGCCTGTCCAGCAGGGTGCTCTTTCCGGCTCCCGGCGGACCGGTAATTCCGACGAAGTACGTCTCGTGTAAGTGCTCGTAGACATGACTCATTATTTCAGGAACTTCGTCCGAGCGGTTTTCGACAAGTGTGATCAGCCTGGCAAGGGCTGCTCGGTCACCTTTGATCATCCGGTCAAAGAGCTTAGATTGTGACACGCCTGGGAGCTCCTTTCATAAATCTGAGCGAATCCAATGGATTCGCGCTGTTTTTTGTAATATTCACACTGCTGTTTCAGTCAAGTTATAGAACTGGTGCATAAATTAAATTCATGCGCCAGTTCTATAATGCACATGAATGCTTTCATGTGTTTAATAGAGGCGCCGCATATGTTTATGCGGCACATCTATAATGTAACAACAAAAAAAGAGGCCTTTATGATGACTTCTGTTCATGACACGTCCGGATTTTCGGCTCAAAGAGGGAAAAGGCTTTTTCCCGATTCTTCCATGGTCCATGTCGGATCTTTTGCCCTCATGTACAT
Source organism: uncultured Thermodesulfobacteriota bacterium (assembly GCA_964522545.1). Classification (GTDB taxonomy): domain Bacteria; phylum Desulfobacterota; class DSWW01; order CAZFWM01; family CAZFWM01; genus CAZFWM01. The sequence continues at coordinate 1,637 of CAZFWM010000026.1, forward strand.
TACCGGGCTCTTTCTGATCTGGGGCAGGAAGATACAGAGCAAGTTTCACATCCACATCAACCAGACGTAGTCCCCCGCCCTTTCACCATGTCTCAAGGCAGGTCCTCCTCTACGTGGTAATGCCCTCGCCATGATTTGAGCTTTGTATCCGGCCTTCTATCATCATATTCGATGTAGACATACGTAAGCTTTTCGTTCCGCCCCAGGGTCGCCACATCGAGACTGATGATGGGATTCCAGGTTCCTGTATTGAAGTATTCAGTTCCGTCCGGGTAAATCATGTGGAGGTACTGGTGTGTGTGCCCGAAGATGACGATCCGGGCCTCCCCCTCCCTCAGGATGGATCGGGCGAATTTCTCCAGCTTCGAGATGCTCGTCGACTCCCGCATGATGGCAAACGTATCGCCCAGGCGAGAGAGCCGCCAGTGGCTCCACACGAGGCGGTTCTTAATGAAAAACCAGAGTAATTTCGCGATGGCGCGGATGGCAAATCGGAAATCGTAGATCAGGGCCCACCACAGATAGGCGCGAAACGGCTTGATCTTGTCGATATAGATCCGCTCCATCTTAAGACGGTTCAGCACAGAGATCACGAACTGGGATGCCCAGGGGAGGTTGATGACAGGCTCGGGGATTCTCCTGAACTGGAAGAACATGTTCGGATTGTACCGGTTGGCCGCTTCAAACTGACACCCGTGCTCGATGTGGATTTCATCGAACCGGTACGAGAGCCCCGGATAGTGCACCTTGCACTCGAGCCTTTTATCGAGGAGGTCTCTGACTCCCTGCCAGAGGAGGCCCGGGTCGTGGTTCCCCATCACATAGGTGATCTTTTTCTTCGGGACCTTGGCAAACGCGGCAAGGGCGTCAAAGAACGCGGCGTGCCCTTTGAATATGCTATCGATCTTATGGATCGATGCCTTCTCGGTTATCTTGGTGCTGAACTCCTCCTGGTAATCCACCTGAAGCAGATTGAGGAAGTCGCCATTGATGATCAGCTCCACTTCGGCCATCTTATACCGGCCGGTGCTGTAATACTCCAGGAACTCGATGAACTTATGATCTATCTGAAAATCCTCGAGCAGATTGACCGATCCGTCCTCAAGGATTCTACCCTTCCCAACGTGAAAGTCGCTGATGACGAGTTTTACTTTCATGATAAGGATTGCATCGAAAGGTTCAATTCGAAAAAAAAGCCCTTACTCTCTTCATTCTCTTCATTCCGCCTCAGCTCGGATCATGGAGGCGATCGCGGCCAGGTAGGCGGGAGTCGTCCCGCAGCATCCCCCCACGATCCGGGCGCCGGCATCGACGAGCTCGGGAAAGCCTGCGGCAAATGTCTCCGGCGACTCCAAGTACTCGGTCCTTCCGTCTCTGAGCACCGGATTTCCCGCGTTCGGCTTCGCCATGATCGGCCTTGATGTAAGCCCATTGATCTCTCGGACGAGGGGCACCATGTCCTTTGCCGTGAGGGAACAATTCGTACCAATGACATCCACGCCTTCCGCCTCGGCCCATTCCACAAACGCTGAGGGACTGACGCCCATCATGGTGAAGTAGCCCCGTGGGGTCTTCTCAAAGGTCATGGAGGCGATGATGGGCACATCCGAGATTCGGCGGGCACCCCGCACTGCGGCGCCCAGCTCTCCCAGATCGTACATGGTTTCCACGTGGAGGATCTCCGCCCCGCCCGACAGAAGAGATTCGGCCTGCTCGGCGAAGAGCGCCTCCAGGACCGAAGGTTCCAAATCTCCGTACGGCTTCATCAGCTTTCCGGTCGGCCCAAGGTCGCCGGCCACGTAACCCAACGTCGGACGCGCGACACAGGCGATCTCGGCGGCGCGGCGGTTGATCGGGCCGACACGATCCCCCAATCCGGCACCTTCGAGCTTGATCCGATTTCCGCCGAAGGTGTTTGTCTGAACCAGGTCGGAGCCGGCAACGAAATAGGCTCGGTGGATCTCTTCGATGGTCTCCGGCGCATCGATATTCCACTGCTCGGCGCACTCCCCGAGCCGCATCCCCTTATCGATGAGGACCGTTCCCATGGCACCGTCGAAGAGTATGATTCGCTCCTCAAGGAGCTCCATGAATGGCTTCTTCATAACTTCCTCCCTGTCCAAGCGTACCATTCATACCGTTTTTCATCCCGCCTGATCATGGTTGGATTGCCCGCTCCGGTGGAAACAGCGATGGACTCAGAAACGCACTCGCAACGTTACCCCCAGCCCAAAGCGGCTCCCTGATGACCGGATGTCGCCGACCGGATCTGTGGGATCGGTTTTTTTGTGTTCTCGTCTCTCATAATGGAAATATTGAAAATGGAAGTCAATGCTTGCCGGTCTGTAAAGGATTTTCCACGGATCGATAAAAGAGACGCCCCATCCGACCGATCCTATATGACGATCATTGTCTAGGTAATTCCCGTATTTCTCTTGTTCGGGCACGGGAGATTTCTCGAAGGCATATCCGGCCCTCAGATCCAGAGCAAATAAGGCTGTTTCGCAGGCTCGAAATTCCAGGCCGACCCTGGGGACGGCCGTGTCATTGAGAGGAATGCCGACAAGTTCGGGGTCGAGCTCCGGAGGGACCTCTATAAGGAAGGATAGGAGCCCGGCCAGGGTGAAATCAATGTCGAGTGTCGGGGGAACCGAAAACTTCGACCAATCGTACCAGGACAGATCGGCGGTGATCAAAAGGCGCTCCCACGGACGGTACGCACAGCCCGCCGTGATTTCGTTAGGGGAATAAAATATATCCTGGCCGACTGTGAGCCCTATCATGGCTCCCGAGTCGCCCAAGCCCACTCGGCCGCCCGGCAAACGGAGAAGGGCATTGGTGGTGGTCTTCATCTTTAAGTCGAGCTGGCCGCGAAAGGCGAGGCCGAAGGTCAGGTCCGATCTGGGCATGAAAATCAGGCCTGCAGTAGGCGCCATATCCGCCCGAATCTCTACGTCCGCGCTCGCCACAGGCTCTGTCGATCCAAGAGTGGCATCGATCCGGACGCCTGAGCCGCCGAGCCCGGCGATCATGGAAAAACCGGCTCCGAGGGAGAGGCCGGGGACCAGCTCGACCGCCACGGCGGCAAGCGCCTCGGATCGTTGTGTCTGGGTGTTGATCATGACAAAGCGAGGCTCGAGCGGCGGAAGAAGACGGGCACGGATCGTGGCCTGGTCCGGAAGCGCAACGGCCATGCCCAGACCCAGCCGCCGGCCACGCTTCCTGATGTTCCACGAAAAGCCCATGGCGACGCCGCTCATATCGCTGTCGTCGATCTCGAAGCTCTCTCCGTTTATCCGGAGAGATGACCACAAATTGAAATACTCCAGTCCGAACGTTACGCCTTCGCCCTGGACGAGGGCGGCCGCATTGTAATAGACGGAGCCGAAATCATCTGTCGCCGCGGTAAGTGCACATCCCATCGCCTGAGCCCTGGAGCCGAATCCCGTAATATCAAAGGGATTTGCCTGTACTCGTCCCGGCACAAAGATGAATGTTACCAAAACGACAGCGTAAATAGAGGTTCTGTTCAAGTGCTCTCCTTTCAAAACGAGAGCGTCACTATGAGGCCGCCTGAAAGGACAAGCCCGTCTGCGCTGATGCGGTTGGTTTCGGCGCCTCCTTGAGCGCCGGTCTGATGTATGTGCCGACGGGCCAGGTAGTGGAGTTGTATATGCCCGTCCATAATCAGAGGCTTTTCAAATTTGTGACTGAGAAAACGCCGCAGCTCCAGCCCGAAGCCGCAGGAGAAAATATGTTTGTCGCAATCGAGAAGGCCTGTTTTATCCTGAGTGGACGGGGCCGGCGATCGTGAATAAAAATACCCCCCCCGCAGCGTGATCCCTCCCCATCCGCTCCGGCGGAGCACGTACTCCATTCCCAGGCGCGGGGTATAGACATCCTCGAAGTTGGGATGTGGAGGATCATAAAAGAGATCCTCGAAGTTCGGAAAAAACTCATTTATCCCCGCCACTCCGCAGCGGAGATGGACCGGAGGGAAGGAGGACCAGTTCGACCAGGCCCCCTCCACCGCGAGAGTGAGTCTTTCTGTGGTGCGCCACGCGATTCCCACATTGATCTCGGCCGGGGAATAATGGTTTATCCCATCCAGGGTAATGCTGACCGGCATAAATCCGAGTTCGATATTGGCGGGCAGGGCAAAGTACTGCTTTATGGATCCTCGATAAGAGAGACCGATTTCCAGTTTTTCAAGAGATTCATGGAACTCGCCCGGGGAGATGCGAATTCCTCCATGGGCGGCGTAGCGAACCATGAGCTGCAGCTCGGCGTCGACCTCGAATGTACCCAGGGCCCCCGTTTCCGCACTCTCGATCCGGTTGGGAGAGTCGAATGGGTAAAAAAGGACCCCCCCGCCGATCGAAACTCCTTCAATGAGCTTGACGCCCAGGCACGCTATCCCGGCAAAATGTTCGGTTCGGTCTTCGTAGAGGGGGAAGATGGGCTCGGAGGGAGGAGGAAAGTGGATCCTCACCATGCGCCAGCTCTTTGTGGGCAGAAAGACTGCGAGGCCCAGGGCCAGGCGGTCTTTCAAGGGTCCCCCAAAAGGGAGCGGGGGAGAGGCGCCCGCCAGCGGGCCGACGACGGTTGTGTGGCAGGCATCACCTCTGCGCCTCCAGGCCGTAGCTCGCCGCGCCCATTAGTGCGGTCTTGGGGTTGGTGATCACGTGTACAGGCACTTGCTCAAGGAGCGCCGAC
>CAZFWM010000026.1:6362-38767 GCA_964522545.1 uncultured Thermodesulfobacteriota bacterium
AGAGGCCCCCCCCACAATGCCAACTACATCTTCGAGGGTCTGGAGATTGTTGTTGACGCGAAGGCGAGGCATGGTGAACTGGAGGCCGAGCGAGATGCGTGTCCGTCTCCCCTCCACCACACCTGCCGGGTTGTAACAGGTAGCGGAAAAATCGTCGGCCAGAGCCGTGAGGCAGCCTCCCATTGCGGGACCACGGGAGCCGAGACCATAGAGAGTAAGACCGCTTGCCCAAGTCGGAGTGGCCATCCACAACAGATAGACCAAGAGAATGGAGCCTGCCGCCGCAACGGAACGTCCCGGCGGCTTATGGATGCTGATTTTTCCCGAAATTCGGATGGCCGCCCTCCCCTTCTGGAACAGGCCGCTCCTGATTCTCTTTTTCGCCCATGTCAGGAGTAGGGGCGAAGTGCTTTTTATAAATGAGCTCACAGTGTTTCTTGGCCACTTTGTTCTCAGGCTCAGCTTCGGGAAGGATGGATGCCGGGGTTCGGCGGACCTTCTCTAGCATATTGCGAGCCCGATTACGATCCTTTTCCAGAAGGTAGTACTCAACGTACAGCTCGTAGGTGCGCAGATACCGATTCTCGATCTCCAGCGCCCTCTCGAAGTGCTCGCACGCCCGGTCAAGGTTCGACATCGGCCAGGGGGCCTTCACGTAATACAATGCCCAGAATAGGTGGGGCCCGCCATAAAAGAAGGTCTCGTCCGCCTCGAGGGTCTTTCGCTGGAGCACCTTGATCCGTCGAAGCGCACGCACTGTCGCGAGCTTCCCCCGCTCTTCAGCCCTTCGTCCGATGTTATTGGCGGTCCAGTGCATTGCCCCGATATGGGATGGTTCGAGCTGGAGAGCACGATCTCCCACCTGTTCTCCTTCCTGGAAGACGGCCATTCGAGCCTCGCGATCCTCTATGTGCACGCTCCCCAGCCAATAGAGGGCCTGTGAAAGCCACACAAGGTACTCCACTTTGTCGGGAGCCTCTTGGAGGGCGGCCCGAAGAAAAGCGATTGCCTCCTCGGTCCCCTTTTTCGTATCCCGGAGTGCCCAGGCCTGTCCTGCATGATCGATAGGGCCCTTAGGGTCTGAAGGTTCTGTAAGTTCCTGGGCCTGAAGGTTGGATGTGAAGGAAATATGCATGCCGCCCGGTCCGGTCGAGAAGCCTGGCGATCCAATTGCTGGAACGAGAGCCATGAGGCAAAGAGCGAATCGTTTCATGATACGATATTAATATTTCTCATGCAATAAAAAAGAGAGGGGGAGATATTCCCCCTCTCTCTTTATATCATAGAGGCGGTTGCCAGCGAATCTGGCCTGGAGGGCAGGTTCGATCGGCGATCGGTGCCCGGAGCGCGCCTATTTTGTGCCCAACACGGAGCCAAGTTTCATCGCCAAGCTCATATCGCCGGCAATCTTGATCTTGCCCGACATGAAAGCCATCTGGGCATTGAGCTCGCCTGTCACGATCTTCACGAAGTCTTCATCGTTGACAGTGATTGTGCACTGGGCAGCATCGTTTGATCCCTCTTTCACCTCAGGAGGATCCGCTTTGAGATCGACGTACCAGTTGCCGCCGCCATCACCGGAGACGTTGAACTGGTAAATCGCGTTGATGCTCTTTGCCTTGGACGGGTCTTCCTTAATTCCATCGGGAATCTGGGTTTCGAAAATCTCCTTTACGGTCATGCCACATACCTCCTTTTCTTATTGGTTCATTGTGCCCAATGAAAAAATGAATGACAATTCAGTCAACAGAGTTTTTCCATTTAACATCTTTTTCAGGTAACTGTCAAGGACCATTTTTTTAAACCTTTATCGCGGCCTGCATCGATTCGGATATGGCCTCCAAGGCATTGCGCGGCTCTATTGCGTCGCCGATGCAGATGATCTCGACCCCCTTCCCCTCGAGGGATCTGCACAGCTGATTTTCCGACTCTGTGCCGACCGCCATGATGACCGTGTCCGCCGGAACGGCAAGGCGACCTTCCGGGGTCTCGACCATCACCTCTTTTCCCTCGATCTCCCGTGCTGTGGCCTCGGTGAGGATCTCTACGCCCCGGCGCCGCAGGTCCTGCAGCACCACCCATCGGGTCGTCTTGCCGATCCCGTTGCCGGCCCTGTCGAGCATCTCGATGATCGTGATCTTCCTGCCCCCATCCCGTATCAGCTCACGGATCGTCTCCGGTGTCTCGGCCTCGCTGTCCAGCAGGAAATAGGCCGTCTCTGCATCGATGGCCCCCTCCCTCGCAAGGTGGAGCGCCACATCGCACCCGACCGCTCCTCCGCCGATAATGGCCACTGTATCTCCGACTTCGACCTCGCCGCGAAGGACCTCGGATGGGGTGACAACCTTCGCATTATCCGAGATGGGAATGTCGAGCGTTCGAGGACGAGCCCCGGTGGCCACGACCACGATATCCGGCGTTTCCCTCTCCACGAGCTCATCGTCCACCTCGGAGAAGAGGTTCACATCGACATCCAGCAGGCCGAGCTGCGTGTCCAGATACTCTATGAGGTTGTGGAATTCCCATTTCTCCCGAAGTGTGCACCCAGTGGTGAACTGCCCCCCCAGCTCGCCGCCCTTCTCATGGACCTGGACCTGGTGGCCGCGCATGGCGGCCACCCGCGCAAACTCCATGCCGGCGGGACCGGCTCCGGCCACCAGGATGCGGCGCGGGTGCGATGCCGGCTCGATGGCCATCTCCTTTTCCCGGCCAGCACGGGCATTGACCAGGCACCCGACCGGCTTACCCTGGAAGACAGCGTCGAAGCAGCCCTGGTTGCACCCTATACAGGGCGCGATTTCTTCCTCGCGCTCCTCGGCGGCCTTCCTGGGGAACATGGGATCGGCAATGAGAGCCCTCCCAATGGCAACGAGGTCGGCCCGGCGCTGGTTGAGGATGGCCTCGGCCAGGTCCGGATCGTTGATCCGGTTGGAGGCGATGACCGGCACACCGACGGCACGCTTGATCCTGTGGGCGAGGTAGACGAACCCCGCCTGCGGAACCGTATAGGTCAGCTGGGGGACTTTTGTTTCATGCCACCCGCCTGTGACGTTGATCCCGTCCACGCCGGCCTCCTCGTAAGTCCGGCAGAAGGTCTTGATTTCGTCGGTCGTATTGCTCCCCGGCATGAAATCGTTTCCGGCAACCCGAATCAGCACCGGAAAGGACTCACCCACAGCCTCACGCACGGCCTGGATCACCTCGAGGGGGAAGCGCATGCGGTTCTCATAGGAGCCCCCGTAGTCGTCCTCTCGCTTGTTGGTCAGGGGGGAGAGAAACTGGCAGATCAGGTACCCGGCGCTCGCGAGGATCTCGACCCCGTCGAAGCCCGTCCGCTTCGCCCTCTCCGCCGCTGCGCCGAAGGCGTCCACGACGGCGCGTATCTCGTCGGCTTCGAGCTCTCGCGGGGTCTCCCTGGTAAAGGAAGAGGGGATCGGCGACGGAGCCACGGCGCTCTGGCCGGTGAGAAAAGAAAAGCTGTAGCGTCCCGCCTGATAGAGCTGCGCGAAGACGCGGGATTCGTGCCGGTGGATGGACTCGGTGAGCCTTTTCAATCCCGGGGCGAAGCGCTCCTCATCAAGCCCCACGAAAAGGGGGCTGCCGCCGGCCTTGTCGATTGCACAGCCTCCGATGATGATCAGGCCCGCGCCCCCGTCCGCGCGTTCATCGTAGAAGTCGATGATCTGGTCGGACACCTCTCCACCCATTGTATAATTCAGGTGCATCGCCGGCATCACGATTCTGTTTGGGATTTCGAGTTTACCGATCCGGATCGGTGTAAAGAGCTTTTTCATTGCATGCTCCTTTTTATGCCGCACTTCCTCGAAAGTCTGGAAGATTCGAAATTTAACGCGTTTCGTGCGGACTTTTGATCTCTGATAATTCAAACCTTACGTTATATAAATTCACCACAGAGGACACAGAGAGCACAGAGAAAAAAAGAGGTTGATTGCATTCATTCTCTCTCTGTGTCCTCTGTGGTTGAAAAATCTTTTTCATATGCTCCACGAATTTTTTCTCTGCGCCTCTGCGTTAAATCTTTTCTTACGGAAAAATTTGGATTTCTTATGCGATCAAGTTATTCGAACAGGCGTTCTTGGAGATCCCTGGCGATGGGCCTCCCGAAATGCTCGTAGGCTAGCCGGGTGGCCACACGCCCGCGCGGGGTGCGGTTGAGGAAGCCCTCCTGTATGAGGTAAGGCTCATAAACATCTTCCAGGGTGCCCTTCTCTTCATGGACCGCCGCGGCCAGAGTGTCGATACCCACCGGTCCCCCGCCGAATTTATCGATGAGGGTGAGAAGGATCTTGTGGTCCATCTTGTCGAAGCCGCGGTCGTCGACCTCCAGCATGGTCAGGGAGTCCACGGCCATTGCATGATCGATGAGGCCGGAGCCTTCAATTTGTGCGAAATCTCGCACCCTGCGCAGTAGCCTGTTCGCAATTCGCGGTGTTCCGCGGGACCGTCGGGCGATCTCGATGGCGGCCTCGGTATCGATGGGCACGCCCATGAGCTTAGCAGAACGGGTGACCACGATCTCCAGATCCTTGTGAGTGTAGTAGTCCAACCGCATGTTCACCCCGAACCGGTCACGCAGCGGGGATGTGATCAGACCGGCCCGGGTGGTGGCTCCCACGAGGGTGAAGCGCTTCAGGTTGAGACGGTAGGCCCTCGCGTGAGGCCCCTGGCCTATGATCAGATCCAGATGGAAATCCTCCATGGCCGGGTAGAGTGATTCCTCCACCACGCGGTTGAGGCGGTGGATCTCGTCGATGAACAGGACGTCCCGATCCTCGAGGTTGGTCAGGATGGCTGCAAGATCGCCGGAGCGTTCGATGGCAGGGCCGGACGTGACACGGATGTTCACTCCGAGCTCGTGGGCGATGATCGATGCAAGGGTGGTCTTGCCCAGGCCGGGGGGGCCGGAGAAGAGGACGTGATCGAGGTGCTCGTTTCGCTCTTGTGCGGCTCCGATGAATACCCGGAGATTCCTCTTTATCTGGTCCTGGCCGATGAATTCATCGAGACTCGTGGGCCGGAGGGTGGACTCAAAGGGAGTCTCCTCGGCTTGCTTTCCCGGCTCGATCGTCCGACTGGTCATCCACAACTCCGCTGATCATTCCTTCTCTTGCTTCTCAACACTGATGATTTCGTAAAAAGTCGGCAGGGCAATCACGGAACGCCACATTTCGACTTTAATCGCGGTTTATTTGATCGAAATCATCCGTTCCGTGCGAGCGGTTTCGACTTTTTACATGGACATCAACGCTAACGAGCCAGGTGGTCGAGGGCGCGCCTTAGGATCTGTTCGAATTCGGCCCCGCCCTCTTCCCGTATTGCTTTTCCGACCGCCTCCCTGGCCTCGATTCTCCTGTAGCCGAGGTTCATGAGCGCGGAAGCGGCATCATCGGCTATGCTCCTGAATTCATCCGGTATCGATGCGGGTCCGACCGCTCCCTGAACTAAGACCTGCACCTTTTCCCTGAGATCCACGATCAATCGTCCGGCCCGCTTCCCGCTCACTCCCGGAATTGCGGCAATGCGCCCCTCGTCTCCGCTGGCCAGCGCATCGGCGAGCTCGCCGGCTGGAATGCCTGAAAGGATGTTTATGGCGAGCTTGGGGCCGATGCCGGACACGCCGATGAGGAGGCTGAACATCCCCTTCTCCTCGGTCCGCTCGAATCCATAGAGAGATATCCCATCATCCCGCATATGGGTGTGGATGTGCAGCTCTACTTCCTCGCCGGGCACGGGCATCCTCTCCAGCGTCGAGGCCGGCACAAAGACCTCATATCCCACCCCGTTCGCATCGACCACCATGGCCGTGTCCGACCGGCTAATGAGCTTTCCCCTGAGATATGCAATCACGTTGGACCCGCCTTATATAAATTCATCACAGCTCCATTGTTTTCCTTCAATGCGTTTTTTCCATTAAATTTTCTATATATAATTTTTTCCGAAGGAAAAAATTATCGGGATATCTTTCTTAAAAATTCCGCTGAGTGGGTATGGCAGAGGGCGGCAGCCATGGCGTCGGCTGCGTCGGGGGGCGGGAGCTGGCTCAATCCCAAGAGTGTCGTGACCATCTCCTGGACCTGACGCTTATCGGCCCTCCCGTACCCGGCCACGGCCTGCTTGATCTCCAGGGGACTGTATTCGAAGACCTCGATCCCGGCCTGTACGGCGGCGAGCATGGCCACCCCCCGAGCGTGGCCCAGATTCAGAGCGGCTTTTGTGTTCCGGGAGTGAAAGACCTTCTCGAGCGCCGCCTCGCCCGGCCGATGACGATCGATCCTCTCTATAAGGGCCTGGTAGATTTGATGCAGCCGCTTGCCGAATGGCTCCCCCGCCGCGGTAGTTATCACCCCGCTCTCGAGGCAGGCGGCATTTTGTCCTGACGTATCGAGCACAGCGTAGCCTGTCCTGGCGATCCCCGGATCGATTCCGATCACCCGCATGCCCTTATGCGCCCTCAATCTCCTCTATCACCTCATCAGGGATATCGAAGTTGGCATACACGTTCTGGACATCGTCCTGATCCTCGAGGGTTTCGATGAGCTTCAGGGTTTGCTCCGCCTCCTTTCCTTCGAGGTGCACTGTATTCTGAGGGATCATGGTGATCTGGGAAAGGCTGTAGGCAAGTCCCTTGCTATCGAAATACTCCTTTACCTGTACAAAATCTCCGGGACTCGTATAAACCTCGAAGTAGGTCTCGTCGGAGTCGTCCATATCCTCCGCACCCGATTCAAGGACGCTCTCCATGAGCACGTCTTCGTTAAAGTTCGCCTTTTCAAAGGTGATGATCCCCTTTTTTTCGAAGATCCAGGCAACACACCCGTTCTCGCCGAGATTGCCGTTCCCCCGGGTGAAGATCCTGCGGATATCGGCGGCCGTGCGATTCCGGTTGTCCGTGAGGATCTCTACCAGTATCGCAACGCCGTTGGGGCCGTATCCTTCATAGGTGAACTCCTCATAACTTACACCCTCGAGCTCACCGGTTCCCTTCTTTATGGCCCGCTCTATATTGTCGGCGGGCATGTTCACGGCCTTGGCAGTCAAAATCGCGGTTCGCAGGCGTGGGTTTCCATTCGGATCCCCTCCGCCCGCGCGCGCCGCCACAGTGATCTCACGGATCATCTTGGTGAAGATCTTCCCCCTCTTGGCATCTTCACGAGCCTTCTTGTGTTTGATGCTGTTCCACTTTGAATGACCCGACATGGCTTGTTCCTCCATTTACTGTGACGAACCTGCTCGGGCACTCTCGTCTTGAGACGACTAAACCCTTTCGCGCCAGTCATTCAGCATATCGCTGATCGTCTGCTCGAGCGGTATCTTCGGCCCCCAGCCCGTTGCCTCCCTCAATTTTCTGTTGTCTCCCATGGTGACCTCTATGTCAGAAGGACGCATCTTTTCATCGGACTGGCGTACTTCCACATGGTTCCTGCTGAAATTTAGGACCATGCTGAGAATCTCTTCTATTGAATAGGCATTGCCTGAACAGATGTTGTACGCCTCGCCCGGAGTGGCCGAGCGAAGGGCAATAAAGTAGGCTTCCACCACGTCCCGGACATCGGAAAAATCGCGCCGTGCACTCAGATCTCCCGTCAACAGGACCGGATCCCGTTTGCCGGTCTCGATCTCCGCGACCTGCCGGGTGAAGTCGGAACAGACGAACCGGGAGGACTGGCCCGGGCCCGTGTGGTTGAAGGGGCGGGCCCGTACGACATGAAGCCCATAGGTCTTGGCGAACTGGAAACCCAGCAGGTCTGCGCTCGCCTTACTAACGGCATACGGGCTCAGAGGGCGCAGGGGGCATGTCTCCTGGATCGGAAGATCCGACTTTTCGATGAGGCCGTATATATCGGCGGAGCTGACGCAGAGAACCCGGCTGTGGGGAGATGCTCGCAGAAGGGCGTTGAAGAGGTTGAGCGTTCCGAGAAGGTTGATCTCAAAGGTCATCCGGGGATCTTCAAAGGATGTGGGGACAAAGGTGACCGCGGCGAGGTGATAGATCTGATGCGGCCTGATCTCGGAAATCAAACGCGTGATCCGCTCCGAGTCGCGAAGATCGCACTCCTCGATATCCTCTTCAGAGACCGGGCAATCAGGATCCTCGGTCAGGATGCGGACGTTCTGTTTGTCCTCGGCCGTGAAGACAGTTCCGGTCACCCGCAGACCCTGGCTCAGAAGATACCTCGCCAGATACATCCCGACGAAGCCCCCGATACCGGTGATCATCGCGGTATCGCGTTCGGTCATCCCATCGTCTCTCTCAGCGCCTTTAGGTCGGCGTCCACCATCATCTCGATGAGCTCATTGAAAGAGACCGTCGGGCTCCAGCCGAGCCCCGACTTGGCCTTGGACGGATCCCCGAGGAGCAGATCGACCTCGGCGGGCCGCACAAATTTAGGATCGATGACCACGTAATCCTTCCAGTCGAGGTCGAGGCGACCGAAGGCGACATCGAGGAGATCGCGGACCGAGTGTGTTTGTCCGGATGAAACCACATAATCTTCCGGAGCATCCTGCTGGAGCATGAGCCACATGGCCCGCACATAGTCTCCCGCGTATCCCCAGTCTCGCTTGGCATCCAGGTTTCCCATTCTGAGCTCTTTGGCGAGTCCCAGCTTGATGCGGGCCGCTCCATCCGTGATCTTCCGTGTGACGAACTCTTTTCCCCGGCGCGGGGATTCGTGGTTGAACAGAATGCCCGAGCACGAGTAGATATCATAGCTCTCTCGGTAATTCACCGTAATCCAGTGGCCATAGACCTTGGCCGCGCCGTATGGGCTCCTTGGGTGAAAAGGGGTTTTTTCGTTCTGGGGGACTTCTCGAACCTTTCCGAACATCTCGCTGCTCGAGGCCTGATAAAATCGAAGCTTGGGATTCACCAGGCGTACAGCCTCCAGCAGCCGTGTCACCCCGAGACCGGTGAACTCCCCGGTGAGCACAGGTTGGCTCCAAGAGATCGGGACAAAAGACATGGCGGCGAGGTTGTAGACTTCATCGGGTTCGACCGTCTGTAAAACCTTGATCAAAGAAAGCTGGTCGAGAAGGTCGGCCTGAATGAGGTCGATCTTCTCCCGCAGATGCTCGATCCTCTCATAGTTTTCCATGCTGAGGCGTCTAACCATTCCGGTGACATGGTACCCCTTATCCAGGAGAAATTCTGCAAGATAAGATCCGTCCTGCCCGGTGATTCCAGTGATGAGCGCTCTGGGCATATTAACTCCTTGGCGTTGATTCAATAGATGGGTTCATTCCCCCCCCTCCAACAATAGCGAAAGCCTCTGGGAAACTCAGAGGCTTTCTCAGACTTTCCTGGTGGGCGATACTGGATTTGAACCAGCGACTTCCACCGTGTGAGGATGGCACTCTACCACTGAGTTAATCGCCCTTTGTATTTATTCTTTTTGTCACATGGATAGGTACTATCAAAATCTCTACAGGAGTTCAAGCGGGACGGATGACAGCTCGCCCCCCGTCAGTGAAGCACCTTTCCTATCCGCCCCCACCGCACATTGTAGAATTCCCCGTCTTTCGAATAATAAATAATGAAGGCCTTCCCTTTGATGAGGGGGTACGGCACGAATCCCCATGCCCGGCTGTCCGAGCTTCTATCCCGGTTGTCGCCGAGCACAAAGAAACTCTCCTCCGGCACGACAACGGGGCCGAATTTCTTGATCGGGTGGCCATAGGCGCCCTGGATATAGTGACCGTATGGGTCTGAGAAGACCTCGCCATTGATAATCACCTTCTGTTTTTGGATTTCTATCCGATCGCCGGGAAGACCGATGACTCGCTTGATGTAATCCTTGTCCTGGTTCTTCGGCTCTCTGAAGACGATGATGTCTCCGCGCTTCGGATCGGAGAATCGGATCAACCAGTGATTGACCACAGGGATTTTGATCCCGTAAAGGAATTTGCACACCAAGATATGATCCCCGATCTCCAGCGTGGGTATCATCGATCCGGATGGGATCTTAAAGGCCTGGACGACAAAAGTCCGAATGAACAAGGCCAGCAGGATTGCGATGGCGAAGGCCTCGGCGTATTCACGGATCACGGACTTTTTATGTTTCGTTTTCAATGGATCGCTCAATCCTTTGTATTCCTCTCTGCCATGGGACGTGCGCCCTGCCGGCTCACATGGATTCCCATGCCATCTTCGCCGCGCCCAGAACTCCGGCGTCGTCGCCCAGATTTGCAGGCCGCACCTGTGTGCATGACCCGGCCATGGAGTAGACGCGACTCCGGACCTCACGGAGCATCGCGTCGCTGAAGAGTTCCCATGCCCGACCGACGCCCCCACCGATCACCACCATCTCCACATTTAGCACGCTGATCACGTCCGCTACCCCAATTCCCAAGGCCCAGCCGAGCCGCTTCCAGGCATCCCTGGCCAGACGGTCTCCTTTGAGGGCGCATTCATAGATCTCACGGGCCGGAATCACTCCATTTACCCTCTCCGCCACCTCCCTCAGCATCGATTCGTCCCCCCCTGTCAAGACGAATCGCACCCAGTTCGAAAGACCCGTTGCGCTGGCATAGGCCTCCAGGCAGCCGCGGCTACCGCAGTTGCATTCAGGACCGTCGGGTTCGATGGTGATGTGGCCGACCTCGCCGGCCATGCCTAGTGACCCTCTCCATATCTTCCCTCCGAGTGCGATACCGCCTCCCACGCCGGTTCCGAGGGTGAAGCAGATCATGCTGTCCACCCCTTTTGCAACTCCACGCCAGGCCTCTCCTAATGCAATCGCATTCGCGTCATTGTCCACGACGATCCGGAGCGGTCTCTCTTTCTCCAGCTCTTTTTCCAATTGTGTTTTGAACTCGACATCACTCCAATCAGGAAAATTAGGCGAAGACGTAACAATGCCTTCTTCAAAGAGCACGGCCCCTGCTGTCCCGATACCTACGGCTCTTACCTCGTGTCCCTGATTGCAGCTTTCCGCGATCTGCTCCGAGAGCTTTCTGATTATGCTCTCCAAGCCATCGCCCACTTGGGTCGGGTATCGAACCTTGTACAGAATATCCCCATCGCGGCTGATGAGGGCCAGGCGAACATTGGTTCCGCCGAGGTCGATCCCGGTGACACATTCCCTCATGTTCCCTCGAGTCCGTCTTGTATTTTCCGGCGAAAATAATCGAAGGTGCGGCGCAGTCCTTCATCCAGAGGTGTCTTCGGCTCCCAACCGAGACGCTCACGGGCCAGAGAGATATCCGGCTGTCGAACCTTAGGATCGTCCACCGGAAGGGGGCACATTTTTATGCTGGATTTATTGGGGCTCAGCGCGGAAATCTTCTTAGCGAACTCCAAGATGGTCATCTCCCTGGGATTGCCTAGATTCACCGGGCTTGTATAGTCCGAAAAAAGGAGCTTGAAAATCCCTTCCACGAGGTCGGTGACAAAGCAAAAGCTTCGGGTCTGTAATCCGTCCCCGTATACGGTGAGGTCCTCGCCTCGGAGAGCCTGATTGATGAAGTTGGGGACCACTCTCCCGTCATGGGCCCGCATGCGGGGTCCGTAGGTGTTAAAAATACGCGCAATCCGCGTTTCCATGTCATGAAAACGGTGGTAGGCCATAGTCATGGCCTCAGCAAAGCGCTTGGCTTCATCATAGACACCTCGGGGGCCGATGGGATTTACATTGCCCCAGTAGCTCTCACGCTGGGGATGAACGAGCGGGTCGCCATAGATTTCCGAGGTCGAGGCGAGCAGGAGCCGTGCTTTCTTTTCCTTGGCCAGACCGAGAACCTTGTGCGTTCCCAGTGAACCGACCTTGAGGGTCTGTATGGGGTGCTCCAAATAATCCACCGGGCTGGCCGGGGAGGCGAAGTGGAGGATTGCCTGTAGAGGCCCGGGAATATGTATGTAATTAGTAACATCCTGTTTGATGAAAAGAAAATTCTCCTTCTCAAAGAGAGGAGCGATGTTCTCTATCGTTCCTGTAAGGAGATTATCCATGCATACGACGCTGAATCCTTCTCGGAGAAATTTTTCACACAAGTGGGAGCCTATGAATCCGGCCCCTCCCGTTATCAGAATTTTCTCCATGATCTCCGTCAATCTGCTCTCTTGGAATGCCGGGCAGAACGCCGGCCCCATGGTGAGCGTCTACAGGTTATGCTCCCTAGAAGGCGGGGTCCCCAGCCCGATGGAATAATAGGAAAAACCTTTTTTTTCCTTACGCTCCTGGGAGTAGAGGTTGCGCCCGTCGAAGATGATAGGCCGTTTCATGGACTGTTTGACTTTTTCCATATTGAGGGATTTGAACTCCCGCCACTCCGTTACCAGAACCATTGCATCGGCCCCCTCCAGGGCTTCGTACGAGCTATCGCAGTATGTGATCTGGGGAAGGACCTTCCTGGAGTTGTCAATAGAGACCGGATCGTATGCCTTGATGGCCGCCCCCTTATCCAAAAGGGCCTTGATGATCTCGATCGACTTTGCATCGCGCATATCATCCGTATTGGGCTTGAAGGAAAGGCCTAGAATTCCGAGCGTCTTTCCGCTGACCCCTTGCAGCTTCTCTTCTATCAGCTCGGCGAAGTGTCTCGCTCTGTAACGGTTTACCTTCATTACGGCCTTCAGGATGTCGGCGGAACAGCCGAATCGCTCCGTCGTGTGAATGAGGGACTCCACGTCCTTTGGAAAACAGGATCCCCCGAATCCGAGCCCGGCCTGAAGGAATTCAGGGCCGATCCGGGAGTCGTAGCCCATCCCTTTCGCCACCTGGGTGACATCGGCCCCGACCTTCTCGCAGAGGTTGGCTATGAAGTTGATGAAGGAGATCTTCGTAGCCAGAAACGCATTCGAGGCATATTTTATCATCTCGGCGCTCCGAACATCCGTGATCAGCATGGGGCGCTCGAGCTGGGCGTAAAGCTCCAAAAGGATCATGGCCACATTCTTGTTTGGGGCGCCGATCACGATCCGGTCGGGAACCAGGGTGTCGTGGATGGCACTCCCCTCTCTCAGGAATTCCGGGTTGGAGACCACATCGAATTCCACGGCGCGGCGCTTGGACTTCTCGATGATGTCGGCCACCAGGTCGCCCGTCATCACCGGGACCGTCGATTTGTTCACGATGACCTTGTAATCGTTTATATGCTTTCCTATGTCCTCGGCCACCTGGGTCACGTAAGACAGATCGGTCTCTCCGTTCTGTTGGGGAGGGGTGCCCACGGCGATGAAGATCACCTGGGACTGTTCAACCGCGAACTTGATATCCGTGGTAAAGACGAGACGCTTGTCCCTTGCATTATGCTCGATCATCTCCTCGAGGCCAGGCTCATAGATCGGCATCACGCTGTTATTGAGTCCCTCGATCTTGGCCTCGTCCACATCGACGCAGATCACATCGTTGCCCAGGTCGGCAAACACGGCGCCCGTGACCAGGCCCACATAGCCGACGCCTACTACGCTTATGTTCACGGATATCTCTCCTTAAGAGTTTGATTCGTTCATTTCGAACTTACTAAATGGATATCTTTCTATCCGGATTCGCTGTTTTTCTTTTACAGAAATTTCTCTAGGCCCTTGGATTCGAGCGCTTCGACAAGGGCCTTGACATCCTGTGCGCGATCTTTCTGACAGACCAGCACAGCATCGCCGGCGTCCACAACGATCACATCTTCGAGTCCGATCGTGGCCAGGAGTCGATCGCTGCTGTACAGTATGCATCGACGAGTGTCGATACCCACAAAATGAGGCGCTCTCACGACATTCCCCTCCGCATCCTCCTCAAAGACTCCTTCTAGGGCGTCCCAAGCTCCCACATCGCTCCATGAGAACGACGCCGGGATCATCACCACCTCCGAGGCCTTCTCCATCACGCCGTAGTCGATCGAGATCGACTCTAGCGTCGGATAGACCCTCTCCACAACGTCCAGCTTTCCCTCTGACAGCGCTTCTCCCACGACCTCGAGGCCTTTGTGGAGCTCCGGCAGGTGGGACTCTATGGCCGCCCGGATCGAGGAAACGCGCCATATGAACATTCCGCTGTTCCAGTAATAATCGTCCCTGGAGACGTATTGCTTGGCCTTCAGAAGGTCGGGCTTCTCGACAAAGCGCTCCACTCGATACGCCTCGAGCCCGTCCGTGCGCTCGAGGGATGAGCCGGTATGGATGTATCCGTACCCGGTCTCCGGCCCGGAAGGCTTAATGCCGAGCGTTACAAGTGCCCCGGTGGCGCCCGCCACCAATACCGCTTCCCGAATCGTCTTCACAAAACCGTCCACATCGCTAATGGCGTGGTCGGCGGGGAGGACCACCATGACCGAATCTGGATCCCGGCGCGCCAGCACCTCGGCCGCGAAACCGATGCATGCCGCGGTGTTCCTGCCCACCGGCTCCACAAGGATATTCTCCGACGGAATGTGGGGAACGCAGTCCCTGAGGGCCCCGGCATTCGCCTCTTCCGTCACCAGAACAATGTCGGACGGTCCGGATGTGAATCGCTCTGCTCGGTCCACGGTCTGTGAGACCATGGGTGTTTTCCCGACGATGTCGAGAAGTTGTTTGGGCCGAATTCGTCGACTTCGCGGCCAGAATCTCGTCCCTCTCCCCCCGGCCATGATCACCGTGAAGCACCGCCGCCCTGTTGTTTCCATCAAGAAGATCCCTTCCTGTAAGAATCCGATTTCTCCATCTTACCGATCCTGCTCAGAAACTCTCGCAACGCATCTTCCCACATGCGCATTTTCATGCCTGTGGTGCGGGAGAACTTCGCAGTGTCGAGCACGGAATGGGCCGGCCGAGGGGCAGGTCTGGGGAACTCGCTCGTTGTGACAGGATTCACCGTCACACCTGTTATGCCCGCTTCCGCGAAAATCCTGCGCGCAAAGCCGTACCAAGTGCATGAACCGCTGTTCGTCACATGAAAGATCCCTCTGCAGCTCCGCTCTATGAGAGCAAGGATGGCGTCGGCAAGGTCAACTGTATAGGTGGGGCTGCCTTCTTGATCATCGACTACACTCAGCTCATCTTTTTCCTCAACGAGCCGGAGCATCGTAGCAGGAAAATTCTTTCCGCCGGGTCCGTAAAGCCAGGATGTACGTATGATCGCAAACCTTTCGGTCTCTTTCGCCAGGAGCTCTTCTCCCCTCTGTTTTGAACGGCCATAGACACTAACGGGATTTGTTCGATCAGCCTCACCATAGGGATTGCGGCTCTCGCCGTCAAAGACATAGTCGGTGCTCACATGATAGAGGGAGCAGTGAGCCTCCCGGCAGGCGATGGCCAGGTTTTGCGGCCCCTCCGCATTGACTCTGAAGGCCAAAGCTTCGTCTGTCTCGCACCCATCCACATCCGTGTAGGCCGCCGTATTGATGACGACTTCCGGTCGCAAGTTTCGAACAAGCGATCGAGTGGAACCGAGATCCGAGATGTCGACCTCATCTATATCGGCCCCTAGGCTTTCGTGGCCGTCACGTGCGATCGTCATGAGGTCGGCTCCCAGCATTCCGCGATGTCCCACGACGAGAATGCGCATCCCTCTACCGTCCTTTGTACATCCGGTCGTAGTATGCCCGGTACTCGCCGCTCTTGATCTTTTCCCACCACTGCCGGTTTTTCACATACCAGTCTATCGTCTCCGCGATCCCGTCCGTGAAGCTCCGCTTCGGCGTCCACCCCAGCTCACGCCGGATCTTCGAGGAATCGATGGCATACCGGCGGTCGTGGCCAGGACGGTCTTTCACGCTGCGGATCAGAGACTCCGGCTTGCCGAGCTGACGGAGGATCTCCAGGGTCACATCGAGATTCGTGTGTTCGTTGTTACCTCCGATGTTGTAAGCCTCTCCAGGCTCCCCATTCTGGAGCACCCTGTCGATCGCTTCACAGTGGTCCATGACATGGATCCAATCCCGCACATAGAGGCCGTCCCCGTACATCGGGATCTCCCGATCTTCCATGGCGTTGGATATGAAGAGGGGAATCATCTTCTCCGGGAATTGATAGGGGCCGTAGTTGTTGGAGCAACGTGTTATAATTCCGGGGAATTGATAGGTTTTGAAGTAGGAGCGCAGGAGCAGGTCTGCGGCCGCCTTGCTGGCCGAGTACGGGCTGTTCGGCATGAGGGGCATCGTTTCCACGAAGAGGCCTGTCTCCCCGAGAGATCCGTAGACCTCGTCCGTCGAGACCTGGACGAAGCGAGAGACCCCGGCCGCGCGCGAGGCTTCGAGCAGGCATTGGGTGCCGAGCACATTGGTGCGGAGGAAGACGCTCGGCTCCTCGATGCTCCGGTCCACATGAGACTCGGCAGCAAAGTTTACAACGGCGTCTACCCTCTCCTCGTCGAAGAGCCTGGATACCAGCTCCCGGTCCTCGACATCCCCTTTTTTGAATCGATATTTGTCCGAGCCCTCGACATCCCGAAGATTTTCCAGGTTTCCCGCGTAGGTGAGATTATCGAGGTTGATAACCCGGCGTTCCGGGTGGGAGGCTATGGTAAAGTGGATGAAATTCGAGCCGATGAAGCCGGCTCCTCCTGTGACCAGAATCGTCTCGATCGTCATATCTCCGCGGGCGACCTCCTCTTCGCATCGAAATAAATTTTGGGGCACCCCACAGCGGGATCCTCTCTGAAATCCGCCTTACGGCAGGGTCACCATGCTGTGGTCGCCCAGGATAAGACGCTCGGCCCGGGGCCGCTTCGTCGTTCGGTTTACCACTACATCTCGGCCGATCAGGCTGTCCTCGATGCGAAGCTTTCCGACTGTTTCTACGTCGAGGATGGAACAATTCTCCATGATGATGCTGTGCCGGACCTCGCTGTTTTCTATCCGGCATCCCTGAGCGATCGATGTGAACGAGCCAATGAAGGAGTTGATGATCTTCGTATTTTCCCCGATGATCGCCGGTCCGCGCACCGTGCTGTTGATTACTTCAGCTCCCTTTTCTATGACGACCTTGAAGTGGACCTCCGAGGCTTCATCGACATGGCCGTCTATCCGCTCTTCCAGCAGGTCGAGGATCATCCTGTTGGCCTCGAGCATGTCCTCCACCATGCCGGTGTCCTTCCACCAGCCTTTCACAAGGTGGGGGTTCACTTCGTATCCATTGTCGATCAGCCACTGAATGGCGTCCGTGATCTCCAGCTCGCCCCGCTTGGACGGCTTGATCGCCTTGACAGCTTCGAAGATGTTCCGATCGAACATGTACACGCCAACGAGGGCGAGGTTGCTCTTCGGCTCTGCGGGCTTCTCCTCCAGCCTTACGACCTTGCCCCCGGAGAGTTCGGCCACGCCGAAGATCGAAGGATTTGGAACAGGGATGAGGAGGATCTGCGAATTTGGGCGATCCCTCTGGAACTCCTCGACGAGATCCTTGATTCCGCCGAGGATGATGTTGTCGCCAAGATACATCACAAAGGAGTCATCGCCCAGAAAATCCTCGCTGATCATGACGGCGTGGGCCAGGCCGAGGGGCGAATCCTGTTCGATGTATGTTACCTTGACTCCCCAGCGGCTCCCATCTCCCACCTCGGCTTTGATCTCGTCCTTCGTATCTCCCACGACGATACCGATGTCCGTAATGCCGGCGTCCCGGATCGCCTCGAGGCCGAAAAGCAGGATCGGTTTGTTCGCTACCGGGACAAGCTGTTTGGCGCTCGTATGCGTGAGCGGCCTGAGCCTCGTCCCTTTTCCACCACTTAGAATTAGACCCTTCAAGGAAGCACCTGCCTTAGTCTTTGTGTTATTGGAAGAATGCTTAATGAATCCGTTAATATATAGAAATCCGGAATTAGCGTCAAGCGTCCACTGGATGAGGATCGCTTAGAATCCGAGGAGATTGAATTTCACGGCGAAGTCGAGATCGTCGGGCCGTTCGGTCTTTCGCATGAGGAGGCGAATCTCCCAGCAATCGCACCGTGAACGGTAATCCACCCCTATGACGTGCTCGAGGCGTCCTTCCCCATCGAGCATGTAACGCCCCTGCAAGAACAAGCCGAAGTGACGAAACAGGGTCAAACGCCCCCCCGCGAGGAGAAGGAGCGGCACCTCTTCGGCCTGGTAGGTTCGCACCAAGGTGCCTGAGATCTCGGGCCGGTTAGCACCGCTCACCCAATGGCTTCGACCGTGCTGAACCCCGGCACTCAGACTGTTTCCATTGCCATATAGAAAGGACATGAGGGCACTGGTTCGAATGAATCTCTCGCCCCTAGGATCATATACGGCGTCGGCCGACAGCGAGAGACCCGGGACCGGAACGATCTCGGCCTCCACGGCAATGTCGGTCAAGGGAGTTTCTCCGGTTTCTCCAGACCTGCCTCCATGCCCGCCGGCGGCCTCATCGATATCGAGGGAACCTGAAATCTGAATGCGGGCCAGGGGGATCGCTTCCCTTTTCCCGTCCTGATTACCTGACCGTGCATAAAGGCGGCTCTGCAGGGAGAGGCCGATACGGTGAATGGAGATGTACTCATCGAGCCCATCATAGACTGGGAACTCGTCACGCACAGGGGAATCGAGATAAAGATACGTCAATTCAGGGCGTACGATATGTTTGAGGGAGAGATGGCGCCATCTGTAGACCTTGCTGAGAGTCGTCGCCAGAACAGCGGACAATTCCGTGAGCAGCCTGGACCTTATCGTGCCGCCTGCTTCTCCGACGTCCGAGGCGATTGCATACAGGCCAAATCCGGGAGAGAACTCCATGTAAGGGCCTAGATGGATAGGCATGCGTATCGCCGGGGAGATCTCCATCCGCCGCCTGTGGGTCCCTTGGAGGGGAGCCCGGACTTCCGGAGAGCCTGCCAAGGAGAGGCTCATCCTTCCATTGTCCGGGGCAAAGTTGATAAAGGAGGCGCTCACCTCCACGGTTGCAGGCAGGACCGGCAGCCGCGTGACGGGGATCCCGGCCGAGACGACCGGAAGCCGCTGCATGGTCACTGTGTCGATCCTGACATCCGCCGTGGAAGGAAGGCCCGAAGTCGACGTATCGGGAATCCCAGGCCAAACCACGGGAAGGAGGAACACATCCGTGATAAGGTCCTCAAAATAAGAAAAGGAGATGTCGAGATACCCGTTTTCCCAGCGCTTCCCGATACGGGCCCGGGACTCGATGGCCCGCTGGGAACGCTTCCCAACATCCAGGTGGAAGTCCTCCAGAAAACGGTCATCGCTGATCAGGCGGACATCCCACCGGAGATAGGCGCCGCTCGAGCTCTCAAGGCCCTGCCGGGCGGACAGGGCCCATCTATCTTTTTCTTCCCGCCAGTCGTCGATCCAGGTCCCCTCGATCTCCCCATCCCCCCTCTTCAGTGTATAGCGAAGTCTTCCTTCCGGCTTCACCCCGCGCTTTGTCATGGAATGAAGAGTAACGGTGAGGTCAGCCTGGTCATGGAGGACCCAGAAGAAAGGGAGCTCGAATCCATAGCCGTTTCGTCCGGACCGGTGAAAGCTGGGCATGAGAAGGCCGGTCTGCCTTTCCGTCTTCACCGGATAAAACCCATAGGGAAGATAAAAAATCGGCACTCCCCATGCCTCCAGAACAGCCCCCCTCACCGTAGCGTACCCTCCGAGCTCGATATCCAGCTCGCGCCCCCGGAATCGCCAGGGAAGGGGCCCCTGCCGGCACCGGCAGGTGGTAAGGGAGCCGTCCGACACATAATACCGATCCGGCCCCAAACGCTCGATCTTTGCTCCCTCGATATGATATCCGTCCCCTAGCAGGTCGAACTCGCCGTTGAGCACGATGCCGACTTCAGTGGCAAAGTCGACCCAGGCCTCGTCGCTCTTCAGCAAACCTCTTCCATCGTTGTAGATCACCCCGTCGGAGGCACGGACGGTACTTTCATTCAAGTTCATTTCGACACGACCGGCCCGGATCGAGACCTCGCCCTTTGTGACGACCACATCCCCGCTGGCCAGGATGATGCCGTCTTCCTGTCGATAGGAGAGGGATTCGGCCGTGATCTCGATGGGTCCCTCCCCTTTGAGAAATCCCTTCAGCTCTTGCTCCTGGGACCAGGCTTTTTGGGAGAGAGACACAACCAGAATGATCCGTATTATCGAAAAAGACAGATGACAAATGCGCGAGGAAGTCATGACACTGTCGAGGGGAATCTCATCCGGGGCTAGTCGGCTTCTTCAGGGCGGCTATAAAGGAAGCGGCCTGTTGCAACACCGCTTTTCCACACTCCTCTCTAGCCGACTGTTCCACTATTTCTACAAGGGCGCTTCCCACCACCACGCCGTCTACATGGGGCGCCAGTGCAGTCACATGTTCGGGCCTGGAGATCCCGAAGCCGACTGCTATCGGCAAATCCGTATACTGGCGGAGCTCTCCTATCTTCTCCGGAATAGAGGTCGCCAGCCTCTCTCTTGCTCCGGTAACACCCGTGAGTGATACGTAATAGAGAAAACCGGCTCCTGTGCCGGCGGCGAGACGGATTCTCTCGGGTGTGCTCGTGGGGGCGAGCATGAGAATGGGCGCAATCCCGGCTTCGCGCAGGGATTGGTAAAAGGTCTCCCCCTCGTCCGCCGGGAGGTCGGGCACGATCACGCCGTCCACGCCGATTCCGGCGGCTCGCTTTACAAAGGATTCCGGTCCGCTGCTCAGTATGGGATTGTAATACCCCATCAGGATTATAGGGATCTCCACCTCATGCCTGTGTTGCTCGATCATATCCAGCACATGGACCAGCTGCACGCCACCGGCCAGAGCGCGTTCGCTAGCCTTCTGGATGGTCGGCCCGTCCGCAAGGGGGTCGGAAAATGGAATGCCCAGCTCCACCACATCGGCTCCGGCGCCGGCCGCAGCACGCACCAGCGCCCAGGTGGTAGGGAGGTCCGGATCGCCTGCCGTCAGGAAGACGATCAGGGCCTTCTCCCGTGCCGCGGCGAGTCTCTCGAAGGTATTTTCTATTCTCTTCATGATGATTGCATCTTCGTTATCTGGTTCACGTCTTTGTCCCCACGGCCCGAGAGGTTTAGCACGACCAACTCGCCCGGAGCCATTTCTTGTGCGCTCCTGCGCAAATACGCGATTGCGTGTGCGCTCTCCAGGGCGGGCAGGATTCCCTCTGTCCTGGCCAGATAGTGGTATGACTCGACCGCTTCGTCGTCCGTGACCGACTTGCAGTCCAGGCGTCCGATCTCTTTTAGATGGCTGAGCTCGGGGCCGACCCCCGGGTAATCGAGCCCGGCCGAGACGGAATGGGTCGGGTGAATCTGTCCGCCCTCGTCCTGGAGGACATACGAACAGGCCCCGTGGAGGACTCCCACGTCACCCGCCCCAAGCGTGGCTCCGTGCTGTCCGGTTTCGATGCCCAACCCGGCTGCTTCCACACCAATGAACTTCACTCCAGCGTCTCCCATGAACGGATGGAAGAGGCCCATGGCGTTACTGCCCCCGCCGACGCATGCGATGAGGCGGTCAGGAAGTCGGCCCTCCATGGCGAGCACCTGCTCGCGGGCCTCTCTGCCTATGACCGACTGGAAATCCCTCACGATCATAGGGTACGGGTGGGGGCCGACCACGGAGCCGATCACATAATGGGTGTCCCGAACCCGGGTCACCCAATCTCGAATGGCCTCGTTGATCGCGTCCTTCAAGGTGCGCGTCCCCGATGTGACAGGGATCACGCGGGCCCCGAGCAGCTGCATCAGGAATACATTGAGGGACTGCCGCTCGGTATCCTCTTCCCCCATATAGACCGAGCACTCCATCCCGAGCTTGGCCGCGGCCGTGGCGGTCGCCACACCATGCTGGCCGGCCCCGGTCTCCGCAATGACGCGCCGCTTTCCCATACGCTTTGCCATCAGGACCTGGCCCAGCGTGTTGTTGATCTTGTGGGCCCCTGTGTGATTGAGATCCTCCCGCTTCAGATAGACCCGAATCCCCCCCAGTTCCTCGGACATCCTCACGGCCCGGTAGAGCGGGCTGGGGCGTCCTGCATAGGTCGACAGATATCCGGTCAGCTCTTCCTGAAAGGACAGGTCATTTGTGAGTCTTTGGTAGCAGTCCTCGAGCTCCTGGAGAGCCGGGATCACGGTCTCGGGCACAAATCGCCCCCCGAAGAGTCCGAAATGCCCTTTTTCATCCGGGAGCACAAATCTTTGAAGATCGGCTGAATCGCTCTGCGGCTTTTTCATCTTTCGACCATTTCATCCTTCTATAGAGTCGCCGCATAAACATATGCAGCGCCTCTATTGAGCACATGAATACTTTCATGTTTCAAGGGTTTTCGGACATTTTTGATGCTAGGACTGAGCGAATACTTGTGGACAATTTTGTAAAATGTTGTTCAGAATTTTTCATGATTTGTAGATTTGCGCCCAGTTCAGCCTCTATTAGGTCCGCAAGCAAGGTCATTTTGCAAAATGTCATACTCCAAACTTCAGACTGCAACATGAAAGCATTCATGTGCCGTATAGAACTGGCGCATGAATTTTAATTTATGCGCCAGTTCTATAGCTGCTCGGTTCTGACTGGATCGCCCCCCCTACGCGAGCGGCTCGCACAAAGGCCCTCAATAAGGCCTTGTCCTTGCGACCCGGCGAACGCTCGACTCCGGTGCTCACATCCACGCCATAGGGACGAACCGCTGTAATGGCCTCACCCACATTGTCGGGACGGAGGCCGCCCGCCAGAATGATCGGGCCGTGGACTCGGGCCCTGGAGGCGAGCCCCCAATCCCCTGTATGCCCCGTTCCTCCCTTGCGTTCGGACTCCCAAGAGTCCACCAGGAATCCGTGAACCTGATACCCCCCCATACCATAGAGGTCCGCCTGGTTCCTCAGGCGGCGGGGCTTGATGACCTTGATCCTTTTTTCCCGCTCCAGGTCGAGGCACTGCTCAGGCGTCTCGTCTCCGTGGAGTTGGGCCACGGGGATCCCGCAGAACCAGCATATCGCTGCCACGGCTTCGGGCGTTTCATCAACGAAGACGCCCACCGGGATCACCAGAGGCGGTAGAGTCTCGATAACACGGCGGGCATCTTCCGGCCCCACGAAGCGTGGACTCTCTTGATGGAACACAAAGCCCAGAGCATCCGCACCCGCCTCGGCTGCAAGCCGGGCGTCTTCGGCACAGGTGATCCCGCAGATCTTTATCTTGATCAACGAGACAGCTCCCTCAGCATGGCCCCCATGTCGGTCGACCGAATCAGGGCCTCTCCTATGAGCACGGCGTCCACCCCAATCGAGGCCATTTTCAGGACGGTCGCCCTGTCGGTAAGGCCGCTCTCGCTGGCAATCACTTTTCCAGGTGGGACCAGGGGCCGCAATCTCTCTGTCCGACTTATGTCGACGGAAAAGTCCCTCAGGTCACGGTTGTTTATACCGATTACTTTATACTCCATTTCCAGGAGTCGATCGATCTCGTCCTCATTATGCACCTCAACCAGGCAGTCCATTGTCAGTGAGCGAGCAATCTCCAACAACTCCTTTATCAGCTCAGTCTCCAGTGCGGCCGCGATGAGGAGCACGGCATCCGCACCGGCACACCGCGCCTCATAGATCTGGTACGGATCTATGAGAAAATCCTTTCTGAGCAGAGGAAGGCTGCTGGCGTTTCTGACATCCTCGAGATCTTCAAGACTCCCACTGAAAAAACGCCGGTCTGTCAGGACCGAGATGGCGGCGGCACCATTTTCCTCATAGCACCGGGCTATGGAGGCGGGGGCCCACTCGCCGTGAGGCCACAGCATCCCGCGAGAGGGTGAAGCGCGTTTTACTTCTGCAATGACGTTCACCGGATCCTGCGGTTTCTTCCTGCGAATCGACTCCGCAAAGTCCTTTGTTGGAGGGGAATCCAGCGCACGCCTCAACAGTTCGTCCAGGGGAAGCCGCCTTTTCCGCTCCTCGATTTCCTCCCGCTTGGCATCGACTATCTTCCCCAGAAACGTCGACTCTGACATGCCTTTCTCGCCTCACTCCCGGAGTCTTTCGCGGTCCGTTTCTCATCGATCGATTGCAGTCGAATGGTATGCAATGTCATATCATGGATCATCTCACCTTGCCAGAGACGACGCACAGACAATTCTTACTCCCCGGTCAACGAGTCGAGGCAGCGCCTCTCTCAATGCCTGGATCGTTGTTGGATACGGGTGGCAGATCCCAATGGCTCCACCTTTCATGATCGCCAGGGTGCCGAGGCGTTCGATCTGCGTGACGGTGGATGTCAGTTCCTGCTCATTATCCAGAAAGATGTCGCGGCTCGCACATCGCATCCCGTGGGCCCGGGCTCGCTCAATGGCTGCTGAGCGCGGAGTCGTAAGGCTGTCAATGAAAAACAGATCGTACTTCGATAAATAGCCCATCACCCAATCCATTCGCATCCGATCTTCAGTCAGCAGAGAACCCATATGATTGTTCACGCCGGCAAAGGGGATCACGCCAGCAAAGGGAAAGAGGGATTGTACGTTTGACTCGAGAGCGCTAACCAATTCGCCATGGCCCATGGATGACATCAAGGCTCCCTTTCCAGGATCTTTCACGGGATATCCTTGCGGCTCCATGGGAAGGTGAAGCATGATCTCTTGATTTCGAGACCGGAGAGTCTCAACGATCACCCGCGAATATGCCTGGTTCGGAAGGACCGAGTAGGTTATCGGCTCGGCGATCTCGAGCAATGCATCCACGACCTCCATGTCCGCTCCCAGATCGTCCATGATGATCGCTGCTACGGGAGGTCCTTCCTCGTTTTGCTCCACGATCGGATTGAATTCCTCGGCAGGGGGGGGCAATCGTATCCGTGATGGCTTTTGGTCGGAGAGGGCCTCCCCACTCAGGTTTAGAAGATAGAGTGTACAGGCCAGAAGCCCAAGCAAAACGAGACTAATGACTATCCACAAGGCAGGAGCGTAATTCTTTTCCATTTCTCGATAACGTCCCTGTAAGAAAGCAGACTATGAGCTGATGCGATTTCGAATCGTTACTATATTGTATGGGGTACCCCTCGTAAAGACCGATAAAGGGCAATTCCATGTTTCCTTCGCACCATACTCAACTTGGGTACTTGCTTTCATTTGACAGCTCTTTCAATTTTTTATTAAACTTCATGAAATTTCGAAGAAGCTCTTAGAAGAAAACAGCCGCGTACTATGTGGTATTATGCGGAATGATATAGTTTTCACATGAGCACCGCGGACTCTAAAAACAAATGGAAGGTCGCCATGAAAAATGAATCCCTGACTTGCCTTCTCCTTTCCTTCGGGACGATCATGATTCTATCGACAGCACTTCTCATGCCTTCCTCCTCCCAAGCTTCGGGGATCACCGGAAGTGAGCTATATGCCTTCCTGGCCGGGGATGAAGAGACTGCCGATTCCGACGAATCGACCGGACCGGCATTGCTGGATGATATGCACTTGTTCGGCCAGATCCAGCTTATCTGGAATATGGTTGATGAGGATGATGATGCAGTTGGACTAGGCGAGATCTACGAGAAAGAGGGTTTTCGCCTGAATCGAGCGCGTTTTGGCATAGAGGGAAAGGTGTTCGAGCATGTGAGCTACAAGTTCAAGGTCGGCGCTGACTGGGACACAGAGGATAACAACGTTCAGTTTCTGGATGCCTATGTCGATCTCACGTATTTCTCTTTTGCAAGCCTTTCACTCGGCTCTTCGAAGCCCTCGTTCAGCCGACAGAGGCTCACATCCTCTCGCTACCTCCAACTCCTGGATCGCGCAGTCGTGGTCGAAGAGCTCGCCCCTGATAGAGACCTCGGAGTCACGATCTATGGAAGATTCTACGAGGGTCTTTTCAAATATGCTGCAGGTTTCTATAACGGCAACGGCGAGTTTTTCAAGGGGGATGACAATAACGAGTACCTTTGGATCGCCCGGGTCGAGGCCAATCCGCTCGGCGAGTTTCCTTCAATTGAAAGCGACTTCGAGCGGGATCTGAAGATCGGCCTCGGAGGATCGTTCTTTCACAATACACACCTCGAAACAAAGAGCCTCGGTATGAGTGGCGATCTCGAGATAAAGTACCAAGGCGCTTCGCTTCGCTTCGAGTACATCTGGGCCGAGGTGGAGCCCGATTTTCAGGGAGAGGATGTCCCTCTCGTGTTCGACACGATCGAGCGGGAAGGATGGTACGTGCAGGGCGGCTGTTTTATCCTGCCCGGCATCCTGGAAGTGGCGGCCAGGTACGAAGAGTATGACGACAACAACCACCTACAGGATAACGGCGACATCAAGTACACTACTGTCGGCGCAAATTACTTTCTGAAGGGGGATCACGATTACAAAATACAGCTTTACTATAGCTGGAGAGAAGAGGACGGCAACAAGATCGAAAATGATAGTTTAATGGCACAGTTCCAGCTGGCTTTTTAACGACCCACAAAGTCGGCAACACGTAAGGACACGCTGATGCCTCCTCCAAAAACCTCCTGCACTCTTTCATTTCAAAGCCTATCTTCTTGGGCGCCTAGATTCATATTTCGTCTATCGTGGGCATGCATCGCCTTCATGCCCCTCTTCACTGCGGCATGCGGAGACAACTCGAGCTTTCGCGACAAGGCGCGCGCGATCCGAATCACCACGGAGAGCGAGAGAATCGGGGGGCCTGATGCAGTCGGCTGGGTTGGCGATTTCCTTCTGAGCAACTCCGAGATCCGTGTGATCGTCCAGGATGTCGGAACCTCATGGGGGCCTGGCTTCTATGGCGGAAGCATCGTCGATGCCGACCTCGTACGCAAAGCTCGGGAAACCCAGGGCGGCACCGGACTTGATCAGTTCAGCGAGATGTTTCCCACGATAAACATCCTGGCCGCCGAGTTGAGAGACTCCGAGAGTGCCTCTGTATCGATTATCAACGATGGATCCGACGGCAAGCCTGCTGTTGTCCGCATGGAGGGGGAGGCCGCGCCGTACCTCAGCCTCCTAGAGGGGGAGCAGGTGATCTCCCAAAATCATTACTTTTTCACAACCGATTATATTCTACCCCCAGAGAAGAAGTACGTGATCATCTCCACATCGATCGCCCTTAATGATCCACCTCCTGATTTCGAAACGCTTCCTTCACCCGACTCAGAGGATCCGATAAAGCTCTTCATCAACCTGCTCCTGGGCAACGAAGTTCTCGGCGACATCTTCATGCCGGGCATGAGTGTGGATATCTTTTCTCCTGTCTTCGGATTTGATGAGATGGGCTACCTGATCGATAAGTTCGACCGTGGTGAGTCCACCTTCATCTCTCCAGTCACAACCGATTACCTGGCCTGCGTCGCTGATCAAGTTTCGTATGGCTACTGTTCCAAAGAGGGCGCCATCTCCATCCCTTTGTTTGCAAGCTCTGTCACAGTGGCTCTCACCGCTGTCAACCGAGATCCCCACCCCCGGACCGTCTCATTCCAGCGCTACTTCATCGTGGGCGACGGGGACGTGGGGAGTGTGGTGGACACGGTCCACGAGATCCGCGGCACACCGGTGGGGAGGCTGAAGGGGAACGTACTCGAAGATCACACCCTGGAGTCGGCCACTCACGTAAGCGTACTCGTCTTTCCGGACCCGCGCACCTCCCGGGAGCAGCCGATTCCGTCGCTTTCTGAGCTCGGTCCTCCGGTCAACCAGTTCCTCACGGATGTGGGAGAGGATCCCGTTCTCGACGGGAGCTTTTCAGGGACCCTGCCGGAAGGACACTATCTGGTCCTTGCTCACACCCACGACCGAACGGACCGACCGCCCACGCCGGTGACGATCCGATCCGGGAAGACCACGGAGCAGGACCTTCTGATAGACCTGCCGGGCCGGGTGATCTTTGAAGTGCGGGACTACGAGAACCGGCTTGTTCCTTCCAAGATCACCTTCTGGGGGATCGATCCGGTAACGGGGGAAGCGGCACAAGTTCCTTATCCGGAATACGGGGATGGATTCCTGCCGGAGCAAATCTCGAAGATCGCATACACCCACACGGGCAAGGGGGAGGTGATGCTGGAGCCGGGAGTCTACCGGTATGCGGTCTCGCGGGGCTTCGAGTACTCCATCGACGAGGGACAGATCGAGGTAACCTGGCGGCGCCCAGCCCGGCTCTATGCACACATCGCCCACCAAGTCGACACGCGTGGGTGGATGTCGGCCGATTTCCACGTGCACTGCAAGCCTAGCTTTGACAGCGGCGTAGAGATCACAGAGCGAATTGTCTGTAATGTGGCTGAGCATATGGAAATCTATGCCAGCACCGATCATGACTACATTCTCAATGCTTGGCCCTATATACTCGAATTGGGGCTCGAAGACTACATCTACAACCTGGTCAGCGATGAGCTGACCACGGTGGAGATGGGGCATTTCATCGGCTATCCCCTGCGTTGGGAGCCGTGGCAGGAGCAGAATGGTGCCCCTGACTGGCTCGGGTGTACGCCCACTCAGATATTCAACCGATTACGCATGCAGGGAAGTATGAGTCCCCTGGACACAATCATCCATATCACCCACCCCCGGGACAGCATTTTCGGCTATTTCTACATGTTCGGCCTTGACCAGAAGACCGGCCGCGTAGCGGAAAACGGCTCTTTCATGGCCGTCTTCAATGATATCATCAAGGCTGACAACTGGGATCTCAACTTTGAAGTTATCGAGATACTCAACTCCAAACGGCTCGAGATGATCCGCACGCCCACGACCTCAGAGGCGAATCAGATCATGGCTTGCGCCGACAATCCTTCCGAATGCCCGGATATCTACGAGCTCATGAGTCGCACTCAAGGGGAGCAGGCCGCGATCCTGGACGGCACCGATCCTCTTTCCGAGGATTATCTGAATATTCTGGATGACTGGTTCATGTTCCTCAACATGGGAATGAAGTACACGGCTACAGCCGGTAGCGATGCGCACAGTAAGGTAAAAACCGAATCAGGTTGCTGTAGAAACTATCTGCGCTTCAGCACGGACGAGCCGAGAGGAGTCACGGACCGCGAAATTGTCGATCGGGTGAAGGGGCATGAGGTGGTCGTTACATATGGCCCGTTCGTTGAGGTTTGGGCGAATGACAATCCGATTGGATCTACGGTGTATGATCCGGATGGAGAAACAGATCTTCGAATCCGGATTCAGAGCCCCACATGGATGGAGCTCGACAGAGTTGAGCTCTATGCCAATGGGATCCTCATCGATGAGTTCTCAATTCCAGTGCCCAATCCAGGTGTTATCTGTTTCGATGAGACCATAGTAGTCCGCCCGTCGATCGATACATGGTATGCCGTTTTGACCATGGGAAGAGACGATATGTCCCCAGTGGTAACGGCCAACGAGTTTCCACAGATGCAGGTCGGACAGATCGTCTACTTGACCTTGTCGAGCCTTGGGACCGTCTTCGGGGATCCGGAATTTCCCGTCCACATCCCGGAATCCCTCATCCCGATTGTAGAGTCCCTCCTGAAGGCTATTCTTCCGCCGGCGCCTCCATCGGTCTTTCCAATTCACCCCTATGCTCAGACCAATCCGATTTGGGTGGATGTGGACGGAGACATGGACGGCGATGGTGATCCCTTCGAAGGGGTGAACAAGAAGTCGTCCTATGATAGTCTGATTTCATTAGATGGCCTTCTGGATGCGGATGCAGACGACCTAATGAAATACGTGGCGAATCCCGCTTTCCCTGTTCGATTTAAAAGAGTCTTCGGCTCCCACCACCCATTTCCAAGGCGCCGTCCTTGATATACGTGGTTATCCATGCAATACAGCGCTCTTCCCATATCAGAGATACCTAGACAGGCCTGCGAAAAACTCAGAGGCCTTTTCTTCGATATCGATGACACCTTCACGCACGAGGGAAAGATTTATCCGGGTGCTTTCGAGTCAATTTGGAGGGCGAGAAAATCGGGGCTCATCGTGGTGCCGATCACAGGTCGTCCTGCGGGTTGGGCCGACCACATCGCTCGGATGTGGCCTGTGGACGGTGTCATAGGTGAGAACGGCGCGTTCTACTTCTATTTTGACGAAGTCACAAAACGGCTGGTCAAGCGGTTCGAGGACCCGGCCCCTGAGAGCCGACAGGACAAGATGTCCCGGCTCAGGCAGATATTTGAAAAGGTGCTCGCCGAGTTTCCTGAAGTCGAGCTTGCCAGCGACCAGCCATATCGGGAGAATGATTTAGCGATTGATTTCAGTGAAGATATTGCCGACAAACTCTCTCTAGAGCAAGCAAAACGGATCAAAGAAATATGCGAGTCTCATGGGGCAGTGGCCAAGATCAGCTCGATACACGTTAACACCTGGTTTGGTTCGTTCGATAAGCTCTCGATGTGTAAGACTTTTTTGAGAGAGCGTTTCGCTATCGACCTGAATACCTGTCCTGAGATCTTTGTCTTTCTAGGTGATTCCCCAAATGATGTGCCCATGTTCAAATTTTTTCCTCTCTCTGTGGGAGTTGCTACGGTTGAAAAATACAATCAGCATGGCTTAATGGAAGCCTTCCCAAAGTACATCGCTTCGGGCGCAGGTAGCTTCGGGTTCACCGAAACGATTGACGAGATCCTCTCCAAACGTCAGGGCTCGCGCACTGGCTCTTCCTGATTTCCCAAAAGACCCTGATCACCCACACAAATATATCCAAAAAAAAAGGGCAAGAAGGTGTAGTTTCTTGCCCTTATGGAAAGATCTATCAGAGATGTTTTCTTTTATTGTTCCATACTACTTTACAGTAATGCGTTCTTTTAGGTGTTCGAATACTCTGACTCCGATGCCTTTTACGTTTTTTAAATCTTCGATCTTGTTAAATTTGCCGTTCTCAGATCGATAATCAACAATCCTTTTTGCGAGGACTTCACCGACATATGGCAGAGCAGCCAATTTGTCGGCTGAGGCTGAATTGATATTGACTTTCCCGTCCAACCCTCGGGCCGCCGCAGCAAAAGATGCAGTACTGCCAATTATGGTAAAACAGACAACGAGTAGGATCACATTTCGCACCGATGGATTCATTTTATAACCCCCTTTCAATGGTAGATGTTTTGATTTTGAACCCGCGTTCAACTTCTTCTCAGATTTGCTCAAGCAATCTATCGCTATCTAAAGCAATCCAGATGCCATAGATTCTTCTCTCGTCAGGCAGGATCCATTTGCATCCAATGGCAGGTTAATACCCGTGGAATTTTGGAGTATTATGATTATTGATCCCAATTATGTTATCATCTGAAGAGAAGTCCTTTTTCATCGGTCTAGGGAATTACTATTCAAATAATCAATATCACATTCAATGCAATTCATTGAAAAAATTAACAAAACACATGTTAATTTCTATTCCTACCAAGTTGTGCACTCCCCTTCACAATCAGAAAGAGTTACGCTCACGAAGTATTCGAATTACGTGCCGAAGTCTTTCCATCGCCGTATAATTCGCAATGGCGGCAATGAAGCAAAGTACTATAACAAACGGAATCTCCCCAAGATCAAAATGAAAAGCTTCGTGCATCATGTGAAAAATTGAAGTGAATATTGCTCCAAAAGCAATTATAACAATACGCTCAGGACGCTGAAGAACTCCCACTTTGCATTGAACGCCTAATCCTTCGGCCCGCGCCCGCGTGTAACTCACCATTATGGACCCCATTAAAGCCATAAGAACGACAATCAAAACGTAGGATGACCGATAATATACCGCAAGACCTACAAAGATAAATATTTCAGCATAACGGTCCATAACGGAGTCAAAATATGCGCCGTATCGCGTTACTTGGCCGGTTGCCCTGGCATATTGGCCATCTAAAATATCGAACGTTCCGGCAATCAGCATGGTCCATCCGGCTAGAAAGAACCATCCTTTTGAGAAAAATAATCCGGCCAGAACACTTAAAACTAATCCGACGATTGTTAAAAAATTTGGGTGTATAGCAAAATTTCCAAAAAATTCGTAAAGAGGCTGAATGGTAGAAATCCAATATTCACGGATGTTCTCACTAAGCATTGCTGAGCCTTGCATCTTTTCATTTGTTACAGATTTTTCTTTATTAAATGTTCTGTGAGCCCCATATGATGTGATAAATGCAGCGAGCAGGATAAACATAATAGCTACTGCTATACCAGCTTCTTGCGACTTATTAATCGGTGCTATTACGGAAAAGAAACCGAGAAAGAATATCGCGCCCAGACCGACGAAAGAAATGATTGTCGGCAGAAGTATCTTTAATCTGCTTATTTTATTTCTTTTTGCCATTAGGGAATCAGCTTTCTTTCAGCGTGTACGAATAATAGATACGAAATTTATATTTATATGACAAGATCAAAAAAAAATATTTCATTTCTGCTCACTCGGCAAAAAAAAAGCCCTTTCTGAAATCTTTCTCCAGAAAGGGCTTTTAAAATATTCCGGCGGCTTCCTACTCTCCCACAAAGTCACCCTTGCAGTACCATCAGCGCTAGAGAGCTTAACTTCCGTGTTCGGGATGGGAACGGGTGTGACCTCTCTACTATAGCCACCGAAAATCAAAGAAATGTAGACGGGTG
>CAZFWM010000027.1:0-38717 GCA_964522545.1 uncultured Thermodesulfobacteriota bacterium
TTTTTTTCAAAAATCAATCAGGACAGCAAGTTATGCGACTTTGCCGGAACCCTGTTACAGCCCTGTTCCGGCCTGCAGTATCTCAAGCCGGACGTTTGCCTTTCCACAGAGCGGCAAACAGTGCCGGAAGGAACAGAATGAGGAAGTACATGGCCGAATTCCCGGCTCCACCACCTGTCCGGAGATCGGGCACGGCTCCGCACCCCACGAGCTCGCACGCATCCCCTGTTCCGTCCCCGTCCGAGTCGATCTGATCCGGATTGGTGATGTCCGGACAGTTATCGAGTTCGTCGGGCACCCCGTCGCCGTCCCTGTCCGGCTCCTGGACCCGGGCCCGGATCATGGCATTCCCGTCCATAATGGGATAGGTCATGCTCGGTTCGAAACTCTCCCCGAAGTCCTTGGAGATATAGGTGAAGTGGGTGCTCGGCGATGACAGGTCGATCCCGAGGGAATAGCCCTCCCCACTCATATCCTCCAGCCCTGCGAAGAAGGCCGCGCTCGGCGAGCCCGCCTTGTTCACGACCAGGCCCTCCACGGCCACCGTCTGAAAGCCCCCTCCCTCGAGCACGATCTCTTTGCGGAAGACCTCCATTCCCCAGTGCGGGGCCGGGGCCGTGCCGCTCGAATCATCGTAGATGACCAGGGCCGCGGTGCTCCCCTCGGCAACCCCGCTTGTCTCGAAGGAGACCTCCCGGATCTGGACGGTCCGATCGATCCAGAACCGGTTGGTGATGATCAGACCCTCCGTGCTGGACCCAGTGTGGAGCTCTGCGGTCCCATCGTCCAGGAGGAAGAGATCTCCGTCCCGGCCCGTGATGGTGGAGGCCCCGGTCCCCCGGATCGGGAGATAGCCGAATCCGTCGATCCGGGTCCATACGGTCTCTCTCCTCGCATAGGGTTCGGAAGGGGAGATCACATCGGCCCAGAAAAAGAAGGCGGCCCCACCCAGATCGTGGAACTCCCATATCCTGGAGATCTTCTCCCCCGGGTCGAGCACGCCGTCCCCGTCGTTCGGATCAAAGGCGTCGTAGGTGGCCAGGCCGAACTCCCAGGCCGTGGTGGGCGGGCGATCCCCCCGGCGTCCGGATTCTCGGCGGTCACGTCCACAGGGTTCAGCGATGACAGAGGGGTCCACAGGGGCAGGTCGAGCCAGCTGGTCGATGCGTTCTCCAGATGGAGTATGTCGGTGTAGATCTCCGCCCCGATGTCCCAACCCGGCAGATCGACTTCGTTCCCGCTGGAAGCCTCTATGTAGGCACTGACGGTGCTGGGATTGAACTCGTCCATCCCCATGTCCACGGTACCGTCGATGATCCGGCTCTCCCCCTCGAAGTCGGTGGCGGGGAGAGACGGGGCGCCGTTGTCGCCCACGTTCATGCAGGGAGAGTAGAGCCCGAGGCGATAATCGTCACCGGAGGCATCCACGTAACTGGGGTCGAAAGAGATGTCCCCGGTCCCGGCAGTACAGATCCCCCCGTAATCGGTGGAGTTGTTCCAGACATCATTGTAGGTTGCCGAGGGGCTGCCGCCCGAACAGTAGATCCCGTACTGGTTGTTGTCGGTGATGATGTTGTTGGTCAGCTGAGCGGCCGACCCGGAGAGATACACGCCGCTATTGCTGTTCAGCGCGATCGTGTTGTTCGTGAAGACCGGCTGAGAGGAGCTGTCGGCGTATACTCCGCGTTGTGCATTCCTGAAGATGGCGCTGTTGGTGATCACGGGGCTGGAATTGTCGCACTGGACTCCATGGTAAGCGCTTCTGGAGATGGTCGAGTTGGAGATCGTCACATTGCTCGCGGAATTTTGAAGATAGAGGGCGCCCCTGCCGTAATATGTGTCCCCCCCGTAGGAGATATCGCAGTACGATAAACTGCTCCCGCTGTCGGCCGAGTTGAACACGATATTCTTCCAGCCCCCGGGGGAGGGCGTCGCGCTATTCGTGGTGAAGGTGATGTGCTGAGAAGGGCTCCCGTTGGCCACGAGAGCGCCCTGAACGTTCATCACTACATTTGGATTGAATCGCAGGGTGACGCCCGGATTGATGGTCAGGGTCCAACCATTGTTCACGGTGACGGTACTCGTTATGGCAAAGGGGACTCCGGGGTCGCTCCAGACCTCGTTGGTATTGAGAGTTCCCCCGGAAACACCGATCGCATCGTAGGGGTGTGTGGTCGAGAGGGTCATCGGCCCGGTGATTCCTTCGATCCCTTTGGGGTGAATCCAGACGCCGTAGCTGCCATTGTCGATGATCGTGCAGTTGATGATGGCCGTGGAGCTGCTCGAATCACTGTAGATACCGTAGGTTGCATTATCCTGGACGGTGGAGTTGGTGATGGTGGGGCTGGAATTGGCGCAGTGGACTCCATAGTTTGCGCTGTTGGAGACGGTCGTGTTGGAGATCGCCACATTGCTCCCGGAATTGATGATATAGACCATCCCGTCGCCGTAATAGGTGTCCCCGCCGTAGGCGATGTCGCAGTATGACAAACTGGACCCGCTGTCCGCACTGTTGAACTTCAGGTTTTTCCAGTGCCCCGGCGAGGGGGTCGCCTGGTTGGCCGTGAAGGTGACGTGCTCCGAGGGGCTCCCGGCGGCCACGAGGGCGCCCTGGACGTCCATAAGGACATTCGGATTGAACCGCAGGGTGACGCCTGGATTGATGGTCAGAGTCCAACCATTGTTCACGGTGACGGTGCTCGTGAAGGCAAATGGGACGCCGGGGTCGCTCCAGACCTCGTTGGTGGTGATCGTCCCCCCGGAGACCCCGATCGCATCGTAGGGATGCGTGGTCGAGAGGGTCATCGGCCCGGTGATCCCTTCGATCCCGTTGGGGTGAATCCAGACGCCGTAGTTGCCGTTGTCGACGATCGTGCAGTCTATGATGGCCGGGGAGCTGCTCGAATCGCCATAGACGCCGTAGCTCGTGTTGTCCCGGACAATGGTGTCGGTAATGGTGGGGCTGGAATTCCGACAGTGCACTCCATAGTTCGCGCTGTCGGAGGCGGTCGTGTTGGAGATTGCCACATTGCTCCCGGAATTGATAATGTAGACCATCCCGTCGCCGTAATAGGTGTCCCCGCCGTAGGTGATGTCGCAGTAGGATAAACTGCACCCGCTGTCCGCACTGTTGAACTTCAGGTTTTTCCAGGCTCCCGGGGACGGTGTCGCGTGATTGGCCGTGAAGGTGATGTGCTCCGGGGAGGTCCCCTCCGCCACGAGAGTGCCCTGAACATCCATCAGCACGTTGGAATTGAATCGCAGGGTGACCCCGGGATTGATGGTCAGGGTCCGACTGTTGTTCACGGTGACGGTGCTCGTGATGGCAAAGGAGACCCCGGGGTCGCTCCAGACCTGGTTGTAGTCGATGGTCCCCCCGGAGACCCCGATCGCGTCGTAGGGGTGCGTGGTCGAGAGGGTCATCGGCCCGGTGATCCCCGCGATCCCGTTGGGGTGGATCCAGACGCCGTAGTTGCCGTTGTCGATGGCCGTGCAGTCGACGATGGCCGGGGAGCTGGCCGAATCACAAATTACACCGTAGCTCGTATTGTCCCGGATGGTGGAGTCGGTGATGGTAGGGCTGGAATTCTTGCAGTGCACTCCATAGTTCGCGCTGTGGGAGGCGGTCGTGTTGGAGATCGCCACATTGCTCCCGGAATTGATAATATAGACCATCCCGTCGCCGTAATAGGTGTCCCCACCATACGTGAAGTCACAATAGGATAAACTGCACCCGCTG
Source organism: uncultured Thermodesulfobacteriota bacterium (assembly GCA_964522545.1). Taxonomy (GTDB): domain Bacteria; phylum Desulfobacterota; class DSWW01; order CAZFWM01; family CAZFWM01; genus CAZFWM01. The sequence continues at coordinate 3,740 of CAZFWM010000027.1, forward strand.
TCCGCACTGTTGAACTTCAGGTTTTTCCAGGCTCCCGGGGACGGTGTCGCGTGATTGGCCGTGAAGGTGATGTGTTCCGAGGAGGTCCCCTCCGCCACGAGAGTCCCCTGAACATCCATCAGTATGTTGGAATTGAATCGCAGAGTGACCCCGGGATCGATGGTCAGGGTCCGGCCGTTGTTCACGGTGACGGTGCTCGTGATGGCAAAGGGGACTCCGGGATCGTGCCAGACCGCGTTGTAGTCGATGATCCCTCCGTAGACGCCGATCGCATCGTAAGGGTGCGTGGCCGGGAGGGTCATCGGCCCGGTGAGCCCCTCGATCCCATTGGGGTGTACCCAGACGCCGTAGTTGCCGTTGTCGAGGATCGTGCAGTTGATGATGGCCGGAGAGCTGGTCGATTCAGCGTAGATACCGTACTGCGTATTGTCCTCGACGGCGCAGTCGGTGATGGTGGGGCTGGAGTTCCTGCATTGCACTCCATAGTTCGCGCTGTGGGTGATGGTCGAGTGGGAGATGGTCACGTTGCTCCCGGAATATAAAATATAGATCATTCCATCGCCCAACCACGTGTCCCCCCCATAGGAGATGTCGCAGTACGATAAATTGCACGGGCCGTCCGGGTTGTTGATTTTGATGTTCTTCCAGGCCCCGGGAGACGGGGTCGAGTTGGCGGTGAAGGTGATGCGTCCTCCAATGCCCCCGTTCGCATGGAGGATGCCGTAAATCTCCATTGCCGTGTTGGCGTTGAACCGGACCTCGACCCCCGGACCGATGGTCAATGTCTGGCCGTTCGGAACGTTCACGGTCCCCGTGACGATGTAGGGATTGCCGCCGGCGCTCCAGGTCCCGGACTGGCTCCCGCTCACATCCGTGGCGGCCGCGAAGGGAATGTCGACCGAGAGGTTGCAGACGGATATCAAAAGGGTGCTCACCAGGATCAGGGCGTATCGTCTCATGATTCTTCCCCTCCTTTATTTTTAAATCGATCCTTTAGCTTCGAATTTATATTACAATAAAATAGTCGAGAATCACCAAAATAGCAAACTCGATTGTCCACTACAGGCGCCCGCGCGGGCCGGATTCCGCCTTGACAATGGAAGAGCGGTTCATTTACGCTCGGGTTGATGATTTGCCTGTATTCAGCACGAAAAATGGCAGGCCGGGCCCCTTCCAATCCGTAGGATCACCGACATGAGCCTTGATGCCGATCTGTTTGAGATCGTCTCAGATGCCTTGCTCCTGAGCGGGCCCGACCGGCTGATCGTGCGGGCGAGCCGGGCGGCGAAGGCCCTGCTCGGAGAAGAGATCGAGGGGCGCAGATGTTTCGAGCTGATAGGCGAGAGCGGGGAGCCGTGCACTCACTGCCCTGCACAGGCCACGGACCAGGGCGGCCGGGCGGCCACGGCAGCACTGAAGCTAGCATCAGGCCCGCCCGTGCGAATCGAGGCCTATCCCGCACCCCATGCCGGAAGCGAGGGGGGCTGGATCCTGGATAAGATCATCCCCGGACCCAGCACGCAGAAACCCGATTCGAAGGCTACCGATTTCGTCTCGGTGATCTCCCACGAGCTTCAGACACCGCTCACCACCATACGGAACGTGATCAACCTGATTTCCGACAGCCAGGCGGGAGAACCCGGAGACGAACAGAAGCGCCTTCTGGCCATGGCCGACGAGAGCGTGAGCCGCCTCGCCCACACCATCCGCGATCTCCTCGATCTGTCACGAATCGATGAAGGGCGGCTCGAGCTCCGGCCCGACCGGGTCGATCTGCGCGAAGTCATCGAAGGGATCATCACTCAACTGGGGCCCCAGATCGAGAAGAAAGAGATCCGGTTGTCCAGGACATGGGAGGCGGAGCCGCTCGAACTATTCGGCGATCCTGATCTTCTCGAGCGAATCTTCATGAATATCATCGGCAATGCCCTGAAGTTCACGGGCCAGGGGGGACACATACAGATGCGGCTCTTTCATGAGGACGCCTGCGGCCGGCGTCTGACCCCTGCACCGGAGCCGCCCGGTGGGATGTATGAAGAGGGGGCTTTCGTCAGGGTCGAGGTCGAGGACGACGGGGTGGGCATTCCGCCCGAGGAGCTGGAAGAGATCTTCGAGAAGTTCCACCAGGCAACCCCATCGGGTGGAAAGAAGCGCAGAGGGGCGGGGCTCGGCCTCACCATAGCCAGGGAGCTCACCGAGGCCCACAAGGGCCGTATCCGGGCCCGGAGCACTCTGGGCGAAGGGAGCACCTTCTCGATCCTCTTCCCTGCCTTCCGCCCCGGAGATCTGCTGTGCAGACAGATCGACCAGGAGATTGAAAAGGCCCGACGCAGGGAGCGCTCATTTTCGATCATCATCATCTCGGTCGAGGGCGGGCAGACCCCGAGTGGTCGGGGGAGCTTGGATCCGCTCTTTGAGAGAATCGAACATGACCTGAGGGGAATGGTAAGGCGCACGACGGACCGAATCGATGTGAGGCAGGAGGGGAGTGAGATCATCACGGTGTTGATGGACACCACGGCTCGTGAGGCCCTCGCACTGAGCCGCAGGCTCGAGGCGGCTATAGACCTGGCGGTCCACTCGGTCCTAGGGGGGGGAGTGGAGCTCGAACACACACTCCACGTTGCAAATTACCCGCACGATGGGACGACCCGAGAAGAGCTCCTCACGTGCCTGGGCCGAGAGAGTGAAGAAAGGCACAAAGGATGGGGACAATGACCCCTCCCATAACCGATCAAACGCCCCCCGGCCGGGTCCTGATCGTCGATGACGAATCGGCCATTGTCGAGACGATCCGGATCCGCCTGGAGAGGGAAGGCTACCAGTGCAGGGGTGCCGAAGATGGAGAGGAGGCGCTTCGGGCCGTGGTGGACGAGGAGTTCGACGTAGTGCTCCTGGACATCATGTTGCCGGCCCGCTCGGGCCTGGAGGTCCTCGAACGGATCAAGCGCTCTTCGGCCAGGGGACCCGAGGTCGTCATGATGACCGCTTATGCATCCGTCGACACGGCGGTCCGATCATTGAAGCTCGGGGCCTTCGATTATCTCACGAAGCCCTTCGACCACATGGACAAGATCGCCCTCATTGTGAGAAACGCCTGTGATCGGCGCCGCCTCCTCAGGCGTGCGGAGATGCTCGAGCAGGAGCTGCAGGAGAAGCACCGGTTCGAAAACATGATCGGCGCCAGCCCGAAGATGCAGGAGGTATTCCACACGATCGAGAGGATATCCAAGAGCACGAGCAACGTGCTCATCCAGGGTGAGAGCGGGACGGGAAAGGAGCTCGTGGCCAGTGCGATCCACTACTCGAGCCCGCGGAAAGAGGGGCCCTTCGTAGTGATCAACTGCGCGGCCCTCACGGAGACTCTGCTGGAAAGCGAGCTCTTCGGCCACGAGAAAGGGTCCTTCACCGGGGCTCTCTACCGGAAAGAGGGCCTCTTCGAGGTGGGCCACGGCGGCACGGTCTTTCTCGATGAGATAACCTCGATCCCCCCTCACATTCAGGTCAAGCTCCTCCGAGTCCTCCAGGAGGGAGAGATCAAACGGGTTGGCGGCACTCAGACTCAGACCGTGGACGTACGCATTATTGCGGCGAGCAACGAGGATCTCCAGGCCCAGATCAACAGGGGAATGTTCCGGGAGGACCTCTTCTACCGTCTCAATGTGATCTTCATCTCCCTCCCCTCCCTGAAGGAGAGGCGGGGAGATATCCCCCTGCTCGCGTTTCATTTCATGAAAAAATACAGCCGGAAGACGGGCAAGAAGATCACGGGCATCACCCCGGAGGTGATCGAGGCCTTTGACCGCTACCCCTGGGAGGGGAATGTACGGGAGTTGGAGAACGTGATCGAACACGCCGTGGTGCTCCAGGCCGGAGAAAGGCTCACCCTCGAGGCCCTCCCGCCGACTTTCTTCAACCGCCCCCTGCAGGAAGAGACTGCAAAAGAGGATGAGATCGAGAAACCTTACAAAGAAGCAAAGCGGGAGGTCATCGATTCCTTCAATCGCCGATATCTCCGCAAAGTGATCGAGGAATCGGGGGGGAATATAAGGGCCGCCGCTGAAAAGGCGGGGATGGACAGGACAAATTTTCGACGCCTCATGAAGCAGTATGGAATCCAGGACTAAACGCATGTGCAGTTCGGGCGACAGGGACCAGAGTGCCGGAAAGAGGGGTGGGGCTTTTTTTACCCAGAGGGGGTAATTTTTTACCCCCCCTATCACCATTCAGCTAACTCCTATAAAATTAAGCTTAATTCAGGTTTCGAGGATACAAAAACGGTCTGTAAATATTTCCTGGTTCTCTAATACTTATAAGGAGATATTTCCCGATTTAACTTTATTTGAGATTATTTTTTTATTTTTAATCTATCGTTAGTATCCAGTTATTTCATGTTATTTCGTGCTTTTCGGTGATGACTGCACAGGGTGAAAGCACCATCGATCTCAACCTGGCACATGTTGTGCATATATTTAACCATTGCCCATTAAACCCGAGATTTTGCAGTAGACACTGCAGCGAAGCGCAGGAAACTGCACAATTCGGGGGCAAACAGGGGAATTTCTGAATACAGGCAAAAAGGGGGTTCGGGCTGAGAACGTGAGAGAAAGGAGGTGCAATCGACACAGATTACAGACTAGGAACGAAGAGAGATGTAAAAAATCTCAAGATTAAGGAGGTGTTGAAATGGACAGATTGCAAAAAGGCTTTACACTGGTCGAGTTGTTAATCGTCATCGTCATCATCTCGATCTTGGCGGCCATTGCGATCCCTCAGTTCCTCGGATCCACTCAGGACGCCAATGAATCGACATTAAAAGCCGACTTGACCGCCCTTCGCAACGCCATCGAACTCTATTTTCACCAGCACAACGATCAGACGGGTGGAGAAGGTTCGAAATACCCGGGTGGGAATGCCACCGGAGTAGGACCCGTGGAGACGGCATTCATAGCGCAACTTACCAATTACTCGAACTCATACGGAACGACATCGAGCACCCTCGACCGGGACACCTATCCATACGGTCCCTACCTCAAGACCGGCATGCCGGACAACCCTCTTCCGAACACCACCACGGACATGGATGCCGCCGGCTTGGTCATCCAGCTTACTGGAGCGGGCCTGACGGCAACGGACACCTCGGCCGACGGGTGGGCGTATGACGTGATATCGGGAGCGATAATCGCCAACAATTCCGACTACGAGGACTGGTAAACCCTCACCCTCTCGGCCCGGACCTGCCTGGCCCCGCGCCGCCTCCGGGCGGCGCGGGGCATTTAGATTAATGAACGCGGGAACCCCTCCCGCAGCAGAGAGGGAACGGAATATTGAAGGCGGTCAAAGGAGCCCTCCTCCTGGTGGGCACGGTCTTCGGTGTGATATTCGGACTGGGCCTCGAGTCAGAGGTCCACGCAGGCCCTACCAGGCTATACTCATATCATCCGGATATCCTCTTTGCCGTGCTCTGTGGCTCATTCGGCTACCTGGTGGGCGCCACCCTCGCCTGGGAGATCGAGAGGCTCAACGAGCGGCTCCACAGATCATTTCAATTGGAGACGTTTACGGCCGGCCTCACAGGCGCGGGAGCGGGACTGCTCCTGGCCAACCTCTTCTGCATTCCCATCTACATCTTTCTGGGGAGCCAGCCCTTTCACGACAAGATCACCTCCTCGGAGCTCCTCCAGGCGGCCTACCCGGCGATCGCCTTCCTCCTGCCGATCACCATAAACTTTGTTCTGGTCTGCCTGGGGGCGGGATTCTTTATCGAGCGGCGCGAGGACTTCTTCAGCTTCGCCAGGGGGGAGAGGGCCGGCGGAAGGCCGGCGGCAAACGTGCTCGACACGAGCGTGATCATCGACGGCCGGATCATCTCGATCTTTCAGACCCACTTTCTCGACGGCAACTTCGTCGTACCGAAGATCGTGCTTCACGAGCTCCAGGCCCTCAGCGACAGCGCCGACCCTCTCAAGCGGGGCCGCGGAAAGCTCGGGCTCTCTCAGCTCGAACGATTCAAAGAGCTGGCCGGCAAAAAAGTCACGTTCCCCGAGATAAAGATGGAGAGCGGCGCGCGCGTGGACGAGATGCTCGTAGAGTACACACAGAGCAACGGGGCCACGCTCCTGACGCTGGACGACAACCTGAACAAGATCGCCGGCGTCCAGGGCGTACGGGTTCTCAATATCAACGAGCTCGCCGAGGCGGTGCAGTCCGTGATCCTGCCCGGCGAACAGATCGAGATATCCATTGTCAAGCGAGGCAGAGAGCCGGGACAGGGTGTGGGCTACATGCCCAATGGTACGATGGTAGTCGTAGAGAACGGGCAAAAGAGCTTGGGCAGAAAAAAATGCGTCACCGTACAGAGCGTGCTCCAGACTTCGGCAGGGAGGATGATCTTCGCGAGGATCGATTAGCCCCAATTTCCAAGGGCAATACCCAAAGCCCCCCCAAGTCTCATGGGAGTGATATCGATGGATGAACAGAGGGTGCTCACGAACGTCCCATACAAGCAGGCCAAGCAGGTGGCCATCCGGTCCTTCGACCGGGTTTACATCTCCGGGCTTCTGAGAGAATTCAACGGCAATATCTCGCGAGCTTCGAAGAAGGCCGGCCTTGACCGCAGCAATTTCAGGCGGCTGATAAAGAAATACAATATCGATCCCGTACATTATAAGAAGGGATAGCGCGAAGGGGAATGAATAAGGTATTGGTGAGCGGCTAAGTACGTGGAAAGGGGAAAGGGGCCGCAATGGACATCAAAGAGAATCTGACCTCGGCAGGCAGGGCGCTCGCTACCAGGCTCCCTCTGCGTTTCGAGCGTGAAGGGATCGCCGGGAACATCGGCCTGATCCTCCTTGCCGTATCGATTATCATCGTAGTTGCCACCTATCTGATCTTCCTCGGCATGTCCAAAGATATCGCCGTGACCGATGTCGTGAACGACGGCATGCTGCTCTCCAAGGTCCTGGCCAACAGCGCCATGGGGATGATGGATGAAGACAAGCAACCCGAGCTCAAGCGACTCGTCACCATCGTCTCCGTGAAAGACGATCTCCTGTACTGCATGATACTCGACAATGCGGGCAAGATCCTGGCAAGCTCCAACGAGAGAGAGATCGGAAGCTTTTTCCGGGATCCGATCATGGACAAAGTCAAGAACACGGTAGGTCTCATTTCCAGGACTATCAAAGACGAGGTCCTCGATAAGCAGGTCTATGAATTCTACATGCCCATTGAATCCCGGCTCCATCGTCTCGGTACCGTCCGGATCGGTATGATCTACGGCCTGCACCTGCTCTCGGCCATCAAGCTCATAAAGGTCTTCGCCATCGTCTCCCTCTTCGTCGTAACCTCGATCTCGGCGGTCTACTACGTAGTGCGCATCTTTCTGCGCCCCCTCAACAACCTGAAAGAAGAACTCGAGCAACTCCTCAAATCCCGAGAGCTGAGGGAGCTGAACGTGAACTCCCGGGGAGAAATCAAGGGCATCACGGACCAGTGGAACGCTGTCCTCCAGAGCGTCGAGGAGAAATACCGAGATATAGAGCACATGAACTCCGAGCTCGAGATCGCCAACCGGCTGGTCCTGTATGAAAAAAAGCGCACGGAATCGATCATAGAGAACCTGCAGAACGGTATCATCTGCCTCAATCCGATGGGAAATGTGGTTCTCACCAACCGGTCGGCCGAGAACCTGCTGCGGATCGATCCCGATGAGAGCCAGAACAAACACATCCTCGATATGATCGACCACAACGAGCTCCGGGGCTTTCTCGAGGTAAACCTGGGAAATAAATTCAACATTAAGACCCAGTACACCGAGGTCTCCCTCAACGGCGATGAGAGTGAAGAGGTGCTCAAGCTCACCTTCAGCCCCCTCCTCGATATCGATAATCAGGCGATCGGCAGCCTCATCACGATCAGAGACATAACCCAGCAGAAGCTGGCGGACAAGATGACCGGGGAGTTCGTCTCCTCGGTCACCCATGAGCTCCGCACCCCTCTCACCTCCATCAAATCATACGTAGAGATGCTCATGGACCAGGAAGTGGACGACCCCGTGACCAAGGTCGAGTTCTACAATACGATAAATGAAGAGGCCGATCGGCTCGCCCACCTCATCGACAACCTGCTCAACCTATCGAAGATGGAGGTGGGGAGCCTGGTGGTCAACAAGACGCCGGTCAAGATCAAGCGGCTCATCAAGGAGAGCCTGGAGGCCGTGGAGGCCCAGGCGAAGAGCCGAGGCATCGGGATCGACCTCGTCCTGCCTGACAAGATGTCGCCCGCCTCCGTGGACAAGACGATGCTGGGGGTGATCTTTTCCAACCTCTTCGGGAACGCCCTGAAGTACACTCAGGACGGCGGCCGCATCCGGGTCATCACCGAGGAGACAAAGAGCGACATCGTCGTACACATCGAGGACACAGGCATAGGCATACCGGAGGAGGACCTGCCCAATGTATTCAAGAAGTTCTACCGGGCCGGAAATACCGAGGAGATGAAGGTAGTCAAAGGGAGCGGGCTGGGGCTGGCCCTGGTCCGGCAGATCGTCGAGCTTCACGGCGGAAATATCACGGTGACGAGCCAGGTGGGAAAGGGATCTCACTTCATCCTCACCTTCCCCAAGGCTTAGCCCGTAGTAAGAGGGGGTTACAATGAGCGATGATGCTCAGAACGCGAAAAAGCACACCGTCTTGATTGTCGACGACGAGCCGTATGTCCTGCGCGTCCTCAGGCTGAAATTCGAGAACGCAGGCTATCGCGTCGTCACGGCGGTGAACGGCAGCGACGGCCTGGACAAGCTGAAGAAAGAGCGGCCGAGGGTGGTGATCAGCGATCAGAACATGCCCAGGATGACGGGAATCGAGCTGATGGAAGCATCGAAAGACCTTTACAAGGAGAATCCCTTCCTGCTCATCTTCCTTACCTCGACAACGGAGCAAAAGGATCTCGACCGCATCCTGGAAAATTCCCACACCTTCTTCATCTCGAAGCCCTTCAGCCCGAGGCAGATCCTCCAGAAAGTCGGCGACTATTTAAGCAGTTTAGGCAGTGAAGAAGACCAGGCAGGTTCTTGATCATGGACCTCTCCAATCTTGATATCAGGCGCATAATCAACCTCGAGAGGTGCGAGCGGCTGCTGACCGACATGAACCGCATGATGGGCCTCAATTTCAGGCTCTTCGACGTGAACGGCTCTGTGGTCAAACAGGTGCCGTCCGACAGGGTCCCTTGCCGGAATCCCGCCGAGGAGGGCTCCATACCCAAGGAATGCGAGCAAGATCTCCAACAACTCTTCGACCAGGTAAGGGCGAAGGGGACGCCGGCTCATTCCACCTGCCGCCAGGGATATTCCCTGATGGGGGTGAACATCGGGACTCCGCCGGCCCTGTTCGGAGTGATCACGGTCTGTCAGGCCGCCGCCTCCGCATCCTCGAAGGAGCTCTCCCTCCAGACGGAGGGGGATGCAGTGGAGGGGCCGGGAGGGGATCTCACAAACTTCCTCGTCAACTTTACCGACCTGCTTGCAAACGAGTGCTACCAGAATGTGGAACTGGACAACATCTCCGAGGAGCTCGACACACGCTACGAGGAGCTGCACCTGATCTATGAGATCGGCAAGGAGATCCGGGTTACCGCGAACCTGGAGAGCACGATCCAGTTCATCGCGACCAAGTCGATGGATGTGCTCATCCCCGCCTGCATCACCTTTGTCTCCGATATCTACAAGGAGTGCTATATCATTGATAGAGAAAGGATGGAGCTGATCCATGACGATCCGGATCTATCCACCTTATCCCACTATGTGGCCGGACAGGCGTGCTCCAAGAAGGAGCCGGTGGTCTTCAACAACCTGAGCGAGATACCGGAAACGCCGCAGAGCATAATAGAGCGTTTTGGAGCGGTGCTCTCGGTGCCGCTCATCACCAAGGACAAGATATACGGGGCGATCAATCTCTTCAAAGAGCGAGAGGAGGGCAACTTTTTCAGCGGAGAGGTAAAGCTCATGGATTCGCTCGGAAAAGAGGCGGCCATTGTGATCAAGAACTCCGAGCTCTTCCAGGACCTCCAATCCCTCTTCATCAATATGTTGAAAACCCTTGTGTTCACCATCGAGGCGAAGGACCAGTACACGAGCGGCCACTCCGAGCGCGTAAACCACTACAGCACGGCCCTGGGCCGGCTGCTCAGCTACAATGCGCGGGAGATGGAAGTGCTCAACTCGGCCTCCCTGCTTCACGATATAGGAAAGCTCAAGGTTCCGGGTACTGTGCTGCGCAAACCGGGCCGTCTGAACGACAGGGAGTGGGAGCTCATCCGTGCGCATCCGGTTGCCGGGGTCCAGATCCTCAGCCCGATCCAGGAGTTCCAGGTCCCGCTGCTGGGAGTGCGCCACCACCATGAGCGATGGGACGGTAAGGGCTACCCCGATGGGCTGCGGGGCGAAGAGATCCCCGAAATCGCCCGGATCATCTCTGTCGCCGACACCTACGACGCCCTCACGAGCAAGCGCTCCTACCGCGACAGCCTGGACCATCCGGCGGCGATCGAGGAAATCACACGCTGTCTGGGCACCCAGTTCGATCCGCGGATCGGAGCCATTTTCATAGAGCACTTTTCCGACTCACCCGAGGGGGACGAAGAAGCGCGGCAGGGATCCGCCGCGTAGAAGATCCGGCGGCCCTCACCGGCGCCCGGAAAGGGATGAATGACAAGCAAGCTGGACTTCTACATACTGCTCATCATCATTCTCCTCATCGGTGCGGTCCTCGTAACCATGGACCTGCTGGGGCTCGAGGCCAAGGAGATGAACATCTTCCACATGTTCCTCCTCATCCCGGTCCTTTTCGGAGCGACCCGCCATGGGATACGTGGAGCAACGGTCACGGCCTCGGTGGCCTATCTCTGTTCGGCCATCGTACTGGGCGTGGTGGCCTACCTGGGGGGGGACAGCAGGGGAAGCTTTGAGCTGACCTGGGCCCTGGCCTTACGGGCGGGGATTTTCTTTGTTCCGGCGCTCCTCGTGGGCCACTACGTCTCGAAGATCGAGGAGGCCCGCGGGCAGGCGACCGTGATGAGCGAGGGGGCGGAGATGGCCCTCTACTTCCAGAAGAAACAGAACGTTTCCGCCATCGAAAGCCTGAGCACGCTTGTAGAGGAAAAAGACAGGGACATCAATCGGTTCTCCTCCCTGGTTCTGATCGTCGAGCAGATCGTCCTCGAGCTCGGCACCCACCTCGAGCTCGACGCCCTCTACAAGATGATCATCAAGGTGCTCACGGATGTCGTGGGATCGCGCCGGTGCGCTATTTACCTGAAGGACCCGGCAGGGCTCGACTTCACCATGGTGGCGAGAAGCCACAGCGAGCAGGAAGGCAATCAGCCGAAGACCGTCGCAATGAGCGACCCCCAGGTCGAGTACCTGGTGCAGTCAAAGCACATGATCGTACGGGATAAAATGACCGAGGGCGATTTTTCCCTTCAGGACCGGCTCGATCGAAGCGAGCTCAGCTGCGCCTCTCTGGCCCCTCTCATCGAAGGGGGAGAAGTCGTCGGGATGATCGCCATAGAGGAGCTGAGAGAGGGGGAGGTCCTGGACACGGAAGTGCTCTCCATCATTCGCAACATCTGCAGCATGGCCATGTCCAACGGGCGCCTGTTCCAGCGCATTCAGGACATGGCGAACCGGGACGGCCTTACCAAGGTCTTCAATTACAAATACTTCCACACCCTCCTGGAAGGCATCTTGGAGAAAAGCCGCCTGGAGGGGTCCTCCTTTTCGATCGTCATGATCGACATCGACCATTTCAAGAAGTTCAATGACACACATGGTCACCAGGCGGGAGATGCCGTCCTGATAAACTTCGCCGAGACCTGCCGAAAGGCGGTCGGAGAGAAGGGAGTCTTTGCTCGATACGGGGGTGAAGAGTTTGTCTTCGTCCTGTATGGAATGAACGGCGCACAAGGGGTTGCTCTCGCGGACGAAGTGAGGCGGAAGGTGGAGGAGATGAAGGTTTCTTTCGACGATAAGGAGCTAAAGGTAACGGCCAGCTTTGGTGTCTCCTCCTTCCCCGAATTTCCCGCCTCCACCATCGACCAGATCATCAAGCTTGCCGACGCGGCGCTCTACAAGGCAAAGCATGCGGGCCGCAACTGCGCCAGGCTCGCCGGCGTGGAGGACATTGATATTAAGGCACAAAGGGGCAAAGGCACATAGGCACAAAGTGAAAATGGATGCCTGTGGAAAACCTCATTTTTAGCGAAGGGATCCCATGAAGCTCCGCCAGTTCAAACAGGGGGCGATCACGCTTCTCGCTCCCGATGAAGCGATCATGGAAGACGCGATCGGAGAGCTTTCGAAGAAGATCGAGGCCTGTTTCGTGGCCGGCGAGACAAAAGTAATCGTCGACTTCAGCTCCGTCTCCTTCATTGACAGCGAGGGCCTCGAGATGCTGCTCGACTATCTGGCCCGGGCCCGGAAAGCGGGCGGGAGCATAAAGATCGCAAGCCCGAATCAGATTTGCTCCGATATTTTCAAAGTCACGCGACTTTCGAACTTCTTCGAGATCTACAAAGAGATCGACGATGCGCGCAGGAGCTTCCTGTGAGGTTTGCTGAGAAGAAAAAGCCGAAGTTCGGCGAGATCCTCGTCGCGAGCGGTCTGATTTCTGAAGATGACCTCAAAAAGGCCCTGGAGCAACAGAAGAGCTCCGGTGCGCGGCTCGGGGACACTTTGATCGAGATGGGCCTCGTCTCTCCGGAGGAGATCATCTCGGCCCTTTCCAACCAGCTCGAGATCCCTCACGTATGGCTCCGCAAGGGGCTCATCGATCCAAAGATCATCAATGTCATTCCCCAGAACAAGGCCGAAAAGTACAAGGTGATCCCCCTGTTCAAGGTCAAGAACACCCTGACCATCGCCACCTCCGACCCCCAGTCGATCTTTGCCCTCGACGACCTGGCGCGCCTGACCGGATGCGAGGTCCAGCCCGTGCTGTGCCGGAGCAGCGAGATCGAGAGCTTCATCAAAGAGTACTATGATGAAGAGCTCGAGTTCGACTCCTTCCTGTCCACCCTGGAGGAGTCCGACGTCCGGGTGGTGGAGTCGGGAGAAGAGAAGACCGCCGAAGAGCTCGGTGAGATCGCCGAGGGGAGCCCCATCATCAACCTGGTGAACCTGATCATCCTGAACGGCATCCGGGACGGTGCGAGCGACATCCACATCGAGCCGGACCTGAAGAAGCTACGGGTTCGCTACCGGATCGACGGGGTACTCTACGAGGTGACCACCTACAATCTCGACCTGCACAGCGCCATCATCTCCCGGATCAAGGTCATGGGAAATCTCGACATTGCCGAGCGGCGCCTCCCCCAGGACGGCCGGATCCGGGTCACCGTGGAGGGGATCGAGATCGATCTGCGGTTCTCATCCATGCCCACCATCCTCGGCGAGAAGGTGGTGCTCCGCATCCTCGACCGCAGACAGGCCATCCTGGACCTGGAGCAGCTCGGGTTCGGATCCACCGATCTGAAAGCGTTCAAAGCGCTTCTCCTCCGTCCCTTCGGCCTGATCCTCGTGGTCGGGCCGACCGGCAGCGGGAAGACGACCACCCTGTACTCGGCGATCAACCTCATCCGCTCCATGGAGAAAAACCTCATCACCATAGAGGACCCGGTGGAGTACCAGCTCGAAATCATCAACCAGGTCCAGGTGGAGGACAAGACCGGCCTCACCTTCGCAAAGATACTCCGCTCTGTGCTCAGACAGGACCCGGACATCGTGCTCGTGGGAGAGATCCGGGACCTCGAGACCGCCGAGATCGCGATCCAGGCATCGCTCACGGGCCACCTGGTCCTCTCCACACTCCACACGAACGACAGCGTGGGGGCCGTGGCCCGGCTCCTCGACATGGGGCTCGAGCCGTACCTGATATCGTCCTCCCTAACCTGTGTGCTGGCACAGCGCCTCGTACGTGTTGTGTGCGAGGAGTGCAAGACCTTGTACTTTCCGGCCGAGGCGACAAAGAAAACGCTGGGCCGGGCCGAGGACCGCTCGCTACGGCTGGCCAAGGGGCGGGGGTGCGAGGCGTGTTATGATTCAGGCTTCAAGGGCCGCATCGGCATATACGAGCTCCTTCAGCTGGACGATGAGCTCAAGGGGATGATCCTGACGAACCCGAGCTCGGAAGAAATCAGGGAGCACGCAAGGAAGAAGGGCCAGCTGTTCCTGGCGGACGACGGATATGCCAAGGTCATTGACGGAACCACCTCGATCGAAGAGGTGACACGGGTGATCCACGCGGCCCAGGACTTCGGAGGCATGTGAGCTTATGATCGGGTCCACAGATCTTCTAGAAATGGCCATCGGCCGGAAGGCTTCAGACATCTTCCTCGGCGCGCCCGAGCCCCCGGTGCTGCGCATTCACGGAGAGCTCCAAAAGACCAATCTGAGTCGGCTCTCCCCGGAAGAGGCAAAGGAGCTGATCTACAACTTCCTCACTCCCGAGCAGCAGCAGAGCTTTGAACGCGACAAGGAGCTCGACGCCTGCTTCGGGATCCCTCACCTCGGACGGTTTCGGATCAACGTCCACTATCAGCGAGGTTCCGTCGCCTCTGTGATCCGGATCATCCCGAGGGGGATTCCCAAGCTGGACGAGCTCGGGCTTCCGCCTTCGGTGCGAGCGCTCATCGAAAAGCCCCGGGGGTTCATCATGGTCACCGGGCCCGTGAGCAGCGGGAAGTCGACCACCCTGGCCGCCATGATCAACCACATCAATCACACGCGAACCTGCCACGTCCTCACCATCGAGGACCCGATCGAGTACCTCCACGAGAACAAGAACAGCATCGTCGAACAACGCGAGATCGGGCTGGACACCCACTCCTTTGCCGAGGCCCTGAAGCACGTGCTGCGCCAGGATCCGGACGTGATCATGATCGGCGAGATGCGCGACCTGGAGACGATCGCAGCAGCGCTGACCGCCGCCGAGACGGGCCAGTGCGTGCTCGCCACGCTACACACGAACGATGCGATCCAGAGCATCGAGCGGATCATCGACGTCTTCCCCTCCGGGGGCCAGAACCAGGTCCGCCTCCAGCTCTCCATGACGCTCCAGGGGGTGATCTCCCAGCAGCTCCTGGCCCGGGCCGACAGCCGCGGACGCGTCCTGGCCGCGGAGGTGATCATCGTGAACGCTGCGATCCGCAATCTCATAAGGAAAGGGGACACGAACTCGATCCGCAATATCATGCTCACCGGAGCCGGGTCGGGCATGATCACCATGGACCAGTCGATCGCCGGTCTGCAACGACGTGGCGAGATCAGCTATGAGGCTGCCATGTATGCCGCTCAAGACCCCGGCGAGATCCAGCAGTACATCAAGAATGAGTGAGAGCAAACCATGGCCTTGAAAGAAACATCTCCGAACACGGCCCTCGATAAGGACGCGGGGCAGACTCCTACGGCCGTAAGGGATCTGAGTACGGCCATCGAAAGTCTCAAGAAGATCCAGATCGTCGAGCGTCGAATTTCAATCAAAGATATCCTCTTCTTCAGCACCCAGCTCTCCATCATGCTCGATACGGGAAACAGCCTCACCACCAGCCTGGCAACGATCGGCCGGCAGCTGGATAATCCCCAGATGAAGGCGGTCATCGAGAGGATTCGCATCCAGGTCGAAGGGGGGCAGATGCTCTCAACGGCCCTTGGCCAGCACCCGAAGACCTTCGACACGGTCTTCGTGAGCATGATCCGGGCCGGCGAGACAGGAGGCTTTTTGAAGGAGATGCTCCAGCGCCTCGTCTTCTTCCAGAAGAGGCAGGCCCACATCCGCTCGGCCATCCGCTCGGCCCTTATGTATCCTCTTGCTATCATCTCCATCGCACTCGCCGTGATTCTGTTGCTCGTTATATTCGTGATCCCTAAATTCACCGTGATCTTCGAAGGGATGGGCGAAGCCCTGCCGACTCCGACCAAGATTCTGCTGGGCATGGTGACCCTCTTCACGGACTACTGGTACGCGGTGATCGCCGTGATAGGCGCAACGATCTTCGGCCTGATTATGTTGATCCGCACGGCGTGGGGTCGCTCGGCTTTCGACACGGTCAAGATACGCGCCCCCGTGGTGGGGAAAGTTATCCGAACCATCTACACATCCCAGATGCTCCGAACCCTCGGGGTCCTCATTGACGGCGGAGTCCCCCTGCTCGAGGCCCTCCAGGTGGTTCGCACCATCTTTGACAATCACCACGTGGTAGAGCTCATCGAGAAGGTGATCGAGAACGTCAAGAGGGGCGCGGGCTTATCCGCTCCGTTCAAAACGAGCCCGATCATCGAGCCCATCACCGCAGAGATGATCCGCACCGGAGAGACCTCCGGGGCAATAGGATTCGTCATGCTAAGGCTCTCGGACCACTACGATGAAGAGACCGAGGAGAAGATCAAGGGGCTTACATCGATCCTGGAGCCGATGATGATCGTCCTGATGGGAGTGATGGTCGGGTTCATCGCCATGGCGATCATACTTCCGATCTTCAAGATATCCGGAGGCGCAAAGTGACATAATGCAAACCGGGTTCACCCTCGCAGAAATCCTCGTCGTCATCGCCCTTACCGGGATTCTCGGCGCCATGGTCTATCCCGATCTGACCGGATTCTTCGGCATACAGAAGATAGACACCGCGGTCGGGGAAGTGGCGCTCGGCATCCTGTACGCCCAGAGCGCTTCGATCAAGGGGAGCATGCACCAGGCCCGCTTCCACGAGGATGACGAGTGGATGCGGGTGTACGATTGCCTCACGGACTCGGACGGCAACGGGGATCGCTGCTCCGACGGCGATGACGTGATAGCGGACGAACCCCTGAGCCGGGGGCATCGGTCCTATGAGATCGATTTCAGCGATTACGACCGGCTCGCCGGGGTGAGCATCGCCTCCGCGGAGTTCGGCGGCAGCACATCGGCGCCGGTGGGGGTCGCCTTCGATGAGCTCGGCATTCCCTCGGAAAGCGGGAACGTGGTCCTGCAGTTCGGCGACCAGTGTCGGCGGATCTCGGTGAGCAGCATCGCCGGACTGGTGGAAACGAGCGTGGTCGCCTGTCCAGAAGAGGAGGAGGTGGAGGTCGGTGGCTGATCCCTCTCGATCCTGTCGGATGCAGGGACTGTCGAGTATAACCCGGGCCTGGAAGCAGGAGGGATTCACGCTCATAGAATCCCTGCTGGCCATCACGATCCTCGGCGCAGCGCTCGTGCCGATCGTGGCGCTGAACATCCAATCTCTGAACGGCGTCGAGGGCGGTGAGAGGATGACCCACTATATGTTCGGCGCCCAGGCAAGGATGGAGGAGCTGAGGGCTGCGTCCTTCAGCCTCCTCATCAGCGGCTCCGACACATACACGATCTGTTGGTCCGACACGAACGGGAACAATGATCCCTGCGGCGACTCCGACGATGAGAGTGTCGCCAGGACGTGGACGGTCACGACCGATCCGGGCTCGGCCTTTGACTCGAATATGAAGCAGGTGGATGTGACCGTGGGCAACGTGATCCTCTCCACCCTTCGGACGCAGGTGGAGCCATGAATCCGTAACAATCCACCGGAAGAGCCGGTGGATTGTTACGGATTCATCCCTTGGAGAATTTTCGAAAAAATTCTCCAAAAGGCATTTAGAAACTTCATGAATTTGCGTACACATATTTTCAAACTACACCCGGCCGGCGGCTTCACCTTGGTGGAGGTGATCATCTCGATCGCGATCATCACCACGATCTCCGGGGTGATCTTTCTCATACTGGACGGTGCGCTCCGGACATGGGCCAACACCACAGAGACGGAGCAGCTCTACCAGATCGGCCGGACCGCACTGGCACGCATCGCGGCCGGAGTGCGCCAGGCCCACTGGGTGCTCGTGCCGTTCCAACCGTCGTCCGGGACCTCCACGTCCGAGATCCTGGTCTTCGAGGCCTCCTGCCCCGCCTGCGACGAACGGACCGGCGACTTCGACTGCATCGACAGCGACCAGGACGGCCGCTTCGACGAGGACACGAGCCAGGACACGGACGGCGACGGCTATGCGGGAGTCAAGAATCTGGATGACGACGAGGACGGCAGCACCGATGAGGGCACCTCCTCCCACCGTTATAAAAACGACGACGAAGACTGTTACGATTTCTTCGGCGCTTGTCGGGAGAGTACCTTTTTCTGCGGGGACGATGCCTACGACGAGGACCCTCTGGACGGCTCAGACAACCCTCAGTGGACGGGGTACTCGGGCTCGTGCAGTGCGACCGACGGCCTGGTCGACGAGGATTGGCCCTCCGACATGAACGGGGACGACATGCCCGGATTGGAAGGTGTTGACGACGACGGGGACGGATGTGTCGACGGCACCGTCGGCCCACTGACCAGCTGCAGTACCGAAGGGGACGACTTGGAGAACGACGACGAAGACAATCAGATTGACGAGGACCCTTTCGATCCGATCATCCTCCGGGTCGTCTCGAACGAGCTCCGCATGCTCACCCCGATGTTCAACGACGACGGCGACTGCTCCCGGGACGGATATGATGACACGGCCATCGCAAAATACGTACAGTCCTTCGAGGTCACACGGCAGCAGACCGTGGACGGTCGCACACTGCTCACAATCGAGCTGTGGCTCAAAAACGGGGACGAGGAGGTCACATTCACGACCACGCTCTTCCCGCGCAACATCCGGAACTGGTCGCGGTTCAGGTACATTCTGTAGATTAGGGGTCCGGTAAGGGCACGGCATGCCGTGCCCCTACGGTCGGCACAAATCGAGTGAGCCATGATATCGAGCAGCCTTCACGGAAAACGAGGATTCGCCTTGGTCTTTGTGATCGTCCTCCTGATGGCCGTGAGCACGGTGGGGGTGGGGTTTGCCCTGAAGGCCGGGATGAGCGGGGTGATCGCGGCTAACCAGGTCGGGGGCGCCCAGGCCCTGTACGCGGCCGAGGCGGGCTTGAGCGATGCCAAATGGAATCTGCGCTCCAGTGGAACCTGGCGCACAGGCTTCACCGACAAGTCCTTCGGCCCTGGGAGCTACACAGTGACCCTGGCGGACGTGAGCACGAGCTGGAGCGATCCGTACCACGGATCGGTCAGGATCACCTCGGTCGGGACCGTGAACGGGATCGAGCGGGAGGTGGTCGATTACGTCTATCCCCACACACCATCCCTGAGCTACGCGGTCTTCACAAACGGCAGCTTCATCAACTGGGGCGGGGCCCAGATCAACGGCGACACCTACCAGGGCACCGGGATCGCCATCCCGAACGCGGACTGGAGCTACCTGCAGGCCAACGCGACCTGGCCCAATGAGGGAGATTGCGATCCCCCGGGAGAATGTAAAACACCGATCACGTGGAGCGATCAGGTCGTCGAAGAGAATATCTATGTGGACGGCTTTTTCAAAGTCAATAAGCCGAACGTCACGATAAAAGGTTATGTTGTTGTGAACACGAGCCTCTATTACGGCCCATATGGAGGAATCGAGGTCACGAGGAATAATTTCAGGGTCATCGCACCGGCCGGTCACCCGGCGCTCATAGCTCGAAGGAATATCGTGATCGACAGCGACGACTGTCAGATCCACGGGTTCGTGGGGGCGGGAGGGAACATCTCGGTCGAAGAGGATCGGTTCAAAGTGTGGGGCGGCCTGGTCGCCCTGGGAAACATCACCGTGGACTGGTGGGCCAGCAACTGCGAGTTTACGCACAGTCCATATAACATTCGCATCTCCAACGGAATCCAGCATGCCTCCGGCAGCCTCACGGTGACCCCGGCCGAGCTCGCCTGGCGGCAGGTGTTTGAGTGATAGTAGATAGTCAATAGACTTAAGTCGACAGTCAAGAACCGAGAGGATAATCCCTCGTTCTAAAGCCGCGGAACGAGGCAGGACTTTCAACTGTAAACTGTCGACTAATGACTAATTACAATGGAAGGATACGAAGCCAATGGCAATCTTCTCACTTGGGCGGCCGTCCTGCTCCAGGATCGGGCTGGACATCGGATCCGAGGCGGTCAAGATGGTCCAGTTCGGGAGGTCCCGGGCCGGGCTCACTCTGATCGAGGCGGCCCTAAGATCTCTCCCACCCGGGCCGGCGAGCGGGGAGCGAAATCAGGACAAGGAGATAGTCGAAGCCCTGAGCCAGATGATCGATAAAGGTGCGTTCAAGGGTCGCGAGGTGGTCTCCACCGTCTCCCGGTCCGAAGTCGATATACGGCCTCTTCTCATAACGGCCTCCTCGGCCGAAGATGTGGAAAAAGCGGTCCGGTGGGAGGCGGAGGCCTTCCTTCCCTACCCGATAAGCGAGGCGGTCATCGATTACATTCCCATCGACGAGCCCCGTGATAAGGACGACAAAGGGGCACGCGTGCTCCTCGTGGCCGTACACAGGGAACTGATCGTCAAGCATCTCGACCTGCTCAAACGGGCCGGACTCAAATGTTCGGTCGTCGATGCGGCGCCGGTGGCGCTCACCCGCGTTCTCAAGGCCCAGCAGCCGGAAGACAGCTTCAGAACACCTTTCATCGTTCTGGAAATGGGCGCCTCCTCCTCGATGGCCACCGTCATAGCGGACGGAGTGCCCGCAATGAGCTGGGGCATGCAGTTCGGCGGCAGGGAGATCACAAAGGCGATCATGCGCCAGCTCAATCTCAGCTTCAGCAAAGCCGAATCGATCAAGATTCGCTACGGCATCATCACCGATGAGGTAAAGGCCCTTCCGCCGGCTCCCGGCGAGGACGCGCCGGACGTTGAGGCAAAAGAAGGATCTGTGCGGCCGGAGGCAATGGAGATAACCGGAGTGCTCATGGACATCGTCCTCCCCGCCATGGAGAGGCTTGAATCGGAGCTGAAGAAGTTGCTCACCTACTGCGCCGCCGAGATCCGCGGGGCCCGGGTCGAGAAGCTCATACTCTTCGGCGGCGGGAGTCAGATGAAGAACCTGGATCGATACCTGGCGATGATCACCGACATGGAGGTGGTGATCGGAGATTCGCTCGCTTTCATCGAGGGAGAAAAGGCCGGCAAGGTTCCAGTCCCACAGGAGGGTGAGCGCTCGGCGGTTTATGGAGTCGCGGCCGGGCTTGCCCTGAGGGACTTTTCGAATTGACCTGTTTCAACATAGGAAGGGTCGTTGAGGCGAATTCATGAAGGACGTGAACCTTATTCCAAGAGCAATACTCGAAAGAGCCATAGTCTTGTCTCGGGCCAGGATATGGGCCGTGGTGGTGGTGATGGTCGGTCTCGCGATCGGATCCGCCTTTGTGTACATGCGGATTGCAACGAGCCGCGTCGAGCAGAACTTTTCGACCTTGACCGTGGAGATCGAGGACAAACAGTCACTGGCCGATGAGTTCGACCGGTCCAAGGATGAGCGCGACCGCCTGGGAGCAAAAGAGAAGATCATAGGAAAGCTTCTGGAAAAACGGGCGTGGTGCCAGGTCCTGTACGATATCGTCGGGAACATCCACGATGATGTCTGGCTCACACACCTTTCGGATATGAAGGACAAAGGCTCGGAAGGCGTCGAAGCGGCCCTACTGATCAAGGGATTTGCCATCTCCAACCGCCACCTGGCCGATTTGATGACCCGCCTGAACGGGCTCCCGTATATAGACCAGGTGGAACTCAAAATCTCGAAGTCCTCCAAGTCGGAGCAGATGGATGTGGTCCAGTTCGAGCTGGAGTGCCGGTTCGTGAATTTTCCAAGGGCGAAGCTGACATGAATCCATAACAATCCACCGGCAGAGCCGATGGATTGTTATGGATTCATCCCTTGGAGAATTTTGGCTCGTGAGCAGCATGTTTGGAGAGAAAAAAAGGGGAGATCCATTGAACATTTGGAAGGAAAGAGGAATGAGTCCTATGAAGGAAGTTTCTTGAGAAAAGACGGAAAAATATTTTCATTATTTCATGGGATAGCATGCGTTAAAATTCTCCAAATAAAATCAGCGACCCGGGAACGTGCGTGGGCAAGTAAGCTCGAAGATCCCTTCCAGGGGCCTTCCTCATACCCCCGGTTCTACCGGTGGTCGCTGATTCCGGGACGGGGAAGCATAGGATGAAGATCACCAAGGTTGATATTGTTGCCGCGGCTACGATCACCGTGAGTTTAGCGGTCTCCTTTCTGTTCATCAATAAGCAGGTAAAGGACTATGCCTACCTCAAAGGGAAAGAAAATAAGATGGCCCAAGAGCTCACAACGCACAAGGACACCAGCCAGTGGATCGAGGGGGTCGAGAGAGAGATCGAATTGATAAGGATCCGCCTCGACGAATTCGACCGGCGCCTGCCCAGGAGGAAGGAAATCGATAACTTCCTCCGTCAGATCTGGCGTATCGCAGGCGGGACCGGGATCGGAATCAATGTAATCCAGCCCAAGACGCTGGAGGATGATGAACTCTACTCCAGCCTCCCGGTCCACATCGAGGCTGTGGGGAGATTCCCTGATTTCTACAGTTTTATTTATGAGCTCGATCGGATCCCGAGGCTGAGCACCGTAAATTCCCTTTCCATCGATGGTGACTCGAAAGGGATCTGCAAGATTAAGCTGGACCTTTTGATCTTCGTTTCAAAAGAGAAAGAGAGCTTTAAAGAGTGGCTATTAAAATAGTCGATCAGGTCCTGGCGTCAAAGGGCGGCAAGCGCATCGCCGCATATTTCGGCGTTTTTCTTCTACTGCTGGCCCTTCTGCTGTTCCGGGGCTGGTTAAAGAAGCGGCCGGCACGGAAGCAGGCAGACCCGGTCAGGACAGAGCAGACCCATACCCCGGGAGGCGCCGTGAGCAGAGGAGGGCGGCCGGCCGAGAGCGGGCGGACGGCGGTCCCGCCCGAACAGAATCCGACAGACCGCGTCCTGCGCATCGACTCCAGTTTGACTCCTGAAAAAATCGATCAGAATCCCTTCGCCCCCTCGGAAGGGCTGAAGGTGAAATACGACGAGATTTGGGGAACCCAAATCTCGAAGCAGGTCAAAGAGAAGGCCGACGCCGATAAAAAGAAGGCGGTCCGCGCGCCCAGGAAGAAGTTGGAAAAGAAGATAGAACTTCAGGCAACACTGGTGAGCCCCAACGGAAATGTAGCGATCCTGGACGGGGAGGAAGTATCGGAGGGAGATACTTACCTGGGATACTCCGTGACGCGGATCGGTGAGTGGTCGGTGCATTTGGAGAAGAACGGGAAGATGAGGATTATCGAGTACAGTGAATAGTGCATTTTCATCGAGACATCTACGCAGCTTGCATAGATGTGGGCTCAAGAGCAGCTTACTTACAGCAGGTTCATTGTGTAAGCAAAGGAAAAGTGGGAAATGGAAAAATGGAAAGCCGCGTTAGGGAATATTTTTTTTTAATCCAGGGACAGGGGGATAACCATGAATCGATCAGGCCGGATCGTATGGGGCACACTGGGAGTCTGGGCATTGCTTTTTGCTGCCGCGGCGACGCCTTGCAATTCGTGGGGGGCGAACGAGGACCGGGTGGAGAGTTTCGTGTATGGATTCCGGCCCGATCAAAAGGACATCATCGGGGCGGTAAAGCTGCTATGCAAAGGGAGGGATTTCAATCTGATCATCGGTGAGGAGATAAAAGGGGAGGTGAAAGTTGTGCTCCACGACGTCACCTTCGAGCAGGCCCTGGACGCCATCCTCTCCTCCGGCGATCTCACCTACCACCGCAGAGGAAACACGATCTTCATCGGCACGGAGCACATGGAGTCCCGGATATACAAGCTCAGGTACGTCAAGCCTTCAAAGATCAGCACCCTCATCTCCCCCCTGCTCTCAAAATCCGGCAAAACCACTACGAACGACGAGCTTAAGGTAATGATGGTCAAAGAGTCGCAGCAGTTCTTCGGCCCCATAGAGGAGGTAATCCGCGCCGTGGACGTTGCGCCGCTCCAGGTCCTGATCGAGGCCAGGATCCTCGAAATCGAGCTCTCCGACAACTTTGCCCTGGGTGTGGACTGGAACTACCTCCAGATCTCAGACGACCTCCAGCATCTGGGCGGTCCGGAGGCGACGGCCTCGCTGCAGACGCAGGGATTCGGCAACCTGGCCTCGGGTGGGGGAAGCGGGCTCTTCTTCACCTTCAGTAATTCCAATATCGAGCTCGCCCTCGATGCGCTGTCCGAAAAGACGGATATCAACACCCTGAGCTCGCCAAAGATCCTCGTGCTCAACGGCAAGGAGGCCCAGATCCTCATCGGGGGGAAGCTGGGATACAGGGTGCTCGTGGTGACCGAGACGAGCTCTGCCGAGACCGTCCAGTTTCTCGAGGTCGGCATCACCCTGACCATAAAGCCGTGGGTCACGGACCAGGGGGACGTCATGATGGAAATCCACCCCGAGGTGAGCAGCGGAACGGTCGAGGTGGGACTCCCCACCAAGAACACGACCGAGGCGACGACCGAGCTGCGGGTGCACGACGGCGACACGGCACTGATCGGCGGGCTTATAAAGAAGTCGAATCAGGAGACCAACAGGCAGGTCCCCTTTCTCGGGGACATCCCGTTTCTGGGCTACCTGTTCAAACGCAAGGAGATCAAGGAGAAGCGGAGCGAGATCGTGGTCTTGGTAACCCCTCGAATCGTGAAGGACCGGATGAATGATATTGTTCTGCAGGAGATAGACGACAGGATCCCTCAAATCCATGACAAGGAGATCAAGCAGGAGCTCCTTTTCCGGGATCTCGAAGAGGTCGAGCCGGCCCCCGGCGGTCCGGGAGACAGGGGAGACGAGCAGACCTGGGAGGAGGGTACAGAGGGGGATCAGGAGACGGCGGCGCCCCCATGGCCGCTACCCCCGGCAAAGGTCGATCCTGAGGGCGCCGGTGAGCCCCAAGGGGAGGAAAAAGCAGGATCGGGCGAAGGAAGCGATGGATCGAATTGATGGAGAATGAGCAGAGCCAGCGGACGAGAATATTCAAGATCGGGGAGATCCTGCTCAAAGAGAATGTAATCACCAAGAAGCAGCTCGCCTACATGCTCCACCTGCAGAAAAAGCGCAGTGATTGGAAGCCCCTGGGCGAGTTAGCCATCGAGCTCGGCTACATCTGGCGCAATGACTTCAAGAAACTCCTGCGCCAGTACAAACAGCACCTGCGCATCGGTGAGCTCTTCATCGAGCTGGGGCTGATCGGCGAGGAGCAGCTCACCGAGGCGCTCACGAAGCAGAAAGATAATAGAAAGCGGCTCGGAGAGATCCTCATCGACATGGGTCTCATCAAGAATACGGACATCGTCAAGGCCCTGAGCATGCAGCTCGGAATCCCCCGCATCGAGCCCAACCTCAGCCTCTGCGATGTGGAGACCCTCTTCTCGAGGGTCAATGAACGATTCCTAAGAAAGCATCACCTCTTTCCCGCCTTTCGACAGGGCGATATCGTCACCGTGATCATGGCCGATCCCCTGGATGAGACCACCCTCCAGAATCTGGAAAAGGTGTACAACTGCCAGGTGGAGGCAGCCGTTGCCACACGCGATGCGATCGATCACGCCCTGAGCGAGCACTACTCACGACACACCCTCGAACCCCCTGAGGAGATGCAGATCGATTTCGAGAGCGACGTGGGCCGCGCCATCAAGAGCCTGGTCATCGGCGAAGGGGACAGCACTCAGGACGCCGACCGCATCGTCAATATGGTCAACTACATCATCTCGAATGCGATCAAAGAGAGCGCGAGCGACATCCACATCGAGCCTCAGGAGAAGAAGATCCAGATCCGCTACCGGATCGACGGGATCCTCCAGCACAAGACGGACCTGCCGCGGACCTTTGCCGCAGCGATCGCATCGCGCGTGAAAGTGATCTGCGGGCTCGACATCGCCGAGAAGAGAAAGCACCAGGACGGCCGGATCGAGGCGAAGGTGATGGGCCACGATGTGGACCTGCGGGTCTCGACCTACGTGTCCGTATACGGAG
The DNA here is from genome assembly GCA_964522545.1 of uncultured Thermodesulfobacteriota bacterium. Classification (GTDB taxonomy): domain Bacteria; phylum Desulfobacterota; class DSWW01; order CAZFWM01; family CAZFWM01; genus CAZFWM01. Next base: position 29,685 of record CAZFWM010000027.1, read on the forward strand.
AGACGATCGTCATCCGCGTCCTGAACCGCAACTCCACCTATGTCGAGCTGAACCATATCGGCATGACTCCCGCTCTGAGGGAACAGTTCGAGAAGATCCTCAACTATCCGTCCGGCGTGGTCCTGGTCACAGGGCCGACCGGCTCCGGGAAGTCGACGACCCTCTATGCGGCACTGAACTATCTCAACGACATGGACAGAAAAATCATTACCGTCGAGGACCCGGTGGAGTACACGATCGAGGGGGTCATTCACGGAAGGGTCAACCCCAAGATCGACCTGACCTACGTGGAGTTCATCAAATCGATGATGCGCCAGGATCCCGACATCCTGATGATCGGAGAAATCCGCGAGCGAGAGAGCGCCGAGGCGACCATCCAGGCGGCCCTCACCGGACACAAGGTCTTCTCCACGTTTCACACCGAGGACACGACCGGCGCCCTCGTGCGGCTCATCGACATGGGGATCGACCCCTTTCTGGTCTCCTCGACCGTGGTGGCGATCCTGGCCCAGCGTCTCCTGCGAAGGGTGTGCACTTTCTGCAAGGCCCGCCACGATTTCGATCCCTCACTGATCGACACCTTCCAGGTCCTCGGCTATGTCCCGGAAAAGCACGTTTTCTACAAAGGAAAAGGCTGCGATCATTGCGGCGATACGGGATTCCGGGGCAGGACCGGAGTGTTCGAGCTCCTGATGCTCACAGACATTATCCGCAACGCGATACTTCATAAGACGAGCAGCGGCGAGATCCGGAGAATCGCTCGCCAAGAGGCAAACCTGGTCTCCATGCGCGAATACGGGCTCTATATGGCCCTCAAGGGGGAGACTACACTCGAAGAGGTGCTCCGGATCGTCTATTCGAGCGAGGAGGACGCGAAGACACCCCGCACGATCGACCTGATAGTTGAGCTCTGTGAGCAGCCGAAGATGAAACACGTGGGAGAGTCGATACGCTCCCACCAGGATGCTAAGATGGTCGAGTCGGAACAGGCTTGACTCACCGGTCGACAAGGGAGAACCGGATCGACACGGTGTAGCGCATCGAATCGCGGCTGAAGTGGTCAGGAATGGGAGGGAATGATGCCTCCCGGACCGCCCGGCTCCCTCCCTGGTCGAGCACCGCATACCCTGAGCTCTCAACCACCTCCACATCGACGGCCTCACCCTCCCTGGTAAGCAGAAAAGAGATCTCCACTGTCCCCTCCAGCCCCATTCGGGAGGCTATCCTGGGATACCGCTTTGCCCTCTCGATGCTCGAAAGGATCTGACGGCGGAACGAATCGAGGCTTATCTGGCCCGGAACCCTGGCCACTTCCACCGGCTTGACCGGAGTTGAGACGGCAGGAGCGACATCCACGGATGGAGCGGATTCTATACACTCGGGCGAGGGGCGGAGCGGCTGACGGCGGATGGGCAGGAGATCCGGTCTGGCCGGGAGCGAACGGCTTATGGCGAGGATTTTAGGCTCTTTGGTGAAAGGGGGGCGTGTGACCGGGGCCGCGGGCGCGGCCTTGGCAGGGGGCGCCATCAAGATCTCCGCCTCCCATGTGCGCTTTGCCCGGGGCAGGATGACGAAGGTGGAGAGGAGGCCTATAACGACGGCGTGGACTGCGGCGCTGGTGATGAAATACCGGGACCGCCCGGAAAATCCAGGCCCGCGGAGGACTGGAACCGGATCTCGTTCACTCACCGTCAAGGAAGTCATCTGCCGTCGACATCCAGCTCGGTGGCCAGCATCATGCGGGATGCGCCGCTCGCCTTCACTGCATCCATTATGCCCACGGCCTTCTCCAGGATCACCGCCCGGTCGGCCCGGATCATCACGGTCTGGTCGGGATCCTGCTGAAGTTCGGCGGAGAGGAGCGACTCGATATCCTCGATCCTGACGACCTGATCCTGGAAGACGATCCGTCCGTCCGACTCGAGGAAGATGACCAGGTCCCTGGCGCTCTCGACCTCGCTGGTGCGGGCCGGGGGGAGGTCGATCTTGATGCCCTCGTCTAGGAGGAAGTGGGAGGTGAGCATGAAGAAAATCAGCAGAAGGAAGACGATGTCGATAAGTGGGGTGATGCCGAGCTCGATCTGGCGGTGCCGGGTGCGTTCAAACTCCATTTCCCTTGACCTCCCGGACGACCTCGAGGAGCTCGTCCGCGGCTTCACGCATCTCCGACTCGAAGGTGTTCACACGCCCCATGAAGTAATTGTAGAGGAGAAGGCAGGGGATCGCCACCGTGAGGCCGGCCGCCGTGGTCATCATGGCCTCCCAGATGCCGCCGGCCAGCAGGCTCACGTCCACCTTGCCCCCGTGCTGTTCGATCTTCATGAAGGCCCGGATCATGCCGGTGACCGTGCCGAGCAGGCCGAGCAGGGGGGCCACGTTCGAGATCACGCTCAGCCCCCGAAGGTCGGACTCGAGCCCCTGCAGCTCCCGGGAGCCGCGCCGGCGCACGAGGCGCTCGAGATCCCTCTCACTGTGCTCGGCGGCGTTCTCCAAGGCCACCGTTATGACCGGGGCCACCGGGCCGCCGGCGACCCGGCTCGCCCGAGCCGCTTCACGGAAGCCTTTCTCTCGCGCCAGGGATGCCACCCGATCCAGTAGAGCCGGCACATCGGTGCGGGCCTTCCAGAAGACATAGGCGCGCTCGATCGTGATGGCCAGCGCAATGACCGAACAGATCCCGATGGGGATCATCAGGACCCCACCCTTTAGCAATACCTCCCACATGAGACAATCCTTTTTGATGTTCAAGAAGATACCACCCTTAGCACTTCCGCATCAAATTTTCAATTTCATTTTTTTCTTGCCAATGGATCTTGAAATTTGCTATATAATAATAAAAGAGATTGTCTGTCTTTTCTTTGCTATACTATAGCGTAGACTGAAAGGAGACTTCTTGATGAAAATGAACACAGCGGCCGCCACGACAGCACTATTTCTTTCTTTATTCACTTTTCTCGGCTCCGCACTCGGGGCCACCCTGGTCGTTCCCTGGGAATACGGGACGATCCAGGAAGGCATAGTCGCCGCAACGGACGGGGACATGATCCTGGTCGCTATGGGTACGTATCATGAGAACATCGACTTCCTGGGTAAAGGGGTCGTCATCCTGGCCGAGGCGGGCGCCGATGCGACGGTCCTCGACGGAGGTCAATCCGGGCCGGTCGTCACTTTTGCGGGCGGAGAGACCGACCAGGCCATTCTCAGCGGATTCACGGTCACGAACGGATCCGCCGAGATCGGCGGAGGCATCCTTTGCGAAGCGTCGGCTCCGATCATCATGTACTGCACGATTTCGGACAACGTCGCCGGAGCCCTTGGCGGAGGAGGGATCGCCTGCAGGGACTCCGCCTCCCCCATGATCACGAACTCCACGATCGTCCTCAACAGCTCTTCTTCCTCGGGCGGCGGCATCCTGATCGACCTCTCCACACCGTATATACTGGACTGCCTGATCGGCGAAAACAGCGCCCTGGAGGACGGCGGCGCCATTCTCGTGGCCAACGGCTCCAATCCCAAGATCAAGAGCTGCATCATATCGGACAACGTGGCCGTCGCCTGGGGCGGCGGGATCGACGTGACCGATTCCTCCGCCATGATCGGAAACTGCACCATCGTCGGGAACCAGGCTCTCGACGGCGGTGGAATCAGCTTCTACGCGGGCACCGACCTGAACGTCCTGCACTGCACGCTCTCCGAGAACACGGCCGATACCGGGGGGGGGATCCTCTGCAATGCATCACCCGTACTGATCCAGAACTGCATTCTCTGGGGCGACTCCGCCTCCTTCGGCCACGAGATCGCCGTTATCGACGGCGCCGACGTTCAAGTCAGCTACAGCGACGTCCGGGACGGAGAGGCGGCCGCGCACCTCGATCCGGGAAGCATCCTGAGCTGGAAAGAGGGGAACATCGACACGGAGCCGCTCTTCGTCGGCGCGGGGGATTATCACCTCCAGGACGTGTCTCCGTGCATCGACTCGGGGACGAACGCCGGGATCTACAACGACATCGACAATGAGGAGCGTCCCATACACGAGGGCTTCGACATGGGCTCGGACGAGTACAGCGGCCCCCTGCCGGTGGAATGCGCCGAGTGCGATGGCAAGGTGACCCAGCTCACCCTGCTCTACACCGGGGCGATCACGGCCTTCATCGAGGTGGAACAGAAGAAAGAAGGGATCATATTCGAAGGCATGATCGATCCGGGCGAGACCTTCACCTTCGTGGGCCAGGACAAATGGGGGACCATGGGCCCCTGGATCGAGATCTTTGAAGACGGCGTCTACCACACCACGATTCACACGAGCTGCTCCGAACCGATCGGACCCGGCCTCGTGAGCGGCGACTTCGAAGTGATCGAGGGCTACAGCCGGAACGGCGGCCTTCTCTGTCCGATAACTCCGCCTCCGGCGGGCACTGAGAGCTCAGGGAACAGGATACGGCTCAAAGGCCTCTACAAGGAGGCGGGCTCCGCCTTCATCAAGATGGAGAAGAAAACAAGAAGGGATCACCTTCGATGACAGGATCGATCCGCCCTTTCTGATCGATTGTACGCTAGCACAATCTTCCCCGGCCCCCGTCAGGAATCTGGCGGGGGCTTCCTTTTTTGACAATTCGAGGCCATCCGGGATAAATAGTAGCGATCGGATTCCCATATCAACCGTGAGACAAAGGCAGGGATTCATGATGATTCCAATCGTTTCCATCGTGGGCAAATCGGACTCGGGAAAGACCACGCTCATCGAGAAGCTCGTGCCCGAGCTCGTGCGGCGCGGGTACCGTGTGGGCACGGTCAAGCACGATGTACATGGATTCGACGTGGATCGTGAGGGCAAGGACAGCTGGCGCCACAAGCAGGCCGGGGCACGCTCCGTTCTGATCGCCTCGCCCGCCCGGATCGCCCTCATCGAGGACGTGGACCGGGACCTCCCTCTCCAGGAGATCCGGGACCGCTACTTCAGTGATGTGGACCTGGTCCTGACCGAGGGCTACAAGCGGGGCCCCATGCCGAAGATAGAGGTCTCGCGCCGGGAGCGGAGCCGAGAGCTGATCTGCACCGAAGCCGATGACCTGGTGGCCGTGGTGAGCGACCAGGACCATGAAGTGAACGTCCCGGTATTCCGGTTCGAGGAGGTGCCGGCCCTGGCCGACAGGATCGAGCAGAGGGTGCTCGAAGGAGGGCTCCGCGCAAAAGCGAGTCCGAAAGGGGCCGGCAAGGTTCAGCTCAGCGTGGACGGCGAGCCCGTCTCCCTGAGCCCCTTTGTGACCCGCTTCATTCGACGAACCGTGGGCGGCATGATTTCGTCCCTGAAGGGGTGTGAATCGCCCGGCAAGATCGAGCTGACGATACAAGCGGGAGAGGAGAGGTAATTGAGCATGGCCCTCGCCTCCGAGACGACCGGGATCATCCTGGCCGGCGGAAGGAGCCGCAGGATGGGCCGGGACAAGGCCCTGCTCGAGCTCAGGGGAAAGGCCCTGATCCGCTACGTCCTGGAGCCCTTTGCCGACCTCTTTCCCGAGGTGATCATCGTGGCAAACGACATCCCTCCCTTCGAGCCGATGGGTGTGCCTGTCGTCTCGGACCTGATGCCCGGCGCGGGCGCCATGGGAGGGCTATATACAGGACTGGTTTATGCCTCCTTTCCACACGCATTCGTCGCCGCATGCGATATGCCCTTCATCTCTCCGGAAGCTGTCAGGCTCCTCCTCGACCGGGCCGACCGGTTCGACGTCGTCCTCCCATCCTTCCCGGACGGCTTTCACCCGCTGCACGCCGTCTACTCCAGGAGGTGCGAACGGCCGGTTGCGAAGAGGCTGGCGGCCGGTTCACTGAGGATCATAGACTTCTTTCCCGAGGTCCGCGTGCTGGAGGTCTCGGCCGAAGAGATCGGGGAGGTGGACCCTGAAGGGCGCTCGGTGTGGAACCTGAACACGCCCGAAGATTTTCGAAAGGCCGAAGCCCTGCTTTCGCGGGGATGACTGTGCGAGGGGCGAGTTGGATTTCCTATTGATAAATAAAAAGTTAATACACAAGGATCCTACCTAGGAGGTTGACGATCATGGCCACAAGAAAAACCAAGAAGAAGAGTCCGAAGCGACAAACAAAGAAGCGCCCCGCCCCTTCTGGCGGCAATGCCGGAACCAAGGTCCTGGTCACTGGCGCCGGAGGGTTCGTGGGCGGAGTCCTCCTCAAGGAGCTACTCGACCAGGGTTACCGGGTGAGGGCGACCGATCTGCCGCGGGCCGACCTCTCCATCGCACGGGACCTGGGCCTGGAGTGCATGCCCAGCGACCTCCTCGACCTGAATAGTATGGAAAGGGTCATCGACGGCGTCGACAGGATCATCCACACCGCGGCCTGTTTCGATCTGAGTGCGTCCCGGGAGACGGCCTATGCCGTGAACGTGACGGGCTCCCGCAACCTCTGCATGGCGGCCGCGGATGCGGGTATCGAGCAGCTGGTCTACTTCTCCACAACCGGTGTGTACGGCGACACCGGCCCTGTTCCGGCCCGGGAAGATCATCCCAAGGCGCCCGGCAATGACTACTACCTGACCAAATGGTGGGGGGAGAAGGAGGCGTGGAAGTTCCACCGGGACCGGGGCCTCCCCGTCGTGGTCCTGAGGCCCACCGTCATATACGGTCCCAGGGGCGTCTACTCCGCCTCGGTCTTCTTTGCGCTGATCGGGCTTCTCATTCCCCTCGGGCTGAAAAAGATCCACGGACTGCGCGGCGGGCTCCTCTCCCACTGGGCCCATGTGGAGGACGTGGCCGGTGCCGCCGCATTTCTCGTCGGGGCCCCGGAGGCGGCGGGCCACGCATACAACGTGGCGGACGACACGCCCACCACGGTCGAGGAGTTCATGTCCGCCCTGGTGGAGGCCTATGGAATGGAGTACCAGGCGGTGCTGCCCTTCCCCACGCGCACCCTCGAGGTGGTGGCCGCTCTCGGAAAGGTCGCGCCCTCGGGGCTCTACCGCGGGGCGGCGGAGCTGCTCCAGCGCTACTGGGACCGGGTCGTGCTCCGGTACGATCTGGAGCCGGCCCTCTTCCCGCGGCCGGACAAGGACTTCATCCAGTACATCAAGGGCAACTATGTCTACTCCAACGAGGCGATCAAGGCGCTGGGATACACGTTCCGGCACCCGAGCTTCCGGGAGGGATTCCGGGAGACGGTCCGGTGGTACAAAGAGAACCGCTGGATCCCGGATTTGTGAAGCCGCGCGGCTCAACCTGATTGAAAAGCCGGTGGAATTCTGCCAGACTGAATCCTAAGATGGCATAGTTGCAGCCAAATCAGCAAAACATGATCACAGCAAATACGGCATTCAGTACTTAGTCGGCAGTCACCTGGAGGCGGCTTCCACGCCGTCCGCGCTCCGGGTGGAACCGGATCCTCCACTCTCTCGACTGTCGACTCACAAGGCCCATGACATTGAAAGTCCTTCTCATCAATCCGCCCCGAACCCACATGTTCACCAGGGGGCAGCCCAGGTATTATGCTGAAGAACAGGCGCTGCTCCCCCCCCTGGGGCTCCTTTCCATTGCGGCCTATCTGCTCGAAAACTCGGATCACGAGGTCACCGTCCTGGACATGCCGGCCGCGGAGGTGGACCTGAAGGGACTGGGCAGGGTCCTCGAGGACATCCGGCCGGACGTGGTGGGCGTGAGCTGTATCACCAATATCCTCTACGATTCACTGCAGGTCGCGCGGAGCGTGAAGTCCGCGATCCCTTCCGTGCCGGTCGTCTTTGGAGGCTACCACACCCGTCTCTATCCCGCGGAGACCCTGGCCCATCCCGAGGTGGACGCCCTTGTGCTCGGCGCAGGGGAGATCGCCTTCACAGAGCTCGTGGACGGTCTGGCAAGGACCGGTGCGATCCCGAGAATTCCCGGCGTTCTGTCCCGAGAGCACTCTATCGGTGATGTCGCCGGGGAGATCCAGGTCATCGAAGATCCGGACAGCCTCCCCCTCCCTGCCCGGCACCTGTCTCCCTATCGGAAATACTATTCGGCCACGAGCGTCTCCCCTCCCACCACGGTGCTCATCACCAGCTTCGGGTGTTCTTCCCGGTGCATCTTCTGCAATACGAGCGGCATTCACAAGATGGCGTCCAAGAGTCCCGGGCGAGTGGCCGAGGAGATGGCGGGCTGCGTGGACCTGGGGATACGGGAGTTCACGATACTGGACGAGAACTTCACCCAGAATCGCCGCCGGGTAACGGCCATCGCCGAAGAGATCCTCCGGCGGCGGCTCGACGTCGTATGGAGCTTCAAGGCGAGGGTGGACCAGGTGGACCGCGAAATGCTCCGGATGGTCCGCCGGGCCGGCTGCGTCAGCGTTCACTTCGGCGTGGAGTCCGGAGATCCGACCATCCTCGAGCTGATCCGCAAGGACATCGCCCTCGATCGCGCCGTGGATACGTTTCGCACGGCGAGGGATGAGGGCCTGGAGACGACGGCCGCATTCATGCTCGGCTTTCCGGGGGAGACGGAGGAACAGCTCCGCAAAACCATCGACTTCGCCCTGAAGCTCGATCCGAATTATGTGCAGTTTGCCGTCACCATCCCCCTGCCGGGGACCGAGCTGTACCGCATGGCTTTTGAAAAAGGCCTGTTCACAGAGGACCCCTGGAGGGAATTCGCCCGGCACCCGGCACCCGATTTCCGCCCTCCCGGCTGGTACGAGATCTTCTCCGAGGAGGAGCTGGAGGAATTCCTCGATCTCGCCTACCGGCGCTTCTACATCCGGCCGGGATATATATGGGGTCGCCTGCGGAAGATCCGCAGCCTCTCGGAGCTCAGGCGCAACATCCGGATCGGCTCGCGGATCCTGGTCCAGAGGTGATTCCCCCCCATTCAGCAAGATCCCCGGGCCATGGCCTCAAGCTCCCTTGACAACAGGATAAAATCCGGCTATATTCGCGGCCACTGAAATTCGAATCGACCGATACGGCACAGGTGCCTCGAGAAGGGGTAAAAAGGGAAGCCGGTTCAAGACCGGCGCGGTCCCGCCGCTGTGACCGGGGACGAA
>CAZFWM010000028.1:0-33680 GCA_964522545.1 uncultured Thermodesulfobacteriota bacterium
TTTGAATCGATTTATTAACAGTCCTTTGCGTCTTAGCGTCTCTGCGTCTCTGCGTTAAAAAATTCTGGGAGCGAAAGACCGCTCAAATGGTGAAAAATCCTTACTCCGTATAGGCCAGAGGATTCGTGGTCCCCGATAGAGACGGGGCGTAGATCGCTATGGCGCCGTCGCCGCCCGCTGCGCCGGCCCCGCCGATTCCGCCGTTGCCGGCCGATCCTCCTCCGGAACCCCCGTTGCTCAGGCCACCCGAGCCGCCGCTTCCGCCGCTGCCGCCCAGGGCGGTCACCCGGCTCGCGCCCACCGAGGCGTCCTGGGCACGGATGAGGATGCTTCCGCCGGAGGCCCCGTCAGCACCGGCACCTCCTCCGCCCCCAGCGGCAGCGCGTCCTGTAGAGCAGCCAGCAATAGCGGCGCCCCTGCCGCCGTCGCCCCCGTCCCCGCCAAGGCCCCCGGCGGCCGTTATGGCCCCAGAGACCGTGACCGTCTCGGCCGTGATCGCCACGATTCCGCCACCCGCGTCTCCCTGGGCGCCGTCCGCTCCGGCCGTGGAATCGGAAGCTCCGCAGGAGTCGGTGCCGCGGGCCCCGCCGGCACCGGTCTTCGAGCCGCCGGCCCCACCCCCGGCGCAGTGGTAGTCACCGGATCCGCCTCCGCCTCCGCCTCCACCGCCAGCTGCCGCGCCGCCGCCGAGTCTCATCTTGGCCAGATCGACCGTGCTGGCGTTGGTCTCCGAGTCATAGGGCTTGCCCCCGCCTCCTCCTCCGCCCGAGTCCCGGCCCCCGCCGCCCGCGCCGCCACCGCAGCCGGCGGCGCCATTGGAGCCGGCCTGGTACAGGTGGAGTGTCCCCTGGTTTGCATCGCCCCCATAGGAAAAATCACAGTAGTCGAGGATGCACCCGGGCTCAGGAGCCTGAAAATAGATGTAGCGCCAATCCCCGGCGGCCGGGCTCGCCTGGGCGGAGGTGAAGGTGATGTGGTCCGCGGGGGTCCCGTCGGCCACGAGGGTCCCGTAGATATAGAACTGCTGGTAGGGGTTGATCTTGATGGTGACCCCCGGCTCCAGGGTGAGCGTTTTTGCGTCCATCAGGGTCGGGGTCCCTGTGAAGCGGTAATAGGCCACATAATTTTCCCACGTGGCCGAGTCGTCCCCCAGTCCGTCGATGTTTCCCCCCGGGATCTCAAAGGCGTTGGGGTTGTTGCCTGAGATGGTCATGGCCCCTGTGATGCCCTCCACGCCGTTGGCGGAGATCCGGACGGCGTAGTTTCCGTTGTCGACGATGCTCGAGTCGGTGACGGGCGGGATCGAGTTCAGGTCGTCGCAGTAGATGCCGTAGCCCCCGTTGTCCTGGATCGTGCAGCTGGAGAGGGCGGGGGAGGAGCTGTTGGAACAGTAAAGGCCGTGGTTCAAGCTGTTCAGGATGCTGGTGTTCGTGATGGAGGGATTGGATCCATTATAGCAATAGATGCCGTAGCTTTCGCTGTAAGTCACGGTCGAGTTGGAGATCGAGACATTGGAGCCGGTCTGGTACAGGTAGACTGTCCCCTGGTTTGCATCGCCCCCATAGGAAAAATCACAGTAGTCCAGGATGCACCCGGGCTCAGGAGTCTGAAAATAGATGTAGCGCCAGTCCCCGGCGGCCGGGCTGGCCTGGGCGGATGTGAATGTGATGTGGTCCGCGGGGGTCCCGTCGGCCACGAGGGTCCCGTAAATATAGAACTGCTGATTCGTGCCGAATTTGAGGGTGTTTCCGACCTCCAGGGTGAGGGTCTTGGTGTCCGGTACGGTCACGGCGCTCGAAAAGACATAGGGAACCGAGTGGTTCAGCCAGGTGGCGGCGTCATCGCCGAAGCCGTCGACATTGCCGCCATTGATCTGGATGGCGTTGGGGTTGTTGCCCGAGATCGACATGGCGCCCGTGATCGCCTCGACCGAGTCGGCGTAAACCCGGATGGCGTAGCTCCCGTTATTGTTGATGGTGCAGTCGGTGATGGTGGGCTTGCAGTTGGAGTTTTGGCAGTATATGCCGTAGCTCGCGTTGTTCTGGATTGTACAGCTCGAGATCGCGGGGCTCGAGGTGGAATAACAATTAATCCCATAGTAGGAGCCGTTGGACACGGTCGAATTGGAGATCGTGACATTGGTCCCGGACGATGCAATATAGACGTTTCCTTGACTCCCATACCCGCCGTAGGAGACGTCGCAGTAATTCAGAATGCAGCCGGCGTCGGCGTCGTTGAAATTGAGTGAGCGCCAGTATCCGGGGGTGGGGGTCCCCTGGTTGGAGGTGAAGGTGATGTGGTTTGCGGAAACTCCGTTGGCCACGAGGGTCCCGTAGATGTGCAGGTACCGGTATTGGGTGAACCGGACCACGACTCCCGCCTCGATGGAGAGGGTCTCGCCGTCCGGGACGGTTACGTCCCCCGTGACGACGTAGGGGCTGCCGGCAAGGGACCAGAGCCCGGTCTGAGTGCCGCTCACGTCCGTGGCGTCCGCGGTGCGGATGCCGGCCGAGAGGACCCCCAACGGGATCAGGAGGGCGCTCAGTACGATCAGTACAGCTCTTCTCATGACAAAATCTCCCTTTAATTTTTTTTTTTGTCTTAATCTCTAATTCGTTCTCCCTTCTTAAAGAAATTCGTAATATGTATGTTCTTATTCTTAACTTTCTCCAAACACTTAGTAATTCTATCCTCTTTATGGTAATAGATCAGATATCTGTGTCAAGGAAGAATTTTACCTTATGTCTGTTCACCGGGAGAAAATCCGGAAAAAATGTGGAGCTTGAGCGCAAATAGACTCTGATCAGAGTTTTATTGGAGGCAACCAATGAAGATCGCCGTCATCTACAACCGGGAGAGCAAAAGCGTCATCAATCTGTTCGGGATCCCGAACAGAGAGCGCTACGGGAAGAAGTCGATCAACCGGATCGTCGACAGCCTGAAGCGATACGGACACCAGGTGAAGGCCTTCGAGGGAGACAAGGATCTCATTCGCAATCTCGAGGAGTTCATGCCGAGAGTGCTCAAGGGGGAGATCCCGGGGATGGCCTTCAATCTCTCATATGGAATTCAGGGCCAGGCCCGCTACACCCATGTCCCGGGCATACTCGAGATGGTGGGGATTCCCTACGTGGGCTCCAATCCCCTGGCCCACTCCCTGGCTCTGGATAAGGTCGTGGCGAAGATGATCTTTCGCCAGAACGGCATTCCCACGCCCGACTTTCTGGTCTTCAACGGCCCTGACTTCGATCCCCCCGACCTCACGTACCCCCTGATCGTGAAGCCGAAGAACGAGGCGGTCTCCATGGGGATCAAGATCGTGAACGACGAAGGCGAGCTGAGAGAGGCTGCCGAGAACGTTTATCAGCTTTTCAAGCAGCCGGTTCTCGTGGAGCAATATGTCGAAGGGAGAGAGATCAACGTCGGCCTTCTCGGCAACAATCCGCCCATGCCGCTGCCGCCCTGCGAAATCGTTTTTGGAGAGAGCGGCCCGCCCATCTACACGATCAACGACAAGAAGGGCACGTCGGGCCGAAAGATCCGATGGCTCTGTCCGGCTCCGATCGGCGAGGAGTTGACGAAAAAATCCCAGGATATCGCCTTGAGCGCCTTCTCGGCCCTGGGGTGCTATGACTGCGCCCGCGTGGACATGCGTCTCGACTCGGAGGGGAATTTCTACATTCTGGAGATCAACAGCCTTCCCAGCCTTGGAGAGCACGGCTCCTACACCATCGCGGCGCAGCAGATCGGCCTCGATTTCCCGGCCCTGGTGAACCGAATGGTGGAGACGGCGAGCGCCCGGTACTTCGGAACGCCCAAGCCCCCGGCCATCGTCGCGAAGGGCTCCGATCATGAGAACCTCATCTTTGCCTATCTCTCCCGGCAGAGGGATTCCATGGAGCGCGAGCTGGACCAGTGGGTGTCGGTCTCGAGCCGCACCTACAATCCGGTTGGAAATCGGTCGGCCGTGAAGAGGATCGGAAAGAGGCTCGAGGAGATCAAGATGAAGCCGGTCGAGGAGCTCACAGACACCCGCTCCGTCTGGACCTGGGAGACCAAGGCGGGCATGGAGGGGGGGACCCTCTTCGTGGCCCACCTGGACGTGCCCCTGGAGCCGGAAGTCCCTGCGCAGCCATACCGACGGGACCCCGAGTGGCTCCACGGAGAGGGAATCGGGACATCCCGGGCGCCCCTGACCGTGCTCGAGTTCGCGCTCCGCTCCCTGAGGCGTCAGCGCATGCTCCACAAGACCCCGGCAGGGGCCCTCTTCTATCTCGATGAAGGGCGGGAATGCCGCTACAGCGCCCAGATCATCCAGAAGGCCGCCTCCAGGGCGGGACGGGTGCTCGTGCTGAGCCCCGGGGGGCCGGACGACAAGGTCATCGTCAGGCGCAGGGGCGTGAGAAAATACCAGCTGCGCGTAGAGGGAGAGCCGAGGAGGCTCGGGCAGAAGAGGAAGACGCCCGAGGTGGTATTGTGGGTGACCGAGAGAATCCGGGCCCTCTTGAAGCTCTCTTCGCCGAAAGACCGCATCGCCCTCTCCGTGATCGACATTAAGACAGAGTCCTTTCCTACCTGGCTCCCCCACTCCGTGACGCTCACGGTGCTGGTCAGCTATTTCGACCCCAAAGTGGCGGACGAGGCGGAGAGGCAGGTGGGGGAGATATTCGTCCGGAAGGGGTTTCGCTGCGACCTCGCCAAGATATCGGACAGGCCCCCCATGAAGGAGAGGCGGAACAATCTTCGGCTGGCCAAGGCCCTGGCCGGCGTAGCCGATCAGTGGGAGATCCCCCTCGGGCAGGACTCGTCGCTCAGGCCTTCGGTGGCGGGGCTCGTGCCGGCACGGGTTCCGGTCGTCTGCGGTGTCGGGCCCGTCTCCAGAGAGCTCTACACGCCCCAGGAGGCGGTGAGCCGGGCGAGCCTGATTCAAAGAACCTTGCTGGTCTCCCAATTTCTGGCCCGGGAGGGAAAGAAGTAGCCATGCCCCCCAACAAGACTCCCAAAAAGAAGAGCCGAGAGATCGACACGGAGATCATCGAGCCGACCCGCGTCCGTATCCCGAACCCCCAGAGGGTGGCGGCCTCGAAAAACGGAATGGCGGCCACGGCCCATCACCGTGCAACGGAGGCGGGTGTTCGAATCCTCCGGGACGGCGGCAACGCCGTCGACGCGGCGGTGGCCTGCGCCTTTGCCCTGGGGGTGTGCGAACCGCAGGCCTCCGGACTGGGCGGCCAGACCATGATGCTCATTCACATGGCCGACGGCAATACGACCGTCGCCCTCGACGGCTCCTCGAGGGCGCCCAACCGAGCCGTGGCCGATGCCTTTACGAAGACATCCTCCAGGCGGCTGGGCTATACGGCCAGCACCGTTCCCAGCACCCCGGCCACACTCGCATACGCCCTGGAGAGGTACGGGACCTTCTCTCTCGAACAGGTCCTGGAGTCCTCGATCCGACTCGCCGCGGAAGGCTGCCGGATCACCGAGCTCCAGAACAAGCTTCAGCGCCGAGAGCTCAAGAATTTCCACAAAGGAAATGCGGGGAGCATTTTCCTGCGGGACGGTCAGAAGCCGCACAAGGTCGGAACCGTGTTCAAGCAGCCGGTCCTGGCGAGGACGTTGCGCAATCTGGCGAGGAGAGGCATCGAGGACTTCTACCGGGGCGAGATGGCCGAGGCGATCCACGACGACATGCAGCGCAACGGCGGATTCATCCACAAGGACGACCTCGCCAGGATACCCTATCCCCTGGAGCGAAAGCCCCTGACCTGCCGCTTCGGAAACCTGTATGTGACCACCATGCCGCCTCCGGGCGCCGGTCGCACCCTCGTGGAGATGCTGAACATCCTGCGGTCCTTTACCAGGGCAGAAAGGAATCCCGACACGCCGAAGGGGGCGCTGCTCCTGGCGGAGGTCATCCGTCAGGCCCAGCTCGACAGGAGGGACAGGCCCTTCGACCCGAACTTCTACCCCCAGGTGCAGGACCGGAAGATGGTGAGCCGGGGGTATGCCAAGCTCGTGGGCGAAGGGATCCGGTCAAGAATCGACGGCGCTGGAGAGACGACCCACCTCTCGGTGATGGATCGACAGGGAAACGTGGTCGCCCTCACGCAGTCGATCGAGAGGGTCTACGGCGCCAAGGTGGCCACGGCGGAGCTGGGGTTTCTATATAACGACTACATGAGCGCCTTCGAGTACGAGGATATGTCCCACCCCTATTATCTCCGCCCGAACGGGGTCCCCTGGGCCAGCGTGGCGCCCACCATCATCTTCCGCTCCAAGAGACCCTGGGCCGCCATCGGCTCCACGGGGAGCGACCGGATTACCTCCACCATCGCCCAGATCCTGCTGAGGATGGCGCGGCAATCCCCCTTCGACGCCGTGGCCGCCCCGCGCCTGCACTGCACCTTCGACGGAAAGATCTCTCTCGAGGCCTCCTACTTTCGAGACGACATACAATCCCTCCTGAGGGAGCGGGGATTTACCGTGGACATCCGGGAGCCCCTGTCCTTTTATTTGGGCTGCGTTCAGATGGTCCTCTGTGAGGAGGGCGAGTTCATCGGCGTCGCCGATCCGAGAAGAGACGGGTCGGCCGGAGGGCCCGCGAGGTGACGCTCCCGGTTCTGCTCTCGGTGCCCCACGCGGGTCTTCGCATCCCGCCGGAGGTGAAGGACCTCTGCGTCCTGCGTCCCGCCGATGTGGCACGGGACGGCGACGAGGGCGCCGGCGAGATCTACGGCCCCCTGGAGGACCGGGTGGCCGGCTTCGTGAAGGCGGACGCGGCGCGGGCCGTTGTGGACGTCAACCGACGCCCGGACGATCGTCGCAGAGACGGGGTCGTCAAGACCCACACGTGCTGGGACGTCCCTGTCTACAGAGAGGCGCCCGCCGAGGGGATCGTGGACGTGCTGATCGAGAAGTACTACGAGCCGTACCATTCGGCCCTTTTTCGACTTGCAAAGGGGGTGGTATTAGGGGTAGACTGTCACACCATGGCAGCTAAGGGGCCGCCGGTGGGTCCGGATCCGGGACTCGATCGACCGCCCATCTGCCTGGGTAATGCCGATGGCACCTGCCCCAAGGAGTGGATCCAGTCACTCGCCGTATGCTTCAGCCATTGCTTTGAGCTCCCGGTTTCGATCAACAAGCCCTTTCGGGGCGGCTATATCGTACGCAGGCACGCCACGGAGGTCCCCTGGGTTCAGCTGGAGCTGAACCGGGCCCCGTTTATGAGCAACCGGGAAAAGAGCGAACGTGTGCTCGCCTCATTGACCGAATGGTTCGACCGGAATCCGTCGATGGGATGATTCGGGTCAAGGGGCTGATTGCACAGGGATATCAATATGAATCGTGAAGCCGTGAAGAACCGAGTTCTCGAAATCCTGGGCATTGCGCCGTACTTCAAGGAGATCATGATCTCGTCCGATCCGCTCGAAGAAAAGCGGGGGAAGATAAGGAGGCTCATCTCGGAGGAGTACGCGGTCCTCTACGACGCCATTCCCGACCTCCCTCCCCTCGAGTGGGTGGCGATCCGGGATGCCGTGAGAGTGCTCCTGACCATGGTGTCCATCCGGAGTGAAAATCTGGCCGAATTCAGCTTTCTCGGGTATATGGACGACCTCATTCACAAGGAGAGCCTCGAGGACGTCGAAAAGCCGTCGCCCGGGTTCTTCGCCGAGCTGGAGCACCTTCTGAAAGGGATCGTGGGGGGGACCGGCATCTACCCGGACGCGGTCCCGGCCTTTCTCAAGCACGAAGGGAGAAGAGCCGCAAAGCTCAGGTCGAACGAGCTCTCCGGCATCGCCCGGAAGGCCCAAAAGTACATGACCCGGTATTCCTGCGGGCTGAGCAAGGATGTCGACCGGAGAAGAAGCCGGAACACCATGAGGATCCTGAACCATTTCGGCGCCACCGGGCTCGAGTGGGGGGACTGGAAGTGGCACATCCGGCACGTCATCAAGGACCCGGACACGCTTCGCTCTCTTGTGGGGCTCACGGACGAGGAGTACGAGGCGGTGGCGCGGGCGATCCGGAGCGACATCCCTTTCGGGATCACCCCCTATTATGCGTCACTCATGGACCGGGACCCGAAGGACCGCAAGGACAGCGCCATACGGGCCCAGGTGATACCGGACCTGCACTACGTGGAAAAAACGAATGAATTGCAGGACTGCCCGGACGCGTCCATGGACTTCATGCTCGAGCGCGACACCTCGCCCATCGACTGCATCACCCGGCGGTACCCCATGATCGTGATCCTCAAGCCGGTGCTGACCTGTCCGCAGATATGCGTCTACTGCCAGCGAAACTGGGAGATCGACAAGGTCCATTCCTCCAAAGCCGCCGTTTCGAAGGAAAAGCTCGAAGAGGCCCTCCAGTGGATCGAGAACACCAAGGAGATCACCGAGGTGCTGATCACCGGGGGCGATCCCCTGATGCTTTCGGATAAGCGTATCGATAAAATGATGTTCCGACTGTCGAGGATGAAGCATGTGGAGCGCATCCGCCTGGGCACGCGGATTCCGGTCACCCTTCCCCAGCGTGTCACGGACTCGCTGGTCCGGAAGATCAACCGCTTCCACAACCCGGGGAAGCGGGAGGTCTGCATCATCACCCACTTCGAGCACCCCTACGAGATCACCCCCCAGGCCATGGGGGCGGTACAGAGGTTCCGTCGCTCCGGGATCAGCATGAACAATCAGCTCGTCTACACGTTTCACAACTCCCGGAGGTTCGAGGCCAGCTTTCTCCGGCACAAGCTGCGCCAGATCGGCGTGACCCCCTATTACACCTTCAACGCCAAGGGGAAGGAGGAGACCGACCGGTACCGCGTTCCGATCGCGCGGCTCCTCCAGGAGCAGCAGGAGGAGGCCCGCCTCCTGCCCGGAACCTGCCGCACCGACGAGATCGTCTTCAACGTGCCGCGCCTGGGGAAGAACTACCTGCGGGCCATCCAGCACAGGGACGTCATCTCCATCCTGCCCGACGGGTGCAGGGTGTACGAGTTCCACCCTTGGGACAAGAAGCTCGCCCTATCGAACACTTACGTGTACAAAGACGTCTCGATTCACACCTATCTGCAGCGATTGAGAAAAGCGGGAGAGAATCTCCAGGACTACAGGACCATCTGGTATTATTACTGACCGGCGTCGAGGCTCCGCGGCCCGGCCCGATCCCACAAGCGCTGTGCATGTCTCTGCAGGCGCCCCAGGATCTCCTCCTCGTCGAGGGTCCGCACCACGCCGCCGTCCATGACCACCTTTCCGTCCACCACCACCGTGTCCACATCGGCCCCGCATGCGTGATAGACGATGTTGAACACGATGTTGCTCCGGGGGCTCGTGATGAGCGGCCTCAGGTGCGCCCGTCGGGAGTCGATCAGTATGAAGTCCGCCGGCCGGCCCGGCACGAGGGGCCCGGACCGCAGGCCCAGGGCACGGGCCCCGTTCGAGGTCGCCATGGCGAGCACCGTCTCGGGGGGCAGGGCGCAGGGCCGGCCGTGGAGGTAATTCTGGGAGATGTGGGTCACCTTCATCCCCATGAGGAGGTCGAGATTGTCGCTAGCGCTGCCGTCGGTGCCGAGACAGACATTGATGCCCGCTTCGAGGAGCCGTGAGAGGTCGGCGATGCCCTGTCCCCGGTTCATCTTTCCGGTGGCGCAGACCGCCGAGTGGAAGTCTCGGCCCTGAAGCCTCTCCATGTCGCCGTCGTCGAGCAGCAGCGAGTGGGCCCCCAGGATGCGGTTCCCGTCGAAGAAGGCGAGCCGGTCGAGATGTTGGACCGTGGTCCTTCCGGTCCGCCTCTCCATGACCTCCCGCTCGTAGGGGCTCTCGGCAATATGAAGATGGAGGGTGAGTCCCAGGCGGCGGGCATGATCGGCCGCCCGCGCGAGGAGCCGGTCGGAGCAGGTGTAGGCCGAGTGAGGACCCAGCATGGGCGTGATCCGGTCGCACCGCCCGGCCCAGCGGTCCGCGAACCCAAGGCCCCGGGCTATTTCCTCGTCGGCGGCCCCCTCGTCCCCGCGGTCGATCATGGTTCGCGAGAGGCCCGCCCGGATTCCGGCCTGCTGGACGGCGCGGGCGACCTGGTCCATGTGGGAGAAGTGGTTGGCAAAGCAGGTGGTCCCGCTCCGGATCATTTCGAGGCAGCCCGCGAGGGCCCCCACATAGACATCCTCGTCGGACAGGAGGGCCTCGATCCTCCACATCCGGTCGAAGAAGCTCCGACCCGCCACGTCCGGCGCGTACCCGCGGAACAGCGTGGCCGAGGCATGGGTGTGGGCATTGATCAACCCCGGGAGGATGATCATGCCCGAGGCGTCCACCGTGCTCCGGGACGCGCCCCGGGAGAGGACCTCCTCGGTGGGGCCCACCGCCGCGATCCGGCCGCCCCGGGTCGCGATGGCCGCGTCATCGAGGACCCCCTGGAGGCCCCCTTGCCCGGGGTCGACGAGGAGGGCGTGGGTGAAGAGCAGGTCGAAGCGGTCCGACATCGGCTCTGCCCCATCACCGGGGTTCATGCGACATAATCGAAGAGGAAGTCGTAGAAGGCCTCGGACCGATCGACCATGGGCGAATGGCCGGCCCCACGGAACTCGGTCGCCTCCAGATTCTTTTCGCTCAGAAAAGCAAGGGTCTTCTTCGAGAGGCTGGTCGAGCCGTAACAGAAAATCCTGGGGACGGTAAGACCGCTGTAAATCTCTCCTGTCTCGCTCTTGTACTCCGAGTCCAGCTGTGTGTTTCTCCGCACCACTTCGATGGCGTTCTCTAGAAAAGCCTCGGGCCGACAGAAATGCAGCGAGGCGAAATAGAGGCGGGCGGAGCGATACCGGATATACTTTTTCAGGATCGTCTTCTGTATGAAATCGCCGTAGAACCACTCCTCGAACCGGTCCTGTTCGTGGGCGTGCACCGCTTGGGTCGAAATGAACAGATCGTGCTCGGTCAGATCCCCCTCGATGTTGATCAATTTTTTTACCACGCCTTTTTCGTCGGATTGACAGAAGAGGGTCATCAGGTCGCCGCCCATGGAGTGGCCCACGGGAATGACTTCCTCCAGACCGAATTCTTCGATCACCTTCCAGAGCCTCTCTACGTGCGCTCGGAAGCGATACCTCTCTTTTTGCTTTGCCCCTGAGCTTCTACCGTAACCGATCAGGTCCGGAACGATGAGGTTGAAACGGTCGAAGCGACGGTCTCGAAAGACATCCTCGAAGCTCAGACCGGAATCACCCAGGCCATGAACGAAGATCAGCGATCTCCTGCCGGAGGTCGGCTGGTTGTGTCTGATGAACATGCATTCATGGTCGAAGGTCAGATACGATTCATCCATGGCCGTCGTTACTCCTTTGCGTTAAAATTCTGAGAGAATAGGTCCGTCCGGAGAGCGATAAGCCCATTGCATGCTCTGTTTTCCCGAGTTGCATATCCCCTCTACGTCACCAGCAGCAGGCTCAGCGCCATGACCGCCATGCCCACGATGAGGCCGTAGATCGCCATGTGCCCCTCGCCGTACTCCCGGGCCGTGGGAAAGAGCTCGTCCAGGGAAACGAATACCATGATCCCGGCCACGCCGCCGAAGAGCACGCCGAAGATGGTGGGGCTGAAAAAGGCGCGCAGGAGGGTGTAGCCGAGCAGGGCCCCGGCCGGCTCGGCGAGGCCCGAGAGGAAGGAGTAGACAAAGGCCTTCTTCCGGTCGTTCGTCGCGTAATAGACCGGGACCGAGATGGAGATCCCCTCCGGGACATTGTGGATGGCAATTGCGATGGCGATGGATATTCCGATGGCCGGGTCGTGGAGGGCGCTGGCAAAGGTGGCCAGCCCCTCGGGGAAGTTGTGAATTGCGATGGCCAGGGCCGTGAGCAGCCCCATGCGCATGAGCTTGCTTGGCTTTGAGGCGCCGGAGTCGGGGCCCATCTCCTCGACGAGGTGGGCTTCGTGGGGGTTTTCCACGGAGGGCACCAGCCGGTCTATCAGGGCGATGAGGGCGATGCCGCCGAAAAATGAGGCCACCGAGGCCCACGTGCCGGCCGTATTGCCCAGGGTTTCGACGAGGGCCTCGTTTGACTTCACCAGGATCTCCATGAAGGAGACGTAGATCATGACGCCCGCGGAAAATCCGAGCGAGGCCGAAAGGAACTTGGTGTTCGTTCTTTTCGCAAAGAAGGCCAGGGCGCTGCCGATCCCGGTGGACAGCCCGGCGAATAGGGTCAGGGCAAAGGCGAATCCGATGTTGTTCATCTCTAGTGCTTTCGATTCTCCGAAGGGGAAAATATTGGATCACAGGTTCGGACGGTTTGCAAGGAGCCCAGCGGGGCGCTATGATTGCCGGCAGATTTTTTCCTTCGGAAAAAATTGGATTTCTCCCTGCGGTCGAAATGACAGAAGAAAAAGTGAAATGACAGAGAAAAAAGGTGAAATGATTAAAAAAAGCCGAAAAGACGTATCTGACTTTTTATTCACAGTCTTTTGCGTCTTAGCGCCTTTGCGACTTTGCGTTTATATTCTGAGAGCAAAAGTTCGTCCAAAGGGTGTTAGCATATTACCATGGAGTAGAAGGTTTTGACCCTCTCGATCCTGGACTGGTCGATCATCATCGGATACCTGGCCTTTGCCCTCGGCATCGGGATCTACTTTTCCCGGCGGGCCGGCCGGGGCATGTCCGACTTCTTCGTCACGGGGCGAAGCCTTCCCTGGTGGCTGGCCGGGACCTCCATGGTGGCCACCACCTTTGCCGCCGACACCCCCATCTTCATCACCGGCGAGGTGGCCAGGCACGGGATCGCGGGCAACTGGCTCTGGTGGAACGTGGCGATCGCCCATATGCTGGCCGTCTTCGTCTTCGCCAGGCTCTGGCGGCGGGCACGCATCATCACCGATCTCGAGCTCATCGAGATCCGCTACTCGGGCCGGTCCGCGGCCGCCCTGCGGGGCTTCCGGGCCGTCTACGAGGGGATCCTCATCAACAGCATCATCATGAGCTGGAGCCTGCTGGCGATGACCAAGATCCTCGAGGTCTTTTTCTCCTTCAACAAGTGGGAGGCCATCGTGGTCTGCGCTGTCATCACTCTCACCTACACGGTCCTCTCGGGGCTGTGGGGCGTGGTGATGACCGACTTTCTCCAGTTCATCATCGCCATGGTGGCCTCGCTGGCGCTGGTGATCATCGTCTCGGTGAAGATGGGCGGCATGGGCGTGCTCCGTGAGAACCTCGGCCCGGAGATGCTCGAGTTCGTGCCGAGGCGCAGCGGGAGCCTCCTGCCGTGGACCGCCTTCGCCGCCTACCTGAGCCTGAACTGGTGGGCCGGTAAGTCGGCCGACGGCGGGGCCTACCTGGCCCAACGGATGTTCGCCGCCAAGGACGAGGGCCACGCCACCAAGGCGATGCTCTGGTTCACCGTGGCCCACTATGCCCTGAGGCCGTGGCCCTGGATCATCGTGGCCCTCTTCTCCCTCGTGGCCTTCCCCGGCCTGGCGGATCCCGAGCTGGGATACCCCAAGATGGTGGCCCGGTTCCTCCCGACCGGCCTGCGCGGCATGATGGTGGTCTCCTTCCTGGCCGCCTTCATGTCCACCATCGACACCCACCTGAACTGGGGCTCCTCGTACCTAGTGAACGACATCTACAAACGCTTCGTCAGAAAGGAGGCGAGCGACCGGCACTACGTGCGGGTCTCCAGGCTTACCTGCGTCCTCCTGATGGTCCTGGCCTCTGTCATCACCTACATGATGACCTCGGTGACCGGGGCCTGGAAGCTCATCTACCAGCTCACGGCCGGCATCGGTGGGGTCTACATCATGCGGTGGCTCTGGTGGCGGGTGAACGCCTGGTCCGAGATCTCGGCCTGGGTTTCGTCGGCGGTGATCACGGTCTCGATCCGCACCCTGTGGCCGGACATGGAGTTCGGCCTCAAACTCGCCGCCACGGCGCTCCTCTCCACGGCCTCCTGGCTCGCGGTCACCCTGGCCACGTCCCCCGTGGACGAGGAAAGGCTCATCGAGTTCTACAGGCGGGTGAAGCCCTCCTCGCCGGGTTGGCGCAGGGTGGCCCGGCGCGCCGGGATCGAGGGGGATGCCGGAAGGAGCGCCTGGGGGGACCTCGTGGGCTGGATCGCGGGCTCCCTCATGGTCTATGCTTTTCTCTTCGGGACCGGAAAGCTCATCTTCGGCGAGATCTCCCAGGGTCTACTCCTCCTCGGTGTGGGCGTACTGGGGTGGGTGGTGGTGACGAAGAAGATGTAAAACTTTAAGCCTTTCATCGTAACATCTCCGCTGCTTGCGTAGATGATGGTTTGATATTCAAAGCTATAGGTCCTCCTCCGATCCGTCATTCCCGCGAAAGCGGGAATCCACAATTGAGTGCATTTTCTGGGTTCCCGCTTTCGCGGGAACGACAGGTCGAAGGGCTCTTTTCGGTTGCGGCTCTGCCGCGTTGGCAAGAAGACAACCATGTCCCTGACAGCCATTCTACTAGTGCTCGCCTCCACCTTTACTCATGCCGGGTGGAATCTTCTCTCCAAGGGGAGGGGGCACCAGAGGCTCCTCTTTCACAGGATGCTCCTCATCGCGGTCCTCGCGGGCCTGGTCCCGGCGGGCTGGAGCGAGTGGACCGCCCGATCCCTCGAACTCCACGCCTGGCTGTGCGTGCTCGGGGCCGGGTCCTTCTGCGGCCTCTATTTCTATTTCCTCGCCCGGGGCTACGAATCCTCCGACTTTACCGTGGTCTACCCCGTGGCCCGGGCCCTGCCGGTCCTGCTGGTGGGGCTCGGGGAGCTCGGGCTCGGCCGCGTCCCGACCGGGCCGGGCTGGGTCGGCATGGCCCTCGTGGCATCGGGCTGCATCCTCGTGCCGCTCCGATCTCTCGGGGATTTCGGCCTGGACCGGTATTTCAACCGATCAAATCTTTGGATGCTCCTGACAGCTCTGGGCACGGTGGGGTACACCCTGCTGGACAAGAGCGCCTCCGCCCACGTCGCGCCGGGGCCGGGCAGCGCGTTCCGGTACGGGTATGTCTTCTTCGCTGTCTCCTATCTGGTCTACGCGGCCGTCGCCCGCCCGGAGGGTAGCGATGAGGAGAAGGCCCGGGTCGGCTGGCGGCTCCCCGCGGCAGCGGCATGCCTCAATTTCGGGGGCTACGGTCTCGTCCTCTGGGCCTACCAGCTGAGCGAGAATGCCGGCTACGTGGTCGCCTTCCGGCAGTTCAGCATCGTCCTCGGCGTGGTCATGGGGTTCGTCCTTTTCAGGGAGAAGGGGATCGCCATCCGGCTGGGCGCCGTGGC
This sequence comes from uncultured Thermodesulfobacteriota bacterium, assembly GCA_964522545.1. Classification (GTDB taxonomy): domain Bacteria; phylum Desulfobacterota; class DSWW01; order CAZFWM01; family CAZFWM01; genus CAZFWM01. The sequence continues at coordinate 15,278 of CAZFWM010000028.1, forward strand.
GGTGATCGCCGCCGGCCTCGTGGTGATCGCTTTGTGGGGAGGGTGACTTGGTTGCAGCTCGTCCGCGCCAGGCGCATAAAAGAGTATCTCACACAAAGCCACGAAGCCACGAAGAAATGATAAACTTTGTGATCTTTGCGGCTTTGTGTGAGGAAAAAATAATTGCGTTTTGGCGGCGCTAGAGGTAAGGCAGGATGTGGGGGGTCGAGCCGTACTCGGTCTCCCAGATTTCGATCACCTGAGCCAGCCCCACCCATCGGATGATCCCGGCCGCGTCATAGTCCTGGATGCTCTGCGCGAACTGCCCTGTGTAGCCCGGAATCAACAGGTTCTTCTGGCCCACGAAAATGGTGCATGTATGGATCCTGTCCGGATCCAGCTCTCCGCCCGCCTGCATCCCGAGCAGCTCCTCGAGGGTCTCCCAGCGGCTGCCATAGCCGCCGATGTACGGCAGGGGTGCGCCGTCGTCGTGATCGAGGAAGTGGTCCCCGTCCATCGGCCTCCAGACGCCCGAGGCCCACAGGTGCTCCTCGCCGATGTGGAAGAGGGTGGCGCCGCCCCAGAGGATGCCGGCCTGCCAGATGTAGTCCGGGTACTGGGCGCCCGTGATCGGCCCCCACAGGTATTCGAGCTTGGATTCCTCGGGCGGATCGGCCAGAAAGCCGCCCGTCGTACTGGAAGGTGCGACTCCCAGCGATTCGATCAGATAGGCCACGTCGGCATAGTTGTATTCGGTTTCGTGGGCGTGGGGATCCACTTCGAAGCCGAGGTCCCGGATGTAGCGGACGATGTTTCGGCCGCCGGTGCCGGGCGTGCCTGCGTCGTACAGGCCCACCGCCATCAAGAAGTTCCAGTCCGACTGGTAATTGAACATCACCCCCTGGTCGCCGAGCATGTTCACGAAGGATAACAGGGCGGCCCGGTGCTGCCGGAAGGCGGGCTCGTCGTTGACGAAGTCGGGGTACTGTCCCATGAGCGGCTCCTCGTTGTGCATGACAATGCTCACGAGGATGGGGGGAGCGGGTTGGCAGGCCGCAGTTGCGACAAGGACCGCTACGAGAGCCAGATATTGGACGTATCGCACTGTATCCTGCACGGTTATCTCTCCTTGCTCTCTTTAGATTTCTCCCTGCGGTCGAAATGACAGAGAAGACGGTCGAAATGACACGTCATGGCTGCAATGACGTGTTATGATCAAAACGATACATTCGGATAGTAAATCGCCCCGCTCGCCAGCGGGCCCTCTTGGTCCGCTCCGCCCCAGACGATCATGGCAGAACCGGTCCAGACGGCCCTGTGCCTGCTTCGGGGCGAGGGGGCGCTCTCGGTCGGCAGCGGGATCCATCTATCCCTGTTCGGGATGTAGATGGCGCCGTCTCCGAGAGGCCCCGACCCGGATTCGCCGCCCCAGACGATCATGGCCGAGCCGGTCCAGACGGCCGTGTGACGGAGCCTGCCCGACGGCGCATCGTCGGCGGCGATCGGAAGCCAGGTGTCGGTTTGCGGTGTGTATTTTGCGCCGGTCTCCAAGATGAGATCGCCGCTGATGCCGCCCCATACGATCATCTCGGATCCGGTCCAGACCGCGGTGTGGTCTCTCCGGCCGGTCGGAACGCCGACAGTGGAGATCGATCTCCACCGATCCAAGTCCGGGGCATAGAGGCCCCCGGTTTCGGCATCCCCCCAGATAGAGGAGGTCTCGTCATATCCGCCCCACACGGCCAGCTCACTTCCCGTCCAAACGCCGGTATGGCTCCATCGACCGGTGGGACATTCATGGGTGGATGTGCCGGTCCATTGATCGACCGTCGGTTCGTATATCCCGCCTGTATCGACGAAACCCGGGGGATATTCGTTCGCCCCTCCCCAGACGACCATCCTGTCTCCGGTCCACACGGCGATGTGCTCGGTGCGTCCCACGGGCACGCCGGTTATTGTCATCAGGGTCCACTCGTCTCCGACCGGATCGTACATCCCTCCCTGCCTCCAGCCGGCCTGGAAATCCCCTTCCTCGTTACCCCCGCCCCAGACGAGCATGCGGTCCCCGCTCCAGACGGCCGTGTGCCCGGCCCGTCCCCACGGGGCGCCCGAGGTGGTCGTCGGCGTCCACCTGTCGGAGGCCGGGTCGTAGACACCTCCCGTATTGAATGGACCGAGCATCGGGTTCGAAGGCATGCCCCCCCAGACGATCATGGCCGAGCCGGTCCAGACCGAGGTGTGGTAAGCGCGCGGCTCCGGGGCGTCGATGGCGGACAAGGGCGCCCAGAAGCCGGGAGGCTCCGGTATACAGCCGGCGAGGATCGAGAGCCCCAGCGACAGGAGTAGAGCTACACGAACACCTTTTCGATATGTTGTACCTTTCATCGAAGAATCCTAAGGTTCGATCACGGTGGTCTCGAACTCGATGTCATAGCGGTGATCCGGCTCGGTGCCGCAGACCTTTTTCACCAGCTCGGCCCGGCTGTTGCCGTCGGCGCTGATGGTGACCACCATGAAGTGGTGAAAGATGCCGTGGTCGGGCGGATCATCGAGGTAGTCCTTGATCTCGGCCCCTCCTCCGCCGGTGACCACGTAGTGGACCCCGTTTCTCAGGTAGTGTCTGTACTCGTGGATGTGGCCCATGCCCACGATCTTCACCCCGTATGCCTCGACCAGGTCCTTGAACTCGTCCCAGTTCGGGTGGGCCCGCGACCCATCGGCGATCTCCTGCTCCCAGCGGGAGTCCGCGACCGGATCGGACAGGGGAGGGGGCACGTGCATGAAGACGAACTTGTCGGGCGGCTCCGGCTCGACCAGCAGGGCCTCCAGCCAGAGGAGCTGATCGTCGGTGAGTCCGTACTCGTCCGGGATGGAGTCGTTGAGGGCGATGAACCGGCAGCTCCCGTAATCGAAGAAGAAGTCCTCGTCCCCGAAGAGGAGCCCATAGTTACGCCGGCCCAGGGCGGCGTACATCTCGTGGTTCCCGATGACGGACACGAACGGCAGGGGATAGGGGTCGATGGCGGCCAGGTAGAGGAGATACTCGATCATGAACCCTTGGTGCACCAGGTCGCCGATGTCGATGACGAAGACCGGCTCGGGGACGAGGTCGAGAATGTTGTCCCTGAGCTGCGCAAAGGGGACCTCGCCCGGCGTCCTCGTGTCCCCCATCATGACGAAGGTGAAGGGGTACTGGACCGGCGTGTCGAGGATCTTGTCGATCACAAAGGGATTGGGGTGATTCCTGTTGCAGCTGCAGATGCCGAACGCCATGGCGGCCGCGACGACGGCGCCCGTGATCCTTGATCTCATCTCACTCCTCCTTTGTTGTATTCACATTTCTGCCGATCACATAAGCATACAACATTTGCGGGGAAATGGCAAAAGAATCCGGGCTGTTTGCATCCTAACGCGGCCGAGCCGCAATCAAAAAATTTTAAACTACGAAAATCGCGAAATGACGCGAAAAAAGAGCAGGACGATGAGATAAAGCATTTTCGCGTCATTTCGCGTATTTCGTAGTTTCTTTTCGTGTGGAATCGGCTTGTCAAGGTCGATCGGTTTTGGATAGAATAATCTTTCAAAAACATAGCCATGCCCGCCTTCCTTTGTGGAAGGCATTGGCAATGGCGCCACGGGCCATGAATTCAGGCGCGGGTGCGATTTTTTCATATGGATACCACATGATCGCCAGAGTCTCCGTCGAGATCCCGGTCTTCAAGCACAGATTCCTCGAAGAGGCCATAGAGAGCGTTCTGGCTCAGACCTCCGGCGAATGGGTCCTCGTGCTGCTGAGTGACGGGGCCGGCTGGCGGGCCCGCCGGATCATGGAGCGATTCAGATCGGACAGGGTCCTGGTCCACTTCCAGGAGAATCAGGGCGTGGGGCCTGCGAGGAGGCGCCTTGCCGAGCTCACCGATTCGGAGTTCATGCTTACCCTCGACGACGACGATGAGCTCGAGCCCACGGCCCTGGAGGAGATGACGGCCTCCATGGCCGAGAACCCGGATGCCGCCATCGTCCGAGCCCGGCGCCGCTTCATCGGGAGGCAGGGGAATCCGATCGAGGCCACCCCCTGGTTCCCCTTCGAGCCGAGGACCCTGGACCGCGGCATGACCGTGGATGTGCACAACCACTCTCAGCCCGCCATGCTCAGGCGCTCCCTGTACGAGAAGACCGAAGGGTGGGCCGGCTTCGATGAGTACAAAGGGGCCGGAGAGGACTGCGACATCTTCCTCAAGTTGGAGGAGGTGGGCCGCATCGTGCTCCTCGACCGGGTCCTCTACCGGTACCGGCTGCACAGCAGGCGCTTTTCCCGCGACCTGGGACCGGAGAGCGCCTATGCCATGTGGCGCATGCTTGCCGACAGGACCATCCGGCGCAGGGGGCTTCCTCTGGAGAGGGTCAACGACCGTCCCCCCTTCCAGTACCGGGACCTTTCCCCCGGGGACTGCCCCTGGCTTTCGGGAGGAGGTGCGGGATGAGCCGGGACCCGAATCCCTTCGGGCTGGGATCCGAGGCCCCCACGATTGCGGCGCTCCTCACCCTGCGGTGCAACCAGCTCTGCCCCCACTGCTTCGTGACCCAGCACCCGGACAAGTATGAGGCCGGGGGCTCTGCCGAGCTCGCGGGTGGGAAGTGGGTCCGGTTTTTCGAGGGGCTTCGCTCGCCGCACCGGGTGATCCTCACCGGGGGGGAGCCCACTCTCCACCCTGATTTTGAGGAGATCCTCCGCGGCATCCCCGCACGGCACCAGCGGATCGTGGCGACCAACCTCGCGGCGGACACGGCGATCTTCGAGGCGGCCGTGGCGTCGGGGGCGGCCCTGATCGCCGGGTTTCACGAGCACCTCTCGGATAAGCGCAAGGAGCGCTTCATCCACAGGGCGCGCAGCCTGAGCCGCCTGGGTCCGCTGGTGGTCCAGTACATAGCCCACCTCGATGGCGGCAGCGACGCCGTGGAGGTGGCCCGCAGGCTGCGCAAGGCCCGCCTCCGTTTCCAGGTCGTGCCGATCATCGACATGGGCGCCGACGGGTTTCGGGGCCTTAACCGCCGCCCCCTGCGGGCCGGCCAGGGGCGTGATTATTACATCGACCCCGCCTATGCGGTGGCCCTGGAACGGGCGGCCGGCGGGGCCGCCCACATCGACACCTCGGCGATCGAGAGGATCGTGGGCCACCCCGAATTCTTTCTTGCCGACCGGCCCCGAAGGGCCCGGTGCGATATCCTGGCCCGCCACACGGTCGTGAATCCGGCCGGCGAGATTTTTGCCTGCCGGATGCCGGTGGGAAACATTGCGCGGGACGACCTGGAATCGCTGGCCGAGCCTCTGGTCTGCGCGGATTACGGCCGGTGCGCCGAGCTGTGCATCGATCCGGGGGAGCTGACTGTTGAACCCCTTGTGTAAGGAAAGGGAAAAGGGGGAAATGGAAAAAATTAAAAATATTTTCCCTGTTTCCCAATTTCCCATTTTTCCCTTGCTTACACATCTTTTTGGTTGCGGCTCGGCCGCGTTAGACAGAAGTACACTATGAAGAAAAAATGGCAAATAGCTCTAGAATCCATGCGCATCAAGGACCTCATCGAGGCCCACGGAATCGGATCCTTCGAGAAGGATATCGAAATAGAGCTCACGAACCGCTGCAACGCGGCGTGCGTCATGTGCCCGCGCAGCGCGATGCAGCGGCCCCTGGGGGAGATGACAAGGCAAACCCTGGACCTCCTCGTCGAGCGGTGCCGGGACTTCGGGATCCGCTCCATCAGCCTCAACGGCTTTGGCGAGCCGATGCTTCACCCCGACTATTTCGATTTTGCCGGACAGATCAAGAAGCTCACAGGTGCGATACTCTCCTCCACTACGAATGCCTCCCTGCTGCAGGCCGGGGCCTCCCGCAGGCTTCTGGAAGCGGGCGTGGATCGGATCATCGTGAGCTTCAACGGGGCCGGTCGCGAGACATACGAGCGGGCCATGCCGCCCCTGTCGTACGAGCGGGCGGTTCGCCACATCGAGCAGCTTCTCGAGGTGAACAGGGCCTACGGGAGGGAGGTGGTCATCGATGTGGTGCGCTCCAAGATCAACGAGGGCGAAGTTGACGGGATCATCGATTTCTGGTACCGCAGGGGCGTGGAGCATTTCGTCATTCTCGTGGCTCACAACAGGGCCGCCCGGATGGTCGAGCCCTCGGTCCTGGACGATGCCTTTTACGATCGCGCGGGCCTCGACGGGCGCTATGAGGGGCGCTCTCTCTGCGCCCGGCCGTCGATCATCACCAAATTCGTGAACTGGGAGGGGGGTGTGCACATCTGCTGCAACGACCTCAACGGCGAGGCCCGGCTGGGGGATATCAGGAGAGAGGGCTTTGAGGCGATGGAGGAGCGTCGGGCCGAGATATTTCAGGCCTCCGAGGAGTCGCTCTGCGCCGGGTGCAACATGCCCACATCGCTCATGCACACCGTAACCCTTCAGCCCGGGCGCACCCGCGGCAGTCGGCACTAGAGAGTGCTTTATTAAATTTCCTCTGAGGAACCCAAGAACCCAGGAAGGAAAAGAGTGAAGAGAATATGATAATATCGCTCGGACATCGCATTTTCATCGAGAGTTTCATAGACTCCAGAACGAACCTGATTCTTTTCCTGGGTTCCTGGGTTCCTCAGAGATTTTCTTCTCAAACTTGCATTCTACCTTGTTTGGTTGCTGCCCGACCGCGCTAGATGAAATGTCTGACGTAGAACGAAATGGTCTCGATATAGAGGTGTCCGGCCCCATGGTCGTGAACAAGGCCTTCCTGGACCCTCTCCGCCGTGCCGGTCTCGACCGGCCGGAGTCGCTCCTCGATTACCGGGAGGGCGAGATGGTCTGGATGAGGGGGAAGGAACGCACCATCGAGCGTCTCACGCTGGACACGGCCGGGGTACCTGTGATCTGTTACCTAAAGCGTCATGTCGCCATGTCGTGGCGGGAGTGCCTCTCCTACATGGTCCGTCTCCGGCGGCCTGTTTCGCCCGGGCGGCGGGAGTGGGAGAATATCCTCCGGTTCCGCGAGGCTGGGCTCCCCACCATGGTCCCGGTGGCGGCCGGAGATGAAGCGAAGGGCCTGAGACGGGGCCGCTCCTTTTCGCTGACCCTGGAGGTAAAAGAGGCTTCTCCTCTGGACCGGTTTCTCGATGAAAACCACAGCCCCGCCGGATTCGGATTCAAACGCCGCCTCATCTCCGGCGTGGCGGATATCGCCCGTCGCATGCACGGCGCCGGATTCTCGCACCGTGACTTCTACCTCTGCCACCTGTTCATTCGGCCCCGGGGAGACGAGGACGCGGCGCTCAACGTGATCGACCTCCAGAGAGTGGGCCGCCGACACAGGGTGACGCGGCACCGCCTCGTCAAAGATCTTTCCGCACTGAACTTTTCAGCGTCGTCCTCGGCGGTAACGCGTACAGACAGACTCAGATTTCTGCTCGCCTATCTCGGCCTCGATCGCCCGGATGCACGCGCGCGCAGGCTCGCCGCCCGCGTGGACCGTAAGACGCGACGCATTGCCAGGCACCATGAAAAGACGGTCCAGCACCTGGAAAGGGAGTGGATCCGGGAAAGCCTTGAATTGAGGAGCCGGAAGGGTCACAGAGAGGGCGCCCCGGACACTCAGGCCCCGCGGCGCGAACCAGAGGGATCATGAAGATCGCCTTCGCCATGAAATACTATTCCCCGAAGAAGGGCGGGGCAGAGGCGCGCATCTATGACCTGGCCGAGTACCTCCACGCCAGGGGGCACGATATCCACATCTTTGCCCAGCGCGCCGAAGAGACGTGCGACAAATTCACCTTCCACCCAGTGCCCGCGCTCTCCTTTTCCAACCTGCTCCGGATACTCTCCTTCGCCTCGAACTGCGCAAAGGAGATGCGCTCTGGGAAATTCGATATCATCCAGGTCTTCGACAAGACCACCTGGTACGCCAATGTTTTCCTCTCTCACAACGGGACCTTCTGCGGGGCGAACAGGCGGTACGCCCAGGCCGTGGAGAGGCCGGCCCTCAGGCCCCTGAAGCTCGTGGAGCGCTATCTCAGCCTCCGGAGGCTCGCATTTCTTTTCATGGAGCGCCGGCTGCTGCGCTCGCCCGACCTGAAGCGGGTGATCGCCATCTCCAAGATGGTCCGTCGGGACATGATGCGGCACTGGAAGCTCCCGGGGGATCGGGTCGAGCTGATCTACAACGGGGTCGACCTGGAGAGGTTCCATCCGTCTCACCGGGAGGTCTTCAGGGAGAAGCTTCGCAGCCGCTTCGGCCTTGCCGACGATTACGTGGTGCTGTTCATAGGGCACAACTTCAAGCGCAAGGGGCTCCTCCCTCTCTTCAGGGCCATGGAGAGGATCGTGCGGTCCGGCTCCCTCCCCGAGCTCAAGGCGGTGATCGTGGGCGGCGGGGACCCCGGCGTCTGGGGAGCCCAGGCGGCCCGACTGGGCCTGAGCGACAGGGTGATCTTCCCGGGAAAGGTGAACAACCCGGCTGAATATTACAGTATTGCCGACGTCTTTGTGCTGCCCACCTTCTACGACCCGTGTGCCCTGTCGGTGCTCGAGGCCCTGGCGAGCGGGCTTCCGGTGATCACCACAAAGGACAACGGCTCGAGCGAGCTCATAACGGACGGCGTCGAAGGATTCGTTCTCTCGAGCCCGAGGGACACAGAAGAGCTGGCGCGACGGATCGTGGAGCTGGCCGATACGGACCTGAGGGCTCGGCTCTCCGGAGCCGCCCGGGCCCTGGCCGAGCGCTACTCTCTCCAGCGGAACCTGGAGGAGATCACCCGGGTCTACGAGGAGTTCTCGGAAAAGCGGCTCTCCCTTCACGCACTGGGGGCTCCAAGGATCCTTCAGAGATCGAAAGACTCGGTCCTGCGGTTCAAATACAACGAGCTCCAGGTCGCCATGGTAGGGACCGACGGGGCGCAGCTGGAGCATGTTTCCGCTGTGCTCCGCGGGATCGACAGGCTGGCCGAGCGGGGCGCCCTGATAGGGGGCTGGTTCGACGTCCACCGGTACGTCACCCGCATGGAGACGAAGGTTGGCGAGGGCCTGTACCTCAAGATGACCTTCCTGCGCTCCTGGTTCGACCTGGTCAAGGACCTCTTCCGGCCCTCCCGGGCCCGCCGGGAACGACGCGGGAACGAGCTCGTCCGGGACGCCGGCCTGCGCTCCCTCCGTGTGGTCGCCGTGGGCGAGAAGCGGAGCCGGGGAGTGGCCCGGCGTTCTCTGGTGGTGACCGCGGAGGCGGACGGCACCCCGCTCGGCCTCTGCCTGGAGCGTCTCTACGAGGACCGTGATGTCGCGGAGGCGCGTCGGCGCAAGAGGGACCTCATCGCGCTGCTCGCCATGGAGGTCTCACGTCTTCACGCTGCGGGGCTCTGTCACGGGGACCTGCGGCCCAACAACGTCCTCGTGCGGGACACCTGGCCTCCAGAGTTCGTCTTCATCGACAACGAGCGCACTCGCCGCGGCCGGGGCGGCCGGCGGGGAACCAAGAGAAACCTCCTCCAGATCAATTTTTTCTTTTCAAAGCGCCTCACTCTCACCGACAGGCTGCGCTTCCTCCGGGCATACAGCGGACCGGGCGGACCGCCGGGACCGGAGAGGACCTTGGGCTCCGCGGGCGGGAGCCTGGACCGGCGGCAGCAGGAGATGGTTCGGTGGGTGGCCTCCCGGTCGAAGCAAAGGATTATCGAGTGGCTCGAGAGGATCGAAGTCCCTGTCGAATCAGGCGCCTCGTACGCCGCCCTGATCCGCCGGGTGACCGAGGTACAGGCCGAACGCAGGAAGAGAGGGGAGGCAACGGAGGGATCGATCCGTGTCTAAGAAGATCAGCCGGGGCCGCCGCTCTCCGCCGAGTCTGGAGGTCCAGCAAGGCCGGATGAGAGGGCTCGCTGCAGCCGAATTGTTCCACGAGGGGGCCGGGGTGCTGGTGGCCGACCCGGAGCGCTTTGTGTCCGCCGAAGAGGACCGGATCCTCAAGCGTTCCGAAAAGATCATATCCGTCCACCTTCCGAGGGTCCTCCTCGGAGCCGGGGGAGACGTCTTTTTCAAGGCCTACAGGAGCTCCGGCGTGGCCGCCCGCCTCAAAGATCTCTTCCGCGCATCACGGGGCGTTCGATCGTTCCGGAGCGCCATAGAGCTCCTCGAAAGGGGGATCAGCACACCCAAGCCCCTGTTCGGGCTTGAGTACCGAGCCCTGGTTCGACGCGACCCGAGCTATTTCGCATCCAGCTACCTGTCCGAGGCCAGCACCCTCGACGACTGGATGTCCAATGCCCTCGATCCCGAAACCGGCGCCGTCGATCTCGCCACGAAGCGTTCCATGTACGGAGCCCTGGCGCGCTTTGTCTGCCAGATTCACGACGTGGGCGTCTACCCCCACGACCTGAAGGCAGGGAACATCATGATCGAGCAGGATGCCGACGGGGCCTGGCGTTTTTTCCTGATCGATCTGGACAATTGCCGGATCGGGAGGCGCCCCCTGCCGAAGCGCAGGAGGGTTCGCAATTTGATGCAGCTCAACAAGTCCTTCCTTGACACCCGAAAGGTGAACATGCCGGCCAGGATGCGTTTCCTCTTGACCTACCTGGACCACCGAGAGGCATCGGGCTACTGGAGGCGGGTCCGCCGGGCCTCACTGCGGCACCTGCGAAAGAAGGGACATGGGTTTTCCTGAGGCGGCACAGCCGCGACCAAATCAGCGAAATATGACATGGCCAATACGAAGTTGAGCCCTAAGTCGACAGTCAACAGTTCAGAGTCGAGAGTCACTTGGAGGGACGGCTTCCACGCCGTCCGCGGTCCGGGTGGAACCGGACCCTCCATTTTATCGACGGTTGACCCCTTCGGGGCAAAATGAACATAACAGATCTTTTTCGTGCCGGCGCCGCGGCGATCGCCCCGTGGAAAGCCGCCCTTGTGGCGGCCGGGGGCCTGGCCGGGGGGCTGGCGGGTGTGGAGTGGGAGACCGGGGGCCCGGCGGCCGGGGCTGCGGCCGGCGTGGTCGGTGCTCTCTTCATGGCGGCCGGGCCCCTCACGCGTCTCATGATGCTGATTCTCCTCGTGCCCTTTCCCCTGTACCTGGGCAATGTAGGAGGCCCCTACACGATCTCCCTCTTCCAGATCGGGCTGGCCGTATCCGTCGCGCGCCTTCTGTTGGACGCTGCAGTACGCGGCCGCCTCCGCCTCTTGGACGGCCCCACCGTTGCCTTCCTCGGCGTGCTGGCCGCGGCCGTTGCATTCTCCTTCACACAGGCGGACGATCTGCGCCTGGCCGTCCGGGAGGCCTACTACTGGCTCGCTCCGTGCGCCCTGTTCTTCATCGCGGCCGCCTCCTGCGATCGGCCGGGCGCGGCGGACCGGGCGATCGACTGGACCATCACGGTCGGGGCCATACTGGCGGCCTTCGCCCTGATCCTCTTCTTCATGGGAGGCCGGGAGTATGCGAACATCATCGACCGGCCGTGGCTGCGCATCTTCATCGAGCCCGAGACCCTGGACCGGGAGAGCATCAACTGGTTCACGGCCGGCACCCGACGCGCCTTCGGCACCTTCACCAACACGAACCGCTTCGCCTGTTTCACCGGCATGATCTTCTGCCTCGCTCTGCACCGCGGCCTGACAGCGGGGGGGCGGGAGGCCCGGGCCGCCGTGGGCCTCATGGGTGCGGCCCTGGTCTTCTCGTTTTCAAGGGGCGCCTTTCTGGGGCTCCTGTTCGCCCTGGCCGCCACGGCCTGGACCGTGAGACGGCGCACCCTGCTCAGGGCCCTGCTCGCCGGTGCGGTGGTGGCGGTCGTGGTCCTGGCTTTGCCCCCGACCCGGTGGCTGCTCAAGACCCGGTTCGCCTCGGTCAGCCTCGCCGGAGGCGAGCTGGAGAGGGTCGTGCTCCTGCGCCAGGGGTGGACCATCATGCGGGAGAACCCGCTGGGCGTGGGGATCGGGAACTACGAGGCCCTCCTGAGGCGGCGCGGCGAGCAGGAGCCGGTCGTGGTGAAACCCCCGCACAATGTAGCCCTCTTTGCCGCCCACGCCGTGGGCATCCCGGGGGCCGTGCTGGTCCTGGCCCTGTTCGCCTATGTGATCCGATCCGGAGTGAGGATCCGCCGTCGCGCCGGGCCCGACGAGCCGTGCGGCCGGATCGGCCTGGCCGTGGCGATAGGCGTGGGGTGGTTCCTGGTGCAGGGGCTCTTCAACAATGTCTTCATCAGCAACAAGATCGGAGCGCTCTTCTGGCTGGAGACGGGACTGATGTTCGCCCTGGCCCGCGAGCGCGGCATTGGGTGGGGAGGGAGGCCCTGAGCCGGTGCTCTGTTGGTTAAGGCTGGACCCGTGCCCAGGCCGAAGGCCGGTGCCCGCGCCCGAAAAAGTTTTTCCCTCGTTCCCAGGCTCTGCCTGGGAACGGTTATCCCGTGAGGCTCTGCCTCACTCAAATAAAAAAAAAGATTATTGGAAAATGCTCGCATAGCGGTAGGCAGATGGCCAAAGATGAATGGGGCGGAGCCCCAATGATGTTCGTTCCCAGACAGAGCCTGGGAACGAGAGGTGAGGGCACTGGAGACCGCCCAGGGGATAATCCATGTCCAGTCTGAAGGCGGCCGGGGCCGTGGTGATCGCCATCGCCGTGGCGAGCAAGTTCCTCGGCGTGGGCCGGGAAATGCTCATGGCCTATTTCTTCGGCACCTCCGGCGAGCTCGACGCCTATGTGGTGGGAATGTCGATCCCCCAGGCGATCATGCACTTCTTCATGGGGGGGGCCTTCACCGCGGCCTTTATCCCCTTCATTACCGAGCGGCGGCACCGGGAAGGGGAAGAGGCGGCCTGGCGCTCCGCCTCCGCCATCGGCCGCCTGTCGATACTCTTCTTCGCCCTTCTCGTGGCGGTTGCGGTCCTCGCCGCGCCGGTGCTGGTGAGGGTGGCGGCCCCGGGCTTTCAAGGGTGGAAGTACGGGCTCGCCGTGGACCTGGCCCGCGTCCTCTTCCCGGCCATGCTCTTCTTCACGGCCGCGGCCTGGATCCAGTCGATCCTGAACAGCCTCGAGCGCTTCACCCTCTCCAGCCTCCAGTCGGTGGTGCTGAACATCGCCTTCATCGCGGCCATGGTCCTGGGCGCGGCCCGCTACGGCGTGCGCGTGCTCGCCATGGCCTTCTTCATCGGCTCCCTGGCCCAGGTGCTCGTCCAGCTCCCCGGGCTTCGCGGGCACCTGCACAGGATTCGAATCTTCGGGCCCATCGAGAGGGAGCATGTGCGGGGCTTCTTCACGCTCTTTCTCCCTTTTCTGCTCGTGGGTCTCTTCGTCCAGCTCAATCTCGTGGTCGACAAGATGGTCGCCTCCCTGCTTGGTGACGGCAATGTGGCGGCCCTGAACTTTTCGGAGCGGCTCATGGAGGTGGCCAAGAGCATCCTCGGATTTTCTCTGGCCACGGTGATCTTCCCCCGTCTCACCGTCTATTCGATCAAGGGATCGTGGGAGGAGTTCTCGAGCGTTCTCAGGCGGGGGGTGAATCTCATCTTCCTCCTCTCTCTCCCGGTGACGCTGGCCTTTCTGATCTACGCCCGTCCCATCGTCGAGGTCCTTTTCATGCGCGGCCTCTTCGGCGATCGCTCGGCCGATCTCACCTCGCGGGCGCTCGTTTACTACGCCTTCGCCGCCTTCTTCCTCACGGCCAACTACCCCCTGATCCGGAGTTTCTACGCCCTGCAGAAGGTCCGCCTCAGCCTGGCGATCGGCGGAGTCTCGCTTGCCGTGAACCTGGTGCTCAACATCACCCTCTCGCTCCTGCTCGGGATGGGCATAGGCGGGATCACCCTGGCCACGAGCGCGAGCAGCGCCCTCATGTTCTTCCTGAGCGTCACGGCTCTCCGGCGCGAGATTCCAGGGCTGGAGGTGAGGAGCTGGGCCCTGGAGATGGGCCGGATCGCCCTGGTCGAAGGGGCGGCCTTTGCCGTCGGATTCGCCGTCTACTGGGCGGCCGGCGCCGCAGGAGTCCCAAGGGTTGCGCAGCTGGGCGGCGCCCTCGCCGCGACCGTCGTCCTCATGATCGGGCTGTGCGCGGCGTGGAGGCTTGAGACCTACAGCATGGTCTCGACCTTCGTGCGCGAGCGCCTCAGTTCATGGCTCGAGAGGGCGCGAGGGTAGATTCGAGCCCTACATCGAAACATCTATGCTGCTAGCGTAGATCGATCGAGAATCCTCTATGGGGTGAAGGCGTGGGGAGCTGACAGCTGAAGACTGACAACTGTTAGCTTTGCGGCTTTGCCGCACTAGAGCTGAATCCCTCGATACCAGGCGGCCGTGCGATCGAGACAGAGCCACCAGGGGAATTTCGCCGCCTGTTTCAGACCCCGGCGCCTGAGCGCCTTGCGAAGCTCCACGTCGTTGGAGATGAGGCGCATCGCCTCCGACCATCCTACCACATCGTCCGGCCCCACCTGGATTGCGGCGTTTTCGACCGCCTCGGGAAGGGAGGCGGCGTCAGAGCAGATGACCGGTACTCCGCAGGCCATGGCCTCCAGGGGGGGCAGGCCGAATCCCTCGTAACGCGAGGGGAAGACGAAAGCGCTCGCCGATCTGTAGAGATCCGGGAGATCTTCGTCGGGGACGTCGTCCAGCATCACCAACCCGCGTCTTCTGGCTTCCTCTTCGATGGCCCTGAACCGGCCCCCGTCGCTCTCTCCGGCGATCACCAGGGGCCAGCCGATCCTGGCCCGTTCGTGGGCCTCCATGAGGAGGCGCAGGTTCTTGTGGGGCTTTCGGTTGCCCAGGTAGAGGAAGAAGCGCTCCGGAAGCCCGTAGCGGGACCGAAAGTCCGGCGGCACTTCGACATGGGCCTGGAAGATCTCGTCCACGCCGAGGGGGATAACCGTGATCCTCTCCCGGGCGATGCCGAGATGCGTGACGATCTCGGATGCCGAGAAGTCCGAGGTGGTCATGACCTGCTTGGTTCGGTGGGCGGCAGGCAGCAGCACGCGGCGATAAAAGAATATGTGCCGGCGGGGGTAGTAGTGGGGGAATGCCAGGTGGTTCACGTCGTAGATGGTCTGCACCATGGGACACGGTGTCCATCTCAGGGCCATAAACGTGGGGCTGTGAAACAGGTCCGGCTGTATGCGGCGGAGCAGGTAGGGGAGCTCGATCTGTTCGGCGAGGCTGAGGAAGGGCGAGCGGACCGGAACGAGGGAGACCCGGTCGCTCCCGGATTGGACCGGCCCCCGGGCATGGCCCTTCACCAGCAGCGACACCCGGAACTCGGTCTCCTCGACCAAGTACCGGCTGAGCTGTTTGACGAACCGGGCCGAGCCCCCCTGGAGGCTCGGCTCGGTCAGGCGTGCATCGAGGGCGATGTGCAGCATAGCGTACCGGCTGAAAAAATGGGATCACAAATTATGTCAAAACCGATCCTCCCTGTCTAGATTGAGTTGACTTCGATCATCACTTTTGATTAGCTTCAGCTGAATATCTTTATGTTCAGGTGGGGAAGCAAAGAGTGATCAAGGACCAGAACATAATCTGCATCGCCTCGTCGAACTGGAACGGATCGTGGCTGACCGCCCAGCACTTGATGTGGAGACTCTCCCAGTGGAACCGTGTCCTCTTCGTCGAGTCGATCGGGCTGAGGACCCCGTCGGCGAAGCGCACCGATTTGGTCCGAATCGTACGGCGTGTGAAAAACTGGTTCACCGGTGCCAAGTGCGTAAAAGACAATCTCTACATCTACTCGCCGGTCATCATTCCGCTCCACCAGATCCCGGCGGCCCGGCAGATCAACTCATTTTTTCTCCAGATGGTGCTCAGGCATCTACAGCAACGCTTCGGGCTGATAGATCCAATTCTTTGGATATTTCTGCCTACCGGGGCGGGCCTGGTGAGATCACTGGGCGAGAAGCTCGTCATTTACCATTGCGTGGACGAGTACGCCGCCAATCCAGGTGTCTCCAGGAGGATAATCCAGGGGCTGGAGGAGGAGATGCTTCGAGCCTCGGACCTGGTGTTCACCACCTCTTCGGAGCTCTACCTCCACAAGCGCCCCTATAATGATCGCACCTTTCTTCAGCCCAATGTGGCCGATGTGGATCACTTCATGAAGGCCCTCGACCAGGACCTGGGGGTCCCGGAAGAGCTGAATCGGATTCCCGGGCCTCGCCTGGGTTTCATAGGGAACATCACTTCTTATAAGGTCGATCTGGAGCTCATCGCCGAGCTGGCCGATGCGAGGCCTGACTGGTCGGTGGTGCTGATCGGACCGGTCGGCATAGGCGACCCCTCTACGGACGTCTCGGATCTGCAGAGCCTGCCCAACGTCCACTTTATGGGCGAGAAGAACCAGGCCGAGCTTCCGGCCTACCTGAAGGGGCTCGACCTGTGCATGATCCCGTTCAGGAGGAACGAGAGCACGGACAGCTCATTTCCGCTCAAGTTTTTCGAGTACCTTGCCGCGGGCAAGCCGGTGGTGACGACGGACATCGCATCTCTCGGCGAGTACGAGGGAAGCCGGGTCTGCTACACGGCTCACAATACGGCGGAGTTCATCCGGCTGGCCGAGGCGGGACTGGCCGAGACCGACGCGCAGCGCGCCCGGGAGCGGGTCGCGCTGGCACGGAAGAATACCTGGGATGTTCGGGTGGAAGAGATCTCGCGGATCATTACGGAAGCACTCGATTGATGGCAAATCCCTTTTTCGGCCCGCCGGGTCAAATCACGACCGCGGCCCGGCCGATCCAAACCCAGAAAAAGCACAGGGGAGAAGACGCCATGCGTTTCCTTGCGGCCGTGGCCGTGCTGGGGAGCTTGATCCTGACGGGGTGTCACTCGACGAGCGATCCGGAGATCCAGGGGTACATGGTCGACAGAAACGGATTCCCCATAAGGGACCAGTCCATCGATCTCCTCGATCCGTCCGGAGCCGTGGCCTGCCGGACGAAGACCGACCCATACGGGGATTTCTCACTCAAGGTACATACCCCCGGCAAGTACTGCATCGACGCCCGGAGAGCGGGTTTTGATGATTTCACCGCGGAGTTCCATTACGACGGGGGAAGCTTGGATCTGGGTGGCCACGTCATGCAGACCAGGAGCCGGATCGCGGTGCACTCCTTCTATCCCCCCTCCCTGGACGAGATGATGTGCAAGGACGTGAGGATCGCCTGGCGCCAGTTCACCGTCTATCTGCCGCCGAGCTATGATGTCGAACCGAACCGGCGTTACCCGGCGATCTATGTCCTTCACGGAAACGGACATTTCCATCTCTCCTACTTCCTTCCGGTGGATCGCCACGGCCGCGGCTTGAACCTCCAGTCGGCCATGGATGAACTGATCGCCCAGGGACGGATCCCGGAGATGATCCTCGTGGTTCCGAACGGGACGCTGCCCTGGGACTGGGTAGGGAGCATTTTCAGCGGGAGCTTTTTCGTTGACTCCTCTGTGAACGGGGCCTTCGAGACCTATGTATCTCAGGATTTGATCGAGTGCGTCGAGACCAACCGTGACAACTGCCTCTGGGACGGCCGCGATGAAGGCTACCGGGTGATTCCGTCCGGAGCGTCGAGGGGGGTACACGGGATTTGTATGGGTGGGATCGGGGCGATGAACATGGCCCTGCACGGCCCCGGAAGGTTCGCAGCCGTTGCGTCGAACATCGGTCCGGTGAGCTTCGATCAATTCATCCATCCCTTCCAGGCCGAGTTGGATCCTCTTCTCGATCAGCTTCGCCATGACCCGGATTTCCTGGTCTTTCTGGTGGAGCGTATGAAAGCGGTCTACATGGCTCTCGACCCGGAGCATTTCCCTGACAATGAGTTCCCCGTCTGGTTCGGCCCCCTGGGCCATATGAACATGACGTATGTGACCGATCCCGAGAACCCGTCGGGGCGTCCGGTCGAGCTGTGGTCCAACTTCTACCTGGACAACGACCCGTACACCTATCTCGCCGAGCACCCCGAGGCGGCCGAGGGGCTCTCCTTCTACCTCGACTGCGGCTCCGGCGACGACCTGCAGCTCTACGATAATAACGCCGCCTTCAGCGCCCTGCTCGAAGATCTCGGCCTCCCGCCCTCTCGCGACCTCGGACCGGACAACAGGCACTTCTTCGAGATCTACCCGAGCAAGCACCATGTCGACGAGGAAGTGAAAGAGCGCGTGATGATGGCCCTCACGTTTCTCGCTCGCCATCTCGAGGTGGAGTAGGGGGAAGGGATCAGGGTAACGTACTGATATGCGTGTAGCTTTGGTTCACGACTGGCTCAACGGGATGCGTGGGGGGGAGAAGTGCCTCGAGGTCTTTTGCGAGCTCTTCCCCGAGGCCGACATCTGGACCCTCCTGCACAAGCCCGGAGCGGTTTCCGGCGCCATAGAGCGCCACCGGATCTTCACGTCCTTCCTTCAGCGGCTCCCTTTCATTCAGGACCGGT
>CAZFWM010000028.1:33690-37587 GCA_964522545.1 uncultured Thermodesulfobacteriota bacterium
CTGCCGCCGGTAGAGGGGCAGCGCATCCGGTTGCCGCTCTTCCCGACGGCGGTGGAGCAGCTCTCCCTCAAGGGATACGACCTGGTGCTGAGCTCGAGCCACTGCGTGGCGAAAGGGGTCCTGCCCCCGCCGGACGCGCTGCACGTGTGCTACTGCTTCACGCCGATGCGCTATGTGTGGGATATGTACCACGACTACTTCGGCAAGGGGCGGCGGGGCCGGCTGTCGGGTGCCCTCGTGTCCCTGTTTTCACACTACCTGCGTCTCTGGGACACCGTCTCGAGCAGGCGCGTCGACCGCTTTGTTGCGATCTCGAAGCATGTGGCCGGCCGGATCCGGCGCTATTACGGCCGGGAGTCCGAGGTGATCCACCCGCCCGTGGATACCGGATTCTTCTCCCCCATGGGAGGCTCCGGCGACTTCTATCTCATGATCACCGCCTTTGCCCCGTACAAGCGGGTCGATCTTGCTATCCGCGCCTTCGGCCGCCTCGGCCGGCCCCTGCGGATCATTGGCACGGGCCAGGACGAGAAGCGCCTGCGGGCCATGGCCGGCCCGGACGTGACCTTTCTCGGCTGGCAGAGCGACGAGGTGCTGCGCGAGAACTATTCGGCCTGCCGGGCCCTGATCTTCCCGGGCGAAGAGGACTTCGGCATCGTGCCCCTGGAGGTACAGGCCTGCGGCAGGCCCGTGATCGCCTATGGCCGGGGCGGGGCCCTCGAGACCGTGGTCCCGCTGGAACCGGAGGGGCGCGGTCCCGAGGCTCTAGGTGAGGTAGCCGCGTACGGGCGGGAAGGGCCCTCCGCTTCGCCCACGGGCGTCCTCTTCAACGATCAGACCGAGGAGGCCCTGATCGAGGCCGTGCGCCTCTTCGAGGCGAGCGAGGACCGCTTCGATCCCGAGGCGGCACGCGCCAATGCGCTGCGGTTCGACCGCAGCCGCTTCAAAGAGCGAATCTCGGATTACCTCGAAAGCGCGGTAGCGGCGTGGAGGGGCCCATGCTGAAGGAATATCACAAGTTCTTCCGCTGGCTCTTCCGGCTCGCCGACATGTCGGTCCTGACCGCCGCCTGGCTCGGGGCCTATTACCTGCGGTTCCACGTCGACCTGATCCCCGTGATCCACGACAAGCCCCCGGTGGGGCTCTATGTACGGATGATCCTGTTCATCCTTCTCATCTGGACCGCTCTGTTCCGCTCCTTCGGCCTCTACAACACGATGCGGGTGATCTCCGTGGCCCGCGAAAGCTGGAAGATCGTGCAGGCCTCGGTCGTCTCGATCCTCGTGCTGATCGTGTTCGCCTACTTCTTCTCGGATGTCCTCTTCTCCCTCTATAAATTTTCGCGCGTGGTGTTCTTCTACTTCTTCGTCCTCTCCGTGGTCGGCCTCGGGATCGAGCGCATGATTCTTAGAATTGTGCTGCGAAGGTTCCGGCGGCGGGGCTTCAACCTTCGTCATGTCCTCCTGATAGGCGACGGGGAGCTCGGGCGCTCTTTCTCGGCCGAGCTGACCGCAAATCCCGAGGCCGGGCTCAAGGTCGCCGGGTTTCTCAGCCGTGAAGAGCCCCGGCCGGATCAGAACATCGACGGGGTCCCGGTCCTGGGAAGCTACGGAGACGTTCGCCAGGTCCTCGCCGAGGGGGGGATCGACCAGATCTTCATTACCCTCCCTCTCAGCGAGCACGACCGGATGGAGGAGATCCTCGGGACGATCGATAACGAGATGGTGGACATCAAGATCATCCCCGACTTCAGCCGCTTCCTCACCCTACGGGGCAGCGTGGAGGAGTTCAGGGGGCTTCCCATCGTGAACCTGCGCGAGAGCCCGCTGCACGGCTGGAACGTGGTGTTCAAACGCGCCATGGACATCGCCCTCTCCCTGGGGCTGATCGTCGTTTTCCTGCCGGTGATGGCGGTGATCGCCGCCCTGGTGAAGCTCTCTTCGCCCGGGCCGGTCTTCTACCGCCAGGAGCGGATGGGGATGGACGGCCGCCTCTTCACCATTCTCAAGTTCCGGACCATGGGCGAGAATGCCGAGCAGGAGTCCGGCGCGGTCTGGGCCAGGCGGGGCGATCCCCGGCGCACGCGGCTCGGGATGTTCCTGCGCAAGTTCAGCCTGGACGAGCTCCCACAGTTCTTCAACGTCCTGCGCGGGGAGATGAGCCTCGTGGGCCCGCGGCCCGAGAGGCCGGTCTTTATCGAGAAGTTCAAGGAGACCGTGCCCGGCTACATGCTGCGCCACAAGACCAAGGCCGGGATCACCGGGTGGGCCCAGATCAACGGGTGGCGCGGAAACACGTCGCTCGAAAAGCGCATCGAGTACGACCTCTACTACATCGAGAACTGGTCGCTCCTGCTCGACCTCAAGATCCTCGGCATGACCCTCTGGAAGGGGGTCATCAGCAAAGAGGCGTATTGAGGAGGGTTGGGCGTGGGGCTCTTGCTGCGCCCTTATCGGGCTAACGCTGGGGCGACCGGCGGTCGCCCTTACATTGGTGTATCGTCGAACCAGTAGGGGCGCGATTCATCGCGCCCGGGCCAGCGGAAGACATAGGAGCTCATATATGGCAACACTAATAACCGGAGGCGCCGGCTTCATTGGCTCCCACCTGAGCGAGCGCCTGCTCGGCCGCGGTCGGGCCGTGGTCTGCCTGGACGACTTCAACGATTTCTACAACCCGGCGATCAAGCGGAGCAACGCCGCCTCCCTGGGGGAGATGGACGGCTTCACTTTGGTCGAGGGGGACATACGGGACACAGAGCTCGTGGATCGGATCTTCCAAAACCACCCGATCGACCTCGTCGTCCACCTGGCCGCGAGGGCCGGTGTCCGCCCTTCGCTCACACAGACCCGTTTGTACGAACAGGTCAACGTGCTCGGGACCATCAACCTCCTCGAGGCGAGCCGGGCCCGAGGAGTGAACCGCTTCGTCTTCGCCTCCTCCTCCTCGGTCTACGGGGACAAGCGCGAGATCCCCTTCTCCGAAGACGACCGGGTGGATCGGCCGGTCTCGCCCTATGCGGCCACAAAGAAGGCGGGTGAAGAGATCTGCTACACCTACCACCACCTTTACGGCATGGACATCACCTGCCTGCGCTTCTTTACGGTCTACGGACCCGGACAGCGGCCCGAGATGGCCATTCACAAGTTCAGCGATTTGATCGACCGGGGCGAGCCGCTCCCCTTCTACGGGGACGGGACCTCGGGGCGGGACTACACCTACATCTCCGACATCGTGGACGGGATCGAGGGAGCGATCGGAGCCCTCGACGGCTACAACATCTTCAACCTCGGCGGTACCCGGACCACGTCACTCCAGGACCTGGTGCGCCTCCTCGAGGGAGCCCTCGGAAAAAAAGCAATCCTGGACCGCCTCCCCATGCAGCCCGGCGACGTAACGATCACGTGTGCCGACGTGAGCCGCGCCCACCAGGCCTTCGGCTACGCCCCCCATGTGCCGATCGAAGAGGGGATCGAGCACTTCGTGGCGTGGTACAGAGGGCGGGGGGGCTGAATGGAATTCTAATTAATTGGTGTACTCCCCATAGCCGATCCTATCAAGCGAAGAGAGTGCCTTATAAAAAATAAAGTATGTGCCTTTATCTCATTTGCTATCCTACTTTTGTTCCCCTTCCCTGCCAGGGCAGAGGAATCTCCTCCGGATTACATCGCTACCATCGGCGGGACATCGGTGATCCAGTTGGGCGGGGAGAGCGGAGAGAAAGAGCGGGCCGCCTTCGAGGATCTGAATCTCGATCTAAAGGCAAGCGGGGGATATCTATTCCATGACTTCATCGAGGTCGGACCACTAATCTCTTTTAAATACGGACATTCCAAAGAAAGTCCTCGAGTTTCTTATATGTCCTATTCTTCTTATACAAGAAGTCATAAGTATCGT
>CAZFWM010000029.1:0-36686 GCA_964522545.1 uncultured Thermodesulfobacteriota bacterium
TACGATTGGTTGCATAACCATTATCGGTGTTCAAAATCGGTACTCACAAGTAAATCAGAAGTGTACAATGATAAAGATTTCGAAAAAGGCTTGCATCATGCTCGTGAGAAGATAGCCGTCATTAAAGAAGCTTTGAGTAGACTTCCAGAACTCAATAAACTTTGGGGCTTCAAAATATTTCCAAAATATGAAGTCAGGCTCACGCTATATGGACCCGGTGGTAATTACGATTCAGATACAGGCACTGTTATTATGCTAACTCGCCATGATGGATCATTTAAAAAGAAAAGGCCGCATGACACAATCATCCATGAATTTGTCCATATTGGTATTCAGGAAAACATAGTGATCCATTATAAGTTAGCACATTGGGAAACGGAAAGGCTGGTTGATTTAATTTGTTTTATATATTTCAAAGATATTTTACCTGAATACGGGTTGCAGAAAAAAGGAGATGCTCGTATTGATGAATTCGTTAATGCAGAAACAATTAAATCTCTTCCTTCTGCAATTGAAAGTTATATTAAGAAATATTCTCGTAGTGGTTGATATGCGATATTACACCAATCTCACTGGTACCCTAATAACTGGACCCACAGATTAAGTTTGGTGTGGCACAATGGGAGGATGACTACATGCCACGATGGATGCTGGTGCTGGGGTGCCTGCTTTTCACCTTTGGCGTGACGGGTTGTTCCGGCGGTGACGGCGGCGGAGAGGCCTTCGTCGAGAGTCAGCTGCTGGAGCTGAACGGGTGCGAGGGGTTCTTCGGCAGTCCCAACGAGAACACCGGCATTGAAGAGGGCACCTGCGGTCCCGTGTGCACCTGTGCGGATGGTGAATTCGCACCCCAATATGATGATGGATTCATCGCCGGTCTGCGCGAGTGGAAGCTCCTGAACCCGCCGGAAGAGCTCACGGAAGATCCCTACGCGAATCCGGAAGGCTATCCGCGTCGCGACGACCAGTTCTGCGCGGTAATGGTCCAAAACCGAGAGCAGAAAACCTACCGGCTGCAGACTTTTGATACGCTCGAAGAACTGGAAGGCGCGGGCGGAATCCTCACCCACACGTCGGCCTGCGCAAAATGTTCGTCCCTGGAGAGCCTGGCTCTGCTCATCGAAATGCCGGACCAGACGGCATCTATTCGCAACTGTGCAATGTTGGGGTTTGTCGGTGACATCGAGCTGGTCATCAAATGCCTCGAGGAAATCGGCTTCGAACGCCCCTGCGCGCAAATCAACGCCTACAATACGGCGCACACCCGGGAGAAGTGCGGACTCATCTGCCTTCTGCTGCTCGGTGCGCCGTACCAGGATCCGGATGGTTCGCTCAACGGCTGTATTCAGTGCGACGAGGATTTTTCGGGCGACATCTTTCGCGCGGTGGCAGGTCGGGCGCGCCGCAATTCCGGCATTGCCGCCGCTCTCTGCCGACCTTGCGAGGGGATGACCCATATCATCCACAAATACGAGTAGGACCGACTCCGAGCTGAAAAACAAATGTCCTATTTTTGACCTGGCCGCCGAAAGGTAAATCCATGGACAAGCATCTTCAACCAGTGCGTCAACGGCGCACCCGAAAAGGGCCGCTTCGAATACAGGCAGTTTTGTGGCTCCTGCTCTGCCTGGTGTCGGCCTGCGGATCGACACAGGCCTCCCGGGAGGGCACGGATCGAGAATCTCGGGGACCGGGACACTACGCGCGTGAGGCCCTGACCTTCGAGGGGCTTGAACGTACCTATGCGTTGCACGTACCCCCAGGCTACAATGATGACACGCCCACCCCGGTGGTCTTCGACCTTCACCCCGTGGCGACCAATGCCTGGATCATGGAGGCCATGAGCAAATTTCGGCCCAAGTCCGATGAAAAGGGATTTATCCTGGTCCAACCCAACGGAGTGAACGGCTCTTGGAACGGAGGGCCTGCCTGCTGCGGAGTGGCTGCGGCCCAAAACCTCGACGATGTAGGTTTGATGCGGGCCATCCTTGAACGGGTTTCGGACGAGTTCCAGGTCGACAACAGTCGGATCTATTTCGACGGGATGTCCAACGGCGGCTACCTTGCCCACAAGATCGCGTGTGAAGCGCCGGACATGGTCGCGGCCATCGGCGGTGTTGTCGCGAACATGGGCTATGATGATTACAATGAATGTCGGCCCACCCGGCCCATACCGGTCGTCATGATCAGCGGAGACCCTGGCGGGACGGATCGCACGGCAACCTTTAAGAGGTGGCTGGAGATCAACGCATGTACGGATGCCTTCACGGTAGATACCTTCGGCGTGTTTACCTGCACGAGCTACAACGACTGCCGCGACGGCGTGACAACCACCCACTGCATCGGCGAAGGGGTAGGCCATTGCTGGCCGGGAACCCCCTTCATGATATGGCCATGCAACCAGGACCTCGATGCCACCAGCTACCTGTGGGACTTCTTCTCAAATCACGTAATTCCGTAAACCCCAAAACATCTGATGATCTTCTTCTTGCGGAGATGACTTGACAAAAAAGGGGAACTCATAAGACAATACCTCTAATAGAGGGATCTCACTTAAAGGCGGCTCGTATAGAGAGGTCTTTTAAAGAGTGCTCTTACCCACCCTTCACGGTCTTCGACCCGAGCGTCTCCACATACTCCGGAAGCACGGCCTTCGCCGGATGGCCGGCTTTGTGCTCGTTTTCGCTATCTTGCTCCTCACACCTTCCACGGTCAGAGCGCGGCTGGAGTACGCCCGTGAGGCGCAGCTCCGGTGCATCCATTGCCACGTGGACCGGAACTACCCGGGGGAGAGCTTCTACGAGGTGGAGGCGCATCACAAGTGGACCTTGTTCTGGGGGCTCACTGCCGTGTCCCTCTCGTTCCTGGCGGTCGGCGTGGGGCTCCGGGTGAGGCTCTGGCGGAAGGGGAGGGCCGGGGGCGAGGTCCGGGACGCCGGGGTGGGGATCGCCGGGCCTCTGGTGCTCGACGCGCTCCTGCAACGCCGAATCTGGCGGTTGAGCCGGGTGCGGTGGACGAGCTATGCGCTCCTTTCGCTCGGGTTCCTGCTGCTCTTCGTGGTGGTGCTTCTGAGCTACCTCCTTCTCTTCGCCTACGGGTCGCGCTCCTTCACCATCCCGGGGGCGGCTGGCATGGTGGTAGACGTGCTCACCGATCTCTTCGGCCTCTCGGTCCTCGCGGGGGTCGGTCTCGCAGCGGGCCGCCGGTACCTCGGCCGGGAGGGCCGGGCCCGGAGCGACGTCTCCGATGGAGTCGCCCTGGGACTGATCGCCGCCATCGTGTCGACCGGCTTCCTCCTCGAGGGGTGCCGCATCGCGGCTCTCCCGTACGCGCCGGAAGAGGCGTGGTCCTTTGTCGGCTTCGGCCTCTCCCTCGTCCTGCGTCGCATCGAAGTCGCCTGGGCCTCGGTCCACTTCTACACATGGAACCTCCACATGATGGCCGCCCTGGCATTTGTCGCCTTCATTCCGTACAGCAAATTCGTCCACATCCTGACCTGCCCGGTCACGGCGGCCACTTATGCGCGGCGGACCGGGTTCACTGGAGAGGCCCATGGATAGCGGCGATCTGGCGAGCCGGCGCACCTTCCTCCGGTGGGGGGTTGGCGCCCTCGGCGCCACCGCCGCCTTGAGCGGAGCGGCCGGCTTGGTCGCTTATCTCTCACCGCCGAGCCACGCCCTCAAGAAGGTGGGCGGGTGGCGACCCGCGGTGCCGGTGGCGAAGCTCCGGGAGGCGGGGGTCCTCCAGGTCTTCTACTTTAACCTCCCGGTCTTCCTCGCGCACCACGAGGGGGCCCTACGGGCCTACTCGGCTATATGTCCCCACCTCGGCTGCCTCGTCCACTGGGACCCGGAGGGGCGACGGTTCCCCTGCCCCTGCCACGCCTCGGTCTTCGGCCTCGACGGCGCGGCCGAGAGCGGGCCGGCCGGGTCCCTCTCTCTGGTGCGGCATCGGGTGAAGGTGGAGGGGGAGACGGTGCTCCTCGAGATGCCGGAGCCGGCCGAGCTCGACCGGCAGGCGAGCTGGCTGCGAATGGTCATCGGGAGCGGGGGATGAGCGGGAATATGAGTGACGAGATGAACGAGATGTCGAGCGAGACGGAAAGCCCCCGCGCGGGACCGGCGGCCTGGCTCCGGGAACGCGTGGACCTCCGTCCCTGGCTCAGGCCGATCCTCGAGAAGGAGGTGAAGTCCCACGAGGCGAGCTGGATGCACTGTTGGGGGGGGATCACCTTCGCCCTCATCCTGACCGCCTTTGCGAGTGGCGCCCTCCTTGCCGTCTATTACCGGCCGACCCCGGAGGAGGCCTTCGGGAGCGTCGTGACGATCACCGATCAAGTACGCCTCGGCTGGCTCGTGCGCGGCGTGCACCACTGGGCCGCGGGACTCATCGTCGTCGCCATGGCGGTCCACGGGTTGCGGGTCTTCTACGCCGGAGCGTACCGGAAACCTCGGGAGCTCACCTGGGTCGCGGGTGTCCTCCTGGCGATGTTCGTTTCGGGATCGCTCTTCACGGGATATCTGCTCACCTGGAGCCAGCAGGGGTACTGGGCGACGCGAATCGGCATGGGGCTAGCCGGGGAGATCCCGGTGGTGGGGGAGTCGCTGCTGTTGTTTCTGCAGGGGGGGTACGTGGTGAAGGGGTTTACCCTGAGCCGGTTCTTCGCGGCCCATGTGCTCTTTCTGCCGGGGGGGATCTGTTTGCTGCTTTTGGCGCACTTCGTGATGGTTCGGTTGCATGGGGTTTCGGAGCCGTTGTGAGGACGTACCGGTGCCTAAAACCGGGAAGAAAGGAAATCGGTATCGGTATCGGAATCGCTATCGGTATCGAAGGGGGAATGGGCACGAGGGGTGCTTAAAGACGATACCGATAGTGATAGCGATACCGATATCGACACCGATGGGAACGATACGATTAGAAGCATGAGTGGTTACAGCGTTATCGATGAGTGTGTGAGAAAGAGTTTTGGATAACCGACCGGACACCAAGGACTACCCTTTCTACCCGCGAGAGCTCCTCCGCCAGCTCGGGGTGCTCATCCTCGTGGTGGGGCTCGTCCTCTCTCTGGCCGTGCTCCTCCCGGTCGGGTACGACGAGGAGGCGAGCTATCTCTCCACGCCTCTCGGGGTGAAGGCGGAGTGGTACTTCCTCTGGCTCTACCAGCTCATGAAGCTCGTGCCCGAGGGGGTCGGCCTCGGGATCGCCGCCCTCCTGGTCGTTTCCGCTTTGGGACTCCCCTTCCTCGACCGGGCGCCCACAGGGCGTCTCCGGGACCGTCGCTGGGTCGTGATCGTTGCCACCGTTACTCTGGTCGGCATCGCGGTGCTCACCCTGCTGGGTGCGCTGCCGGGGGAGGGGTGAGAGATGGCGGCGATGAACCGGCTCCGGCTCTGCAGCTTCGGTCCCGTGATCGTCCTGGTCGCCCTGGCCTCTGCCGCCCTCGCCCAGGAGCCGACTCCGGGGGACCGACTCTACCGGGAGCACTGCATCGGCTGTCACGGCGAGGGAGGGCGCTCGCTCCAGCCGAATCCGGGGGCTGCTCGGCCGGCGAGCCGGGTGATCCCTTCACTCAACACCGGGTCCATCGAGGCCGCCCTGACGACCGATGTCTTCAAGGGGGTCCTCGACCGGGCCACGATCACCCGAACGATCCTCGACGGCTCTGCCGTCGAGGGGACTCTCAGCACGGTCTCTATGCCGGCCTACCGGGGCAAGCTCACGGATGCCGAGATCGAGTCACTCCTCGAACAACTCGGGCTGCTCTGCGCCGCCCGTCCCGCCCGCTACACAACCGGCAGAATCCTCTTCCTCGCACTCCTTTGGTTCGGCCTTGGCGCCGCCGGGCTGGCCCTCTTCGCAGGCGGCCGCGTGAGCCGCGCACGAGAGGAGGAGGGCGACGTCGTTCCGATCGACAACCTCCACCGAGTCCGGCTCATGGAGCTCGACGCCTGCACCCGGTGTGGCGAGTGCGTCGAGTGGTGCCCGGTCTACACGGTGAACGAGGACCTGGGGAACACGGCCCTCACGAGGTGCGACGAGTTCCGCCGTCTCATCGCCGACCAGCACGGGCTCGCAGCCCATTGGGTCGGCCCCGGCCGGCTCAGTCCGGATGAGGCGACACGGCTGGCCAGCAGACTTTATGCGTGCAGCACCTGCGGCCAGTGCCGCGAGGTCTGCCCCGCCGGGATCGATACAGTAGAGCTCTGGGAGAGTCTGCGCCACTCGATCGTGCGCGCCGGGTGCGGCCCCCTGGAGAGCCAGGTCCCGTTGATCAAGAGCGTGAAGGCCTACAACAATCCGTGGGGCCAGCCGAGGAGCGCCCGGGAGAAGTGGGCCAAGAAGGCGGCCCGGGAGGGCCTGATCTCGAAGGCGCCCGAACGGATTAAGAAACGCCCGTCCAAGAACCACCATAAGATCCTCTATTTCGTCGGGTGCACCGCTGCCTACGACATGAACATCCGGGAGGTGGCCGTAAACACGGTCCGGGTCCTCGAGCGGTGCGGCGTCGACTTCGGCGTCCTGGGCAATGAGGAGGCCTGCTGCGCCAGCGTGCTCCTGAGGATGGGGGAGCCCGAGTTCTACCGGGTCGCCCGCGAGAACATCGACCTGCTGAACGGACTCGGCATCGAGACGCTGGTCACGTCATGTGCCGGCTGCTTCAAGACCATCAAGCAGGACTACCCCAGGGTGGCCCCCCTCGCGTTCGAGGTTCTCCACATGACCGAGCTCATGGCGCGCATGCACGGCGAGGGGAGGCTCGCCCTGGAAAGGCCGGTGGAGGCCACGGTGACCTACCACGACCCGTGTCACCTCGGCCGGGCAAGCCGCCTCTTCAATGCTCCCAGGGAAATCCTGCGCGCCATTCCCGGCGTCACCCTGGTGGAGATGGAGCGGATCCGCGAGTTCTCGCGATGCTGCGGGGCCGGCGGCGGCCTCAAGGCGGGCTTTCCCGAGATCCAGGTCGAGACTTCGAAGCTCAGGGTCGCCGACGCCGAGGCCACGGGTGCCTCCGAGTTCGTCACGGCCTGCCCCTTCTGCTACCAGGCCCTCAAGGGCGCGATCGTCCAGGAAGAGGCGAAGATCCGGATGCGCGACGTGACGGAGCTGGTGATCGAATCGATGGCGGGGGGTGTGTAATGGAAATAGTACTCTCTCTCATAAATCTTCGCGCTCTTCGTGTCCTTCGTGGTTTATAAAAGATTTCTCCCCATAACCTCGTTCCGAGGTAGAGCCTCGGAACGAGGGGGTCGAAATGACAGAGGGAGGAGGTCGAAATGACGGATTCATTGAAACAGATTTGTTGCGAAACAAAAGGAGGCGGCTGCCATGGCTCTGCGTGAAGGTATCCTGGGAATACTCTCGGAAGGTCCGATGTCCGGCTATGAGATCAAACGCTTCTTCCGGGACATCATAAAGAACTTCTGGAACGTGAGCGACGGTCAGCTCTACCCCACACTGCGCAAGATGCACGAGGAGGGGTTGATCGAGAAGCGCGTCGTGGAGCAGGAGTTCACGGCGAACAAGAACGTCTACTCCATAACGCAGCAGGGCAGTGAGCGATTCAAAAAGTGGATTTGCGAATCGGTAACAAAATTCGAGGAGCTCAAAGAGCCCTTCGTGATGAAGCTGTTTTTCTTCCACAGGCTCAGTAAGGCCGAGGTGCTGCGTCACCTCCACGAGCAGTTCGAGCTCCACTCGAAGATCCTCGACGAGTTCCGCCTCATGCGGGACACATACGAGGACAAGGTGACCGCGTACCAGCGGCTCATCGGGGATGTGGGCGTGCTCTACATCGAGGTCCGGCTCATCTGGATCGGCCGCCTCATCGAGCTGGTGGAGCAGGGCAAGGTGAGCAAGCGGCGGGCCCTGTACACCGAAGAGATGCTCGGCGTGGGAAAGCAGTTCATCCGGGAGATCTTCAGCGACAGGCCGACTCCGGAGTTTTCACGCTGGATCGAGGCCGTACAGAAGCGTGCCGGATCTTGAGGCCGGGTGATCGAAGAATCTGGTAAATGGGAGGTGCGACTATGAGTGAGCAGCCCGCGGCCGCGGCCGAGCCGGCGGCCGAGCACGACATCAGCCTGGACAACATCCAGGCCGCCGCTACCGAGCTCGCCGAGGCGATCGGGGAGGAGTGGGTGAGCGACGATCCGGTGATCCTCACCACCTACTCCAGGGACATGACGCCCCAGCACGGCCGCTGGCCCAACATCGTGGTGCTGCCCGGGTCCACGACCGACGTGCAGAAGGTGGTGCGCATCGCCCGCGCCCGGGCCATCCCGGTGGTGACCATGACGACCGGATTCAACATCGGCGGCATGTGCCTGCCGCGACACGGCGGCATCCTCGTGGATCTCAAGCGGATGAATGAGCTGTGCGAGATCGACGAGGAGAGCATGACTCTGACCATGTCCCCCTACGTGCTCAACGCCCCGGCCTACGAGGAGTGCTCGAAGCGGTTCGCCGCGGAGGGCGTCCGGCTGCGGCCCGCCAACCCGATCACCATGGGGAGCGTATCCCTCTTCTCCAATTACATCTCGGGCGGCGCCTCCCATATCGCCTACAAGACCGGGAATCACCACGAGAATATCGTGAGCATGACATGGGTCCTGCCGGACGGCGAGATCCTCAAGACCGGCTCCGCGGCCTACCCGGTCCTGGGGCGCGTGCCCCAGCTCGGGCCCGGGCCGGACATGGGGGGCGCCTTCCTCGCCTCCTGCGGGAACTTCGGGATCTGCACGGAGATCACGATCCGCATCTTTCCGGAGCTGCCCTACGAGAAGACTCTGCTCATCGCCCTGGAAGAGGACAAGTCCTACGACCTCGACGTGCTGGCCGACTTCTACTACCACCTCGGCCGGGAGAACATCGCCCAGGCCTTCTACAAGAGCGGGAACCGCCACATGGCCATGCTCACCATAGGGAAGGTGGAGGACATCGTGGGGACCTTGTCCGTCCACATCCTCATCGTGGACATCGTGGGGATATCCGAAGAGGAGCTGCGGCTCAAGGAGGAGCGTGTTCATCAGATCGTGGAGGAGGTGGGGGATCTCTACGTGATCCCGGACTTCGTGAAGGAGCAGCTCTTCTCGGCCCAGGACCTCACCGAGGCCGAAGCGCTGCGGGTGATGACCAAGCGGATGTGGCGCGGCGGGCGGGCCATGCGCTGGCGCGGGTCCTTCCAGTGGATGGCCTTCCCGGTGAAGTTCGAGCACATCCCGGAGCTCGAGCGGCGGTTCCGGCGGATCGTCGACCGGATCTGGGTCCCCACCGATCCGAAGCAGGACTACAACGAAGTCCCCTTTGCCGTCTCGCTCCAGGGCCCCTTCCAGCTGGCCCGGTTCGTTGCCTTCGAGTTCGACTTCTTCGTTGACCACGGGAACCCGGACGAGATGAAGCGGTTCACCCGCCTCTTCATCGCGTGCCTCAGGATGATGATCAACGCCGGGGCCATGGTGGGCCGGAACGTGGCCTTCAGCCACGAGCTCCAGATGCCCAGGCTCGGGACCTACGCGGAGCTCGTGAAATCGCTGAAGCGGACCCTGGATCCGGGCAATTTGATGTCGCCGGACGTTATACCTTTGACGGAGGACTTTCTGAGTTGATTGTACAGGAAGTCCAATTGTTTCCGTCGGAAAAGATTTAACGCAGAGACGCAAAGACGCAGAGAGGGAAATCCGCGGAGCTTATGGAAAAGATTTTTAACCACAGAGATCACAGAGGTCACAGAGAGAGAGAATGAAAGCAATCAAACTCTTACTTTCTCTGTGCTCTCTGTGTCCTCTGTGGTGAATTTATATAACGCTACGTTTGAAATGTCAGAGAGAAAAGTTAGCTCGAAGGCCTATAAGTCTTAAACAAAGGAGGTCACCCAATATGGACAGAGAGTCCATGATCGAGGTTTTCTCGCCGATAGTGGGAAAAGAGGGGATACGCGCGGGACGAGAAGCGGTCGCTTCCTACTTCGACGCCCCGCCCGACAGCGACGACCTGATTGCCGTCCTTCCGAAGAGCCACGACGAGGTGAGCCGCATCGCGGCCCTGGCCGGCGAACAGGGGATCGCCCTGAACACCCTCACCGACCGGACCCTCTCGCCGGCGGCCATGCCGCGGAGCGGTGCGATCCTCGATTTTTCCGGGATGGACGCCATCGAGCGGCTCGACGACAAGAACCTGATGGTCCACCTCCAGCGGGGAGTGACCTACGAAGCCCTCGGCGAGACCCTCGAGGGGACCGGGACGAAGGCCATGTACCCCGCGGCGGCCACCTCGCCCTCCGTGGCCTGCAACGCCGTGAACAACGCGGTCTTCCGCTGTGCCGTCCGGTACCCCGAGCTCCAGTTCTCGAATCTCTTCGTGATCCTCGCCGACGGCCGCCTCCACAAGACCGGGAGCCACGCCCTCTCCGAGGAGATCTCCGACTGGCGCGACGAGGCGGGGCCCCACCTGTCCAAGTGGTACAACGCGGCGGGCGACATCTACGGGATCGTGACCCGGGCAAGCGCGCTCCTCTATCCCCGGCTCGAGGCCCGGGCGGTGCAGGCCTACGGCTTCGAGAGCGCCGGGGCCGCGGCGGCCGCCATGAAGGAGATCTCCCGGAAGGAGATCTGCCAGGAGTGCCTGGCCATGGACCGGGGGTACCTGGCCCACGTCCTCGGCACGGCCCTGTCCGATCCCGCTCCGGCTCCATGGACTCTCATCATCGGGCACGAGTCGTTCAAGGCCCACGTCGAATTCCAGCAGCGAACCGCGGACGAGATCGTCGGAGAGCATGGGGGAAAACCGCTCGGCACGCTTCAGGAGGAGATCGCGGCCGCCATGGAGGTCCCGTGGTATGTCCCGGATGGGCGCTACCTCTCTTACTACACCCTCTTCGCCCACCTGGAGACCTTCGACTCGGCCGTGGAAGAAGTACTGGGGCGCCACGGGATGGACCGGGAGTCGGCCTCCAGGCTTCTGGTCTCCTACGGCAGCGGTCGGGCCCTCTACTGCGGCTGGTCATTCGGGGCGGGCCGAAGAGGCGCGACCGAATGCTTCGATGATCTCCAGGCAGCCCTGGTGGAGAAAGGGGCGTTCTTCGAGAGGCCCCTCGGAGCCGCCGCCGGGGCGGTCTACGAGCGTTCGGGCGGCTACCTCGACCAGATGAAGCGGATCAAGGCGATGGTCGATCCGCGCAACATCCTCAATCCGGGACAGCCGGTGGATCTGCGGGGATGAATTTGATCATATGGCAGGAAATCCAATTCGTCCATCGAACCGTCATCCCCGCGAAAGCGGGGATCCAGCAAATGAACAAAATTATGGGTTCCCGCTTTCGCGGGAACGACAGTGAGTGGCCAGAACACCCAGGAGGATGACCATGGCCGTAGATGCAGAGATCTACAAGAACATCCGGGGACTGACGGACTACCGGAACGAGGCGTGGAAGTGCGTGCGCTGCGGCATGTGCCGGATCGTGAACCCGGAGAAGCTCTCGAGCCACCGCTGGTCCGCGAGCTGCCCGCGGGGCGACCGGTTCAAGTTCGAGGCCTACTACGGGTCCGGCACCCACGAGATCGTCCGGGCCCTCACGACAGGTGAGCCCGAGATCGAAATCACGGAGCGCCTGAAGCAGATCGTCTTCTCGTGTGCGGCCTGCGGGCACTGCCAGGCCAACTGCAACCCCATGAAGGAGCTCGAGCCGGCCAACGCCCAGGTCGCTCTGCGGGAGTACATCGTGCGGGAGACCGGCATCCTCCCGGCCCACCTTCCGCTGGTGCGGAGCATCCAGGACTACGACAACCCGTGGCAGCAGCCGCGCTCCCAGCGGCCCCGGTGGTCCCGCGGGATCGAGGGGATCAAGGACCTCAACAAGGAGAAGGCCGAATACCTCTTCTTTCCGGGGTGCACGGCCTGCTACGACCCGGAGATCCGCGGCGTGGCCGTGAACACCGCCAGGATCCTGGCCTCGGCCGGCGTCGACTTCGGCATCCTGGGCAAGACCGAGCGGTGCTGCGGCTCCACCATGCTCCGTATCGGGGCGCGAGAAGCCTTCGAGGAATACATCCAACCCAACCTCGAGACCCTGGCCGGCCTGGGCGTGAAGGGAATCCTCACGAGCTGCGCCGGCTGCTTCAGCACCCTGAAGGGCGAGTACGACGAGCGACTCGACATCGAGGTTATACACACGGTCTCCTTCATCGAATCCTTGGTGAAGGAGGGGCGCATCGAGATGCGCAGGGAGGTGCCCGCCCGCCTCACCTTCCACGATCCCTGTCACACAGGGCGCTACTTCGGGATCTACGATGCCCCGCGAACCATCATCTCCGCTCTCCCGGACGCGACCTTCGAGGAGATGGAACGCATCCGGGAGTACAGCTGGTGCTGTGCCGCCGGCGGCGGCGTGCGCACCGCCTACCCGGAGCAGGCCCTCTGGTCCGCCGGACGCCGGCTCGAGGAGGCCCGGGAGGTGACGAGTGCCGAGGTGGTGGTGAGCATCTGTCCCTTCTGCGAGCAGAACCTCGGAAATGCGGCCAAGCAGGAAGGGGAGGGGAGGCCGCTGGAGGTGGTGGATCTCACGGCCCTCCTGGCCAGGGCGATGGGGGTTTAGAGCCTTTCATTGGATCATCTTCGCGACAAGCGTAGATGTGTGTCTTAAAGTAAAGGAATATCGAACCGCAGAACAAGGAACCGCAGAATATCGAAGTGAATAATCTTGCCTGTTACTCTCTTTACTTCTGCTGTTCGAAATTCCTTGTTCGATATTCGATATTCTCTTTTTCGGTTGCGGCTTGGTCGCATTAGGACCATGTCGTCAACGACGACTCGATAAGCGCCAAGGAGCTGGGATGTCTAAAATCCTTATTGTAGGCGCCGGGCTTTCCGGAATGGTCGCCGGGATCGATCTGGCCCGTCAGGGGCGCGAGGTCCTGATCATCGAGGCGGCCCCGGGCCTCGGAGGCATAAAGCCCGTGCACCCTTCCTCGCACGTCACGCCTTTCGACGCGTCCTTCGTGAAGGGGTACACAGGGCTCGACCTGGCGCCCTGCTTCACCCGGATCGAGAGGCTTCACTTCCACGTCGGACCGACCCGGTTCGACCTGAGGCCTGGAATTCTCTACTCGGTGGAGCGGGGGGCTCGCAGTAGCTCCATCGATTCCCACCTGTTTCGCCTGGCCCGGGAGGCCGGCGTTGAATTCCAGTTCTCCTCCAAGGTGCGTGACTTCAGGGACCTCCCGCCCGGCAGCATCATCGCCACGGGCCTTTATCGCGGTGTCTTCGAATCCCTCGGCATTCCGTGCGTGCCGGTCCGGTCCTATTCTGCTCGACAAATGGTTCCGGACGACGATCCACAGGGCCTCGGGCTCATGTGGGTCGACCGCTACACAGACCTCTATGCCTACGCCACCTTCGCCAGGGGGCTTCGCTACGTGCTCCTCTTCAGCCTGCGCTCTCTGCGGCCGAGGGACCTGTGGCTCTGTGAGGAGCACATGCTCCAGACCGAGGGGATCGCCTTCGACTCCTGGAGCTACAACGAAGGGGCCGTCCCCCTGGCCGATTTCTCGAACCTCTCCCTGGCATGGGGGGACAAGATCCTCGCGGGTTCGATCTCCGGCATGATGGATCCTTTCATAATGTTCGGGATCCACGGGGCGCTCCTCTCCGGCAAGATCGCCGCCATGGCCGTCACGGACCGCGAGGGAGCGGTCTCGGAGTTCGAGAGATTGAATCGATACTTCCGGAGCACCCTGCTCTTCGCCAGGGTGATCGGGGCCTTGCCGATGAGGCTCTCCATATTCCGGTCCATCTTCAAGTACCCCCGACTCTTCGGATTCATCCTTCGCATCGGGGGGCGTGCCGTACCGGGGTACGAGGGGAACTGGGCGCTCGAGTCCGTGGCCGGGGGGAGGCGAGCCTGAACGATAAAGCAAAATTCAATCCTATATGAAAGGAGGAAGCCATGCCTGTATTTCCGAGTGAAGAATGGATCAAGGCCCTGGAAGGGATCCTGTACAATGATGAGGAGTACAAGAAGGCGGGGGCGGACTGGGAGGGAGACATGATCATGGTGATGGAGGCCGAGCCGGGCCTCCTCGATGAGCCCTTCAACTACTACTCCAAGCCCCACCACGGCGACCTCGTGGAATCGTACAAGCTCGATTCGATCGAGGGGAAGGAGGCGGCCTTTATCATCAGCGGTCCCTACTCGGTCTGGAAGAGCGTCGTAAAGGGGGAGGTCGACGCCATGCAGATGATGATGAAGGGGAAGCTGCGCATCAAGGGAGATATGCAATACCTCCTCAGGTACGCAAAGTTCCAGCAGCTCGGTATGAAGGCCCTCTCCCGGGTGGAAACGGTCTTCATCGACGAAGAGTAAACGGCGAGAAGAATAATTCTGAGGAACCCAGGAACCCAGGAAAAGAGCTAGAATAGACTCGGAATCGATGAAAGACTCCATATTGTAAAGCTATTCGAGAGTCCTTTTAAGATTCTCAATCTCTTTTCCTTCCTGGTTTCCTGGGTTCCTCAGAGAAAAAATTTTTTCAGTACGGAGAATATAATGAAACGATCGGAAGGTCTGCTCGTGGAGAAGCGCTTTTTCCGGCGTTCCGCTGAGGGGCTCGAAGTCGTGGGGAGCCGCTGCCGTGACTGCGGAGCCTTCTATTTTCCCCGCAAGAGGGTCTGCCACGCGTGCATGACCATTGACCGCCTCACTGATGAGCCGATCGGCCCGCGCGGCACCATCGTCTCCTACTCAGTCTCCCACGACCCGGCCCGCGGCATAAAGACGCCCTATGCCTTCGGGTACGTAAAGCTCCCCCAGGGGCCGATGATCTACACCCTGTTCACCGACTGTGAGCCCTTCGAGGAAAAGCTCGGCATTGGCAGGACCGTGGAGATCGTGATAGAGCCAATGAAGACCGATTATCACGGCAATGAGGTGATCGCCTTCAAGTTCAGGCCGGTGGAGGGATGACGATCCAGTTTGTATTTGTACATTTGAGTGAATGAATATCGAACCGCAGAACAAGGAACCGCAGAATGTCGAAGTGAAGAATATTATTTTTTCTCTCTTCACTTCTGCTGTTCGAAATTCCTTGTTGGATATTCGATATTCTCTTTTCGGTAGCGGCTCGGCCGAGTTAAAGGAGAGACCATGCGAGATGTTTACGTGATCGGGGTGGGGAGCACCCGCTACGGACAGCTCCTCGACTGGGGTGTGAGGGAGATGGCCGAGGAGGCCGCCTATGGGGCCCTGAAGGATGCCGGGGCCGGGCCCGGGGATATCCAGGTGGCCTACTGCGGTACCCAGGGCATGGCGTGCGCCGACACGACCATGCTCCACGGCCAGATCGCCCTCGAGCAGATCGGGATCACCGGGATCCCCATCACCAACATCAAGAATGCCTGCGGCAGCGGCTCCAACGCCTTTCGCGAGGCTTGGCTCGCCCTGCAGAGCGGGCTCTACGACGTGGCCCTGGCCATCGGGTTCGAGAAGATGTGCGCCCCCCTGATCGGCCAGGCCGAGGTCCTGTTCGGGGCGGGCGGGGGCGACACGGTGATGGAGGGGAGCATGGGGTTCTTTCCGCCCGGCTCCTTTGCCATGGCCGCCCGGTTCCACATGGAGAAGTACGGGACCACCCGCGAGCAGATCGCCAGGGTGGCTGTCAAGAACCGACGCTACGGCGCGCTCAACCCCAAGGCCCACTTCCGGAAAGAAATCACCCTGGAGGAAGTCCTCAAGAGCCGCACCATCGCGGAGCCCTTGAACATGTACGACTGCTGCCCCATCAGCGACGGGTGCGCCGTGGCGATCCTGGCCGGCGCCGAAGGGGCCGGGCGCTTTTCCGGGGAGCCGGTGGCCGTGGCCGCCTCGGCCCACGTCTCCGGCACGTACGCGGAGCAGGTGGAGCTGAACGCGGACACCACCCGGCGCGCCGCCCGCACCGCTTACGAGATGGCGGGCCTGGGGCCGGGGGATATCGATTTCGCCGAGGTGCACGACTGCTTCAGCTATGCCGAGCTCAAGCACTACGAGGACCTCGGATTCTGCCACGACGGGGAGGGGGGGAGGATGATCGAGGAGGGGGAGGTCGAGATCGACGGCCGGGTCGCGGTGAACATCTCGGGCGGCCTGATCGCCAAGGGGCATCCCCTGGGCGCCACCGGCATCGGCCAGATCGGGGAGGTGGTCACCCAGATCCGGGGCCGCGCCGGGCCCCGCCAGATCGCCAAGGCTCGCATCGGGCTCACCCACAACGGAGGAGGCTTCCGCCACGCCGATACGGGAATCGTGGCAGTACATATATTGAAAAAGGTATAGTCGGAAAGACTTAAAATACCATAGGAGGTAAACCATGCCGAAGCTCTATTTCAACGACTGGCCGCCGCATGCGCCGCACGACCTCGACCGGCGCGAGAACACCGTCGTGGCCGCGCGTCTCATGCTCAACGCGGCCCAGACCGCGCCCAACGCCGGCGGCGTGAGCCAGATTGAGGCCCACCTAGTCTACGGCTACACCGAGCAGGACGAGCTCGCCCGGAAGATGGAGGAGATGGCCGCCGACGTGACGGCCATCGAGCACCGCTTCAAGTACGAGGCGGTGATGGTCCGAGAGTCGGACTGTGTGATCCTCATCGGCGATTTCAGGGCGGCCGAGACCCCCATGGACGCAAGCTGCGGGGCCTGCGGCGGCAAGGCGGACTGCTCCTTCGTCTACGAGAGGCGCAAGACCACCTACGGCCTCATCGACATGACCCAGCGGACCAACGACTGGCTCATCGACGGCCCCCTGTGCTGCGTGCGCACCGGGGACCTCGGCTACGCCATGGGGAGTGCCCTGTTCATGGCGAACAAGCTCTTCGTGGACGCCCGCCCCTTCATGACGGTCGGCGCGGCGGCCAAGGAACTCGGCTACTGCCCCGGCTCCCCCATCGTCATCGGGATCCTCGTGGCCTCGCTGGCCAAGAATCCCTACGTCGACGTCCACCCGGACTATCACCTCGTCAACCTCGGCAAGATGGTCGACTCCGTCAGGAAACAGTACGCGCTGGCGAGGCAGGTCGGCCCGGACTACCGGCTCCGCGATGTGGGAGCCGAGAGGTGGAAGGCCAAGAGGGAGGCCGAACGAGAAGCGAGGCGGGAAGAAAAGAAGAAGAAAGCCAAAAGCCCCAAAAAGGGCGCAGACACGGAGGAGAAATAGATGCCTGTCTACAACGGTAACCAGCTCGCCCATGATCAGCTCTTCGACGTGGCCAAGCTCTGTGCCCAGGCCGTGCTCAAGAGCCCTCAGATCACCGGGGCCGTCAAGGTGAAGATGGAGATCATCACCGGGGAGGAACTCGACCCGATCATGAAGGCCCTGGGGGTACTCGGTAAGCTCGAGCTCTTCAATCTGGCCAGCTGCATGGGGTGGTCCAAGGCACACTGGGCCGGGCAGACCCCGGTGCTCCTTCTCATGGGGACCGATGTGGGGCACTCGGACCTGGAATGGAACTGCGGGGCCTGCGGATTCGGGACCTGCGCCGAGATGAATCACTATGCCGACTCGATCACGCCGGACCCGCTCCTCATGGGGGAAGGACCCTCGTGCCACTGGCTCGGGATCGACTTCGCCGCGGCCACGGGCTGGGCCTGCGCCACGGCCTGGCAGCACAATGTCACCAACCGCCTCGAGATCGCCACCGGCATGACCTGTCGCGCTCTGGGCTACCTGCCCGAGTGCAACTACGTGCTCGGCCTGCCGCTGGGCCCGTGCGAGGACATGTACTGGTACAGCCGGCCCATCTTCGAGGACCTGATGAACTATGAGATGTGGGTGCGGTCCCACATGGAGTCCTTCCCGTCCCACTTTGCCGCCTTTTACGGGAGCGGTCGGTCCGAGATCAAATCATCGGATCGGTGGTGGGAGGCCCCCAGCAAGAAGGGGCTCGAGCCTCCGAATCCGGAGGCGCTCAAGCAGCTGCGGCAGGATGTCTTAGAGGAGATCGAAGAGATAAAAAAGGCGGTCGAATCGAAAAAGGGCGACCCCGGGGAAGCGGGCGCAGAGTAAAGGAAGGCGATCATGGAACTGAAGGTTGAATCCCAGAGGTGCACAGGGTGCCGGCTTTGTGAGTATGCCTGCTCGTATCACCACGACGGCGAATTCTCGGCCATGGGCTCGAGTCTTATGCTTCATCGCAGCGAGAAAAAGAACTACTACGGCCTCATCGTAAAACGGGAGAGGGACCTGCTGCTCGGCCGACCCGAGGGGACTGAAGTGCTAGCGCCCGGGGGCAAGGTCGAAGGGGCCGGCGCCAGCAGCAAGCCGATCCTGATGCGCTCCCCCTGCGATCTCTGCGAGGGAG
This sequence comes from uncultured Thermodesulfobacteriota bacterium, assembly GCA_964522545.1. GTDB lineage: Bacteria > Desulfobacterota > DSWW01 > CAZFWM01 > CAZFWM01 > CAZFWM01. The sequence continues at coordinate 18,328 of CAZFWM010000029.1, forward strand.
AGGACGAGCCCTTCTGCGTGCAGGCGTGCCCAAAGGACGTGCTCAGCCTCGTCTGATTGCACGGGGAATCCAATTATTTCCGGGGAAAAGATAAGATTTCTCCCTGCGGTCGAAATGACATATGCGGCTTGTTTTGAAATCAACAATAGTAACTCTTTAAAATTTGAATCGATTTATTAACAGTCCTATGCGTCTCTGCGCCTCTGCGTTAAAAATTAAATGAGTAATCGTCTGCCCGACGGGTGTTAAGTGAATCAAGGGGTGAATTGATGAATCTCGAAGCGATCTACAATGGTCGGATCTTGCTGGTCGACCTCGCAGCCGGCGAGTGCGAGGAGGCCGACCTCGACGAAGCCCTCGTGGCCGAGCGCATAGGGGGGGCGTCGATCAACATGGCCCTCTATGACAAGTACCGGGATCGCGACCCGGTGGTGATCGGCACGGGGCCGCTCACCGCGACCTTCGCGCCCGCCTCGTGCCTGGCCGTGGCCACGGGCCGCAGCCCCCTGAGCGGCGCGGTCGGGCACGTTCCGCTCACGTGGCTCTTCGGCGCGGAGCTCAAGCTCTCCGGCTTCGACTTTGTCGTGATCATGGGCGAGGCCGAAGAGCCGGTGCACCTGTGGCTTCACGATGAGATCGCCGACATCGAGCCGGCCGGGGATGTGTGGGGCAAAGGGGTCTGGGAGGCGGTGGACCAAATACGCTTCGAGCACGGGGACGAGGCGGTTCAGATACTCACGATCGGAAAGGCCGCCGAGCAGGGGCACGGCGTCGCCGCTCTCTCGGAGAACTACTGGGGGAGTGCCGACAAGATCGGCCTCGGCGCCCGGTTCGGCGCGATGCGGCTCAAGGCGGTCGCTGTCCGCGGCTTGGGAAGCCTCGAGGTGGCGGATGGTTTCTTCGCCCACTGCACGGGCCTTCGCGGCTCGCTCTTCGAAGTCGGGGCGCAGCCTCCCGCGGACGCCGAGGGATGGCTGAGCGCCCTGGGCGCCGGCGACGAACTTTGCACAGCCATTGGCCCTCTGGTCCAGCGCCTGAACGCGTGTCACGCGTGTCCCCTGCCGTGCAAGATCTACCTCATGACCCGGGCCGACCCTGGCTCTCGAGCAGAGCCCGATGTCGATGAGCCGGGGTTGTTGGCCTCCGACCTCTCGGGCCTGATCGCCTTGAGGCGCTTTGGCGCCGGAGCATCGGCCCTTCTCGAGAGGGCCCTGAAGCTCGGCCTGAATCCCACCGCCGCCGCCGTCGCGTTTGATCTGGAGGGCGCATCCGAGGACGAGGAGGCCGGGCTGGACCGCATCGCTTCAAAGGGGGCGGACCTGAAAGCCCTGGGGGCAGAGACGATCGGCGGAGTTGCCCCCTGGCCGGCCGATGAAGGCAAGAGTGCTGTTTTGGCCCAGGCCCTGGGGGTCTTTTCAAACGGGGTCCCGCCCGGGCCGATAGGGTCCGGGGCGCTCGGGGCGCCCCAAGAGAGCGCGGAGCTTGCGGCGTGGTGGATCGAACGACAGGCCTTCGCCTATGTGCTAGGGATCTGCCCGGTCTTCGTGCTTGCCGTGCCGGGGATGACTTTGGCCGCCATGGCCGGGCTCGCCGCACGGGCGGGAGAGTTCGATGATGTCGAAGAGGAAACGATCGCCTCGGTGGCCAGGACCATGATAAAAGAGACGATCGCCGCCGGCGAAGAGATAGAGGTTGGTCAGGGGCTGCAGTACGAAGGATTCGCCGGGGATCTGGAGAAACTCCGGTCAATGCTCACCCTGTGACAAAGGCTGTTTTCAAACCACAGAGGACACAGAGGTCACAGAGAGAGAATGGGAGATAAGGATTTAAAGTTTGTCATTTTTTCTCTGTGCCCTCTGTGTCCTCTGTGGTGAATCTCATAGAGGGAAAGGGAGCGCATCATGCGTCTGAAGGATAAGGTGGGTCTAATCACCGGCGCCGGCTCCGGCATCGGCCGGTCCATTGCAATCGCCTTTGCACGGGAGGGGGCGAGGACCGTGATTCTCGACCGCGCGGCCGAGGGGCTCGAGGCCACGGCCGCCGCAATCGGGGACGGCGGGGGCGCCTTCGTCACCGTCCACGGCGACGTCTCGAACATGGCCGACCTGGAGCGGATGGTCCGGGCGGGGGTCGAGCAATTCGAACGCGTCGATATCCTGGTCAACAATGCGGGCGTCGAGGAGGCGGGGAGTCTGGAGGGAATGAGCGAAGAGCAGTGGGATCGGCTCATGGGCATCAACCTCAAGGCGTATTACTTCGGGTGCAAGCTGGCCATCCCGGAGATGCGGAAGGGCGGTAAGGGCAAGGTCATCAACATAGCATCCCTGGCCGCCGTGGTCGGGGCGCCTCTAATCTCACTCTACTCAACGGCCAAGGCGGGGATCATCGGCATGACCCGGTGCCTGGCCGCCGAGTTCGCCCCGTACAATATCAACGTCAACGCCATCTGCCCCGGCTTCGTCGAGACCGGCATGACCCACGATGTCCTGGAGATCGATGTGATGCGCAGCGAGGTCATCGACCGCACGCCCATGGAGAGGATCGGGGACCCGGATCGGGACATCGCCCCTGCGGCCGTATTTTTCGCCTCGGACGAGAGCGACTTCGTGACCGGCCAGTTCCTGGTGATCGACGGCGGATATTCCGTGATCTGATGGCCATGAAGAGGAGAGGGGAGAACCGACCGGAGTATGCACCCTACCGGGAGATCAGCCGGCTCCTTCGCCGGGGCGAGAAGGTCTCTCTCAACCCGGGTACCGGAGAGATCCGCCCGGGAGGGAAAGGCCGGCCCCTTCACTACCCCCGCCTCCGGGTCTACTCGGGCGCCGGGGCCTCCCACTCATGGCTCTGGTTCGCCGAAACCTTAGAGCGGCTGGGTTTCTTCGATGTGGGCTTCGCGGGCGAGACCTCTGTGGCCGGAGAAAGTGGGCTTGAGGGGGCGGACGCCTTTTTCGTCTCCGGGGGGGACACCTTTGCCGTGGCCGGGGCGCTGGGTGAGAAGGGCGGCCGGAGCATGGGCGCCTTCGTCGAAAAAGGGGGAACCTATATCGGATCCTGCGCCGGAGCCTATCTGCCCCTTCGCTCGTCAAAGGCCCCTCTTGACCGGTTCAACTTCGTTTCGGCCCGTGTGACGAATCTTGCCGACCATCTCCCTGAACCTCTACAGATGGCCGACAAGCTTGGAACCCCTTACGGCTGCCGCTTCATATTCCACCCGGTTCGGGATGAGGTACGCTTGTGCACGACCGGTACTCCGCCGGCCTATGGTGTTGCCGAGATCATCGCACCCCTCTACGGCGGCCCCCCCATGGAGCCCTACGATGACTCGGTCACGCTGGCGCACTATGCGGGCTTCACGAGGCGGACCCTGTTCCTGGTCGATCCGGAGCTGGCGGACCGCACGTTGACAGAGCGGGCGGCGGTCCTGATGCGCCGTCACGGTGAGGGCCGGTTCTTTCTCTTCGGGCCCCACGTGGAGCACCCCGGATATCCGGCGGCGAACCGCCTCCTGGCCGATGCACTCCTCTTTGGAACAGCCGGGAGTCGGCGCACCGGCGCGGCCAAGGACAGAGAGAGAGATCCGTACAAGGGCCCCGCCCGGGGCGGATGTGCCGATACGGCCCTGGCCGACCTGAGACGCTCGGTGAGCAATGCAAGGATTGCGGCCATGTCGCTCGAGCGGCGGGCCATGAGCTGGAGGATCGGGGCCAAGATCTACGAGGCGGAAAAAGTCGGGGCCTTTCTCGACCCGATCTGGAGGAGGCTGAGCAGGGACAGGTGGAACGGATCCTATCGGGATGACGATCAAGGGTTGGACAGGATGGTGGAGAAGGGGAGGGGGGTGGAGGCCCTGGTCAAGCGCCTGTCCGCAGCTTCGGCGGCAGGGGATGGCAGCGAGGACCTGGCGGCCGAGACCTTTGGTAAGCTGAGAGATCTGGCGTCGGATTTCCTCTCCATCTACTTTCAGAGTAAGTGTAGGGATTTTGGACTTTAGAAGGGGAAAGGGGTGGTGGAGCTGACAGCTGACAGCTGATCGCTGACAGCTTGCGGCTCCGCCGCATTAGGAGGAACCATGACAAGAGAGAGTGAGCAGCAAGAAGAGAAGATTCGCTCGTCCATAATCAAGGTCTTCGATGCCATGTTGCCCGATATCGTAAAGAAGGCGATCTTCACCGGTGCAGGCATGATCTTCCTTACGGAAGAGGGCATACGCAAGCTGATGGCGGAGTTCAACCTGCCGCGCGAGGCAGTGAACTACGTGGTCAAGCAGAGCGAGAAGAGCAAAAAGGAACTCTTTGGAATAATCCAGAAGGAGGTCCGACGATTTTTCTCCGCAATTGATTTTCCCACTCAGGTGAGAGAGATTCTGGACGGGATGACCTTCGAAGTGAAGGCGGACATCACGATCCGGTCCGGCGATGGGGAAATCCGCACCGAAGTGAAGACGAAGGGCAAGAAGAGGAGTAAAAAGCGGGGCAAGAAAAAAACTTGATCCCCACGGGATGAGAAGTCATGAAACAGGGAGAGATCGGGAGACTCGTGATCATGGTCTCGGAGGGGCCGTACCAAAGCCTGAAGCCCTACTCGGCTCTTCGCTTTGCCGAGGCGGCGAGGCGCCGGGGCCTCGAAGCCACGGTTATTTTCTACGCAGACGGCATCCACTGCGTAAAACGCGCAGTGGGCCGGGGAAGCTCTACGGTGGCGGATTTCGAGGCCAAGATCCGCGGCCTCCTCGAGAGCGGCGTTCGCGTCGAGGCCTGCGAGGCGCCCATGCGACTATTCGGAATGTCCGCCGAGGACCTGATCGAAGGGGTGATCGTGGCCACGGACGTGGCGGATCACATATTCCAGGACCACGAAAAGGTGATCTGGCTATGAGGGCGGACAAGATCGCCCGGACGAAAACCGCGATCCAGAGCCTCGGGGTCCGCATGGACGAGGCCGAGGGCACAGGGCGCCTCGGCGGGGCCGGGCCTGCCGAGGGGAGGGTGATCCTCCTGGGCGGAGCTGCGGCGAGCGTTCCGGTGCGGAGCCCCTTTGTGGCGAACTCGCCGTACCGGCTCGCCGGGCGCAATAGGGGGTGGAAACTGATGCGCCGTGACGAGGCGGTGGCGTCCATAGAGATTCCCCCTGAGCCATCTTTCTACCGGATGATCACAAGAAGCGGTGTTCCGTACCGGAAAGTGGCACTGCTCCACGGCACGGATTGCCTGGCCTCCACGGTCATTCAGGGGTGCGCTTTCCAGAGAGGACAAGGGGGGTGCAGGTTCTGCGGCATAGGACTCTCACTTGAGCAGGGGCTCACGACCGCGGAAAAGTCGCCCGGAGATCTCGCAGAGGTTGCGGCACGGGCCGCAGGGGAGGGCAGGGCTTCTCACGCAGTCCTCACAAGCGGATCCACGAAGGATGGTGGGCGGGAGGCGGATCTTCTTGCAGAGTGCGCCCGTGCAATCAAGGAGGCTTCGGCCCTGCCGGTCCACGTACAGGTTCTGCCCCCACGGGATCCGGCCGTGTTCGGCCGGCTCCGGGCCGCCGGGGTCGATACCGTGGGAATCCACATCGAAAGCTTCGATCCGGGGGCGCTGCGCCGCTCGGCACCGCACAAGGCCTCCCTTGGGGTGGAGCGCTTCTCGCAGGCATGGCGTGAGGCCGTGGGTGTCTTCGGGGCCAACCAGGTGAGCAGCTTCATCCTGGCCGGGATGGGCGAGAGTGATTCTTCGGTCATAGAGGGCGCCGAGATGCTGGCCGAGATGGGAGTCTACCCCTATCTCGTCCCTCTTCGGCCGATCCCGGGCACGCCCATGGGCGGGGTGAGGCCGCCCGGCCAGGACAGAATGGAGAGGCTCTACCGGCGCCTGGCCGCTGCGGTCCGGGCCGCCAGCCTCGCGGCCGGGCGCTCGGCTGCCGGGTGCGTACGCTGCGGGGCCTGCTCGGCCCTGCCCGAACACGAGGCGGCCCTGAGCGCCGGGGTTGCGTGCCGTATTGCCGCGGACGCCGGGGACCTCCGGAGCTGTTTTGCCATACGCCATCGGGTCTTTGTGGAGGAGATGGATTTTTTTGCCGGAACTGATCGAGATGAGAACGAAGGGCGCGCGATTCACATTATCGGCGAGTGCGACGGTACGGCGGTCGGGACGGTGCGGGTACACGAAGAGACGGACGGCGTCTGGAGGGGAAGCCGCCTTGCCGCACTCCCGGGATACAGGCGGCGGCTGGGTCGCGCCCTTGTCGAAAAAGCGGTGGAGGTTGTGCAATCTCAGGGGGCGAGAGCATTCTATGCCCATATAGAGGCTGGGAGGATTGCCTTCTTTAGGTCCTGTGGCTGGTTCGACCTCGGAGAGGGGTCGTCCCTGTGCGGGCGGCCGCACACGATCATGACGGTGGATCTGGGACTTGAACGGAACCGCCCTGTAGAGAGAATTCGGGAGGAATCGCTCGATGCCGGCACGACTCCGGGATGACGCGAAACCGGACGTCTGCCGGATAGCCCGCGAGGTCCGGAGTTTCGAAGGGGTCTTGAGGAAAAATGCCCTGAGGGATATCGTCGGCACCCTCGGCCTCACAGGAGTCTCCGGCTCGGGCTTGGAGTGCCCGGGCGACGATGCGGCCGCCCTGTGGGACGGCGAGAGATATCTCTTGCTCGCCGCCGATGGTCTGCACGAGCGCCTCGTGGCGCGTGATCCGTACCGCGCGGGGCGCGCCGCGGTCCTGGTCAATGTGAACGACATCTACGCCATGGGGGGGCGCCCCCTGGCCCTGGTCAACGTCATCGGCATGCCGGGCTGCCCCGAGAGGGACGCCCTCTTGCGCGGCATGCGGGCCGAGTGCGATCGTCTCCGGGTCCCCATGGTAGGGGGACACTACCTCCCCGAGCCCGGGGGGTGCTCGGTAGCGGCCGCGATCCTTGGCGAGGCAAAGACCCTGCTGTCCGGCCGGGCCGCGCGGCCGGGCCAGTTCCTGGTTCTGGCCGTCGACCTGGACGGGGAGGAGTGGGGGGCCGGATTCGACAACTGGGACTCCCACTGCCGCAAGGACCCGGACCGGGTCGTGGGAGACCTCGAGATCCTGCCGGCCCTGGCCGAGGAAGGGATCGCAACAGCGGCCCGGGACCTAAGCAATGCCGGCATCCTCGGGAGCATCGGGACCCTGCTCGAGCTCTCCCGCGTGGGTGCCGTGGTGGATGTGGACGCCATAGCCAGGCCCGAAAATGTTGGGCTCATGAGCTGGCTCAGGACGTTCCCGAGCTTCGGGTTCGTGATAGCCTGCGATGAGGCCATGGTCCGGGAGTGTGTGGAACGGTTCGAGGCACGCTCGATCTGGGCGGCACCCGTAGGCGAGGTTACGGCGGAGCAAAAAATATTGATACGGTACAGAGGGGCCCAAGAGATCCTTTTCGATTTCAGGCAGGATGCGATCACGGGACTGTAATGGATCTTGATTCAGAGAAAGCATCGATCGTCGGTGTAATTCGTCCGGAGCTGGATGACGCCCGGGAGCATTTTTTTTCCCACCTCCCGTCCACTCCCGGCGTCTGGAAAGATCTGGTGGGGCCGTACTGCCGGTTCGATACCGCCTCGATCCAGCCCACACTCCTCCTCCTCTTCGCCTCCCATTGGGGTGCCTCCGGGGAGGAAGCCGGAGAGCTCGCCGCCGTGGTCCAGTACATCGAGATCGCCTCCAGGCTCCATGAGAAGAGGAGTCCTGCTCCCGATCCCTTATGCCTTCTTGTGGGGGACCTGCTCTTTTCGCTCGCCTCTGAGCGTGTGGTCGCACTGGGTCGCATCGAGCTGGTCAAGGTCCTGGTCGATTCCTCCCTCGAGGCGGCCGCGGGAAGGGCCGAAGAGATCGCCCGGCCGGGGCGAGAGACTCTGGATGAAGATGCCCATCTCGCATTGGCCGGGAAGAGACGGGGGGCTATTGGGAGCGTGCCGTGCAAATTTGCGGCAATCTTGGCCGGGGCGTCAGGGCCAGAGGAAGAGGCCGCGGCCGGATTCGGACACGATCTGGGCGTGGCGAGGGAGATCCTGCGCGAAACCCGGCTGTGGCGCGTTGCGGCAGGGGAGGGGAAAGAATCGGATAGTGCCTACCCTGTTGCCCACATGGCCGACCGGCAAGAATTTTCCGATCCCACGGCGTCTCTCCCCTTCATCATCGCCTGGAAGATGAGCCCCATGGATCCCTCCCTCGCCGGGCTTCTCGAAGGCGGCGGGAAAGAGGAAGATATCGAAGGGGCCGCAAAACGGGTCCTCGCTCTCGGTGCGGACAATAAGGCCATGGAGCGTGCCGGCAACATCCTGGCCCACGCAAAGGCCCGCCTAGACCCGCTCTCCCCCTCCCTGGAGAGATCGCGCCTGATTGCCCTGGCCGACTCCCTCCTGGAGTGGCCCTGGGATTAAGGGAAGATATAGCGGCCTGGTTGCAGAGTTGTGATAGGCAGGTTCAGTCCCGGTTTTGTACGTCTTCCCCACTTCCGGACGATGTCTCTTCAGGGGACTCGAACTCCCTGCTGCTGCGATCCCTGTCGAGCTTGGTCCCCCCGGGCGAGCCGTCGGCCCCGAGGGTGAGCAGGTCGTAAGGGCCATCCTTTCCCGGGCACCGGTACACGTAGGGATTGCCCCACGGGTCATTCGGGATCTTTTCCAGATAGCCGTCCTTGTCGTAGCTCGAAGGGTGGGGAGGTGTGGTGGGAGCCTCTACCAGTGAGTGGAGGCCCTGGTCTGTAGCAGGGTAGAAATCGTTGTCCAGCTGGAATTGGTGAAGGGCCACTCCGATCCGGTATAAGTCGACCCGGAGCTTTGTGGTGGCCGATTTTTCGACGGCCTTTTCGTTCTGCATGCACATGAAGGCCAGAAAGGCACATACGAAGATTGCGCCTCCGGCAGAGAAGGCGATCATGGTCCAGGAAAGGCGTTCTTGCTTTTTCCTCTTTTTCTTTACTTTTTTCAATTTTCTCTGGCGAAATCTCATCGTCCGGGTCCCTCAATGAAAGACGACCGCAATTACCCTTGTCAAGTTTATGCGATGCTGTCTATAGTGTCAATTTCACTGTAAGTCTCTCTAATCTGGAGGAACATGTATGACCTGTCCTGCTTGCGGAGAACCGATAGGTGAGTCTTCCGTGCCTGTGCGTTTTTGCGCCAGGTGTGGATTCGACCTGATATCGGGCCACGATTCAGTGCCCTCCGTGCCGGGAGCGGAGACGAGGGCAAAAGCGGGCGGCACGTCCTGGGATCGACTGGGCGAGGTCGGCCTTCTGGAGGCCCTCTTCTCGACCTGGCGCGCGGTGATGTTCGGCCCGGGCCGGTTCTTTGCATCCCTCTCTCCTGAGCCTCGCCTCTCCCGGCCCCTCCTCTACGCAGTGCTTGTCGGATCCATCGGGATCATATCCGGTTCCTTCTGGGGACACATGCTCGAGCGGTCCGATCTGTTTTCTACGCTCTTCGAGGGGACCGGCGGGATGGACATGAATAGTACGATCACCACGGGCCTGATCCTCGCAGCCCCTTTCCTTGCTGTATTCCAGCAATTCATCTTCTCCGGAATCCTACACATCTGCCTTCTGTTTGTCGGAGGCAATCGCAGCGGGTATCACTCAACTTTCTCTGTAGTCGCGTTTTCGGCGAGCACCCAGGTCCTCAGCATCATTCCTATCATTGGCTCGGTTCTGGGCTCTGTGTGGAACCTGATCCTGATCGTGATCGGGCTGAAGAGACTGCACGGGATTTCGATGCTGCGGGCCGTCATCGCGATCCTTCTCCCTGTGTTATTTTTCTGCTGCCTCGGGATGCTCGCTCTGCTTGCCATCTTCGGACTGCTCAGCACGATCCCTTTCCTATTTTAATTCCTCTTCAAATTCACCACTGGAAGCGGTGGATTTGAAGAGGAACTAAAACAGAAGGAGACGCAAATGGACAACAAGGAGGTCCGCTTCGAGAGAGCCGGAGGGCAGGCAAAGATCGTATTCAATCGACCGCACCGCCTGAACGCTCTCACCATCGATTCCGCAGAGGCCCTTTGCGAGGCCGTGGACCGATGTGTCGGTTCGGATGACGTCAGAGTCCTGATCCTCCAGGGTGCGGGACGGGCCTTCTGCGTGGGCGCCGATGTGAAGGAGCTGATGGAGTCGGATGATTCCCAGGCTTACGTGAGCCTGCTCACGCAGCACCTCCATCGATTCATCCACAAGATTCGAACCCTGGACAAGCCGGTCATCGCCGCGGTCAACGGAGTGGCAAGCGGAGCCGGATTCAGCATCGTCCTTGCCTGCGACCTGGCCATCGCATCCAAGGAAGCCCGCTTCAATCAAGCCTTTTCCAAGGTGGGGCTGGTTCCGGACCTTGGGGCCACCTTCTTTTTTCCCAGGCTGTTGGGAATGAAGAGGGCGGCCGAGCTCTTTTTCAGCGGCGACTTCATATCGGCCGAGCAGGCGGCCGATATGGGCATCGTCAACCGGGTCGTCTCCGCCGAAGAGCTCGATGACGCTGTGGGTGAGATGGTGGGTGCTTTGGCCGGAGGACCCGCCCTTGCGATCGGAAGGACGAAGATGTTGCTCCAGCAGTCTTCCAGCGCCGATCTCCCTTCCCAGCTGGCCAGTGAGCGCCAGATGCAGATCTTGAGTATCGCTACAGAGGACGCCGTTGAGGGATGCAGGGCGTTCCTCGAGAAGCGAGGACCCCGCTTTCAGGGAAAATAGTCGAAGCGATGCCGACCCCGGATCACCATATCTGATTCTGAGAGGGCGGCTCCCGATCCGGCGCAGGCCCTGGTGAGCCTTTGTGAGGCCCGCCCTGTTGGGGCCCGGACCTCTTTCCCCTCTTCGATTCGGCTATGATCTTGTGGATCTCTCTCTCGAAGCTGATCTGAAAGAGGAGGTAGCGAGCCTGCTCCTCTAAGCTGAAAAACTTCTTCAGGGCGGCCGCTTCTTCGTCATGGATCCGCAAGAGCTCTCTCCGTGTTTCCCCGATCCTGTTGACCAGTGGAGTGAGGCCCTCCTCGTCGACCGGATCCGCCTGCAGGGCTTTTCGGAGCTTGTTGATCGCTTTGTGATTCTCCCTGATCAGCTCGGAGCGAAGTCGCTCGAACCGATTGAGGACCGGAAAGATCTGGGCGGCTCGCTCCTCGGTTAGGTCGAGGGCATCCGTGAGCTTCCACATCCGGACCATGCGGATGCGTTCTTCGACGCGTTCGCGCTTTTCCGGCCCGGGGCCCTGAGCAACAGCGCTGCCGGACAGAGTGAAGAGCAGAGCGGACAGCAGCACAACAGCAAATCTTTTCCCTTTCATGCCAATCTCCTTTCACTGGAGCGGATCGTACCGTAATCTCGCCCGTCCGTAGAACGGGACGGTCGGTGATCGACCTCGGGGTAGTAATCAAGCAGGCTATCATAGAGCTGATCCACCTCGTCGGCCTCGAGTGTCGCGATCTCCTCAGACAGCCCCCCCGACGGCCCCAAGGCCGGGTCCAGAGCGGAAGGATCTTCCAGATCGATGGTCAGGGTCTCGAGTGCCATGATCTCCTCTTCTGAGAGAGAGGCGAGTTGGAGTGAATCGGACCACGTCCACTCATCCACGTTGGAGATCGCGGCGATCGGCTCTGGACCCGGTGCGGTCGCTCCCCCGGGTCCATATAGGCGGTTCCCCACGGCAACGGCCATGATGCACAAGGCGGCCCCTGCCAGGGCATAGGCGAATCGGGGAGTTCGGAGCCAGGAAAGGTCAACGCGGGGCCGTCTGGCTTCGCTCAGAGAAGCGGCGTAGCGTTCGCGAAGCGTCGCCCGATAGTTGTGCCAGAACGCCGGATCAGGCTCCGGCTGGGCATCGTTTCGAAGGGACCCGATAACCGCTTCCGTCTCGCTCAGGGCCTGCCGGCATGCCGGGCAGGTCCCGAGATGGCTCTCGACCCTTGAGCTCAAGGACTGTGACAGTTCGCCTGAGATGTACTCAGACAGCAGCTTCTCTATCCTGGCGCATTGTTTCAAGGCGCTCCTCCTCTCGAAAGATCTCGCGTAGACGCTTGAGGGCGTAGTGGAAATTGACCTTTGCCGAACCTACATTGCATCCGAGCACCGATGCGATCTCCTTGAAGGAGAGCTCTTGGTCGATTCGCAACAGCACGACCTGGCGCTGGCGCTCTGGGAGCTCCCTCACCGCGGCCCGGAGCCGATGGCTCTGCTCGGCCTTCTCGAGTGCGTCGGCGGGTGAGGGGGTGTGGGACGGCATGGCATCGCTCAAAGGCTGGCGGCGTGATGCGGGGTTGTCGCGCAGGTGGTTTTTGCACAGGTTGATCGTGATCCGGTAGAGCCATGTACGGAAGCTCGACTTCCTGCGGAAGCCCCCTAGCCCTTTGAGGGCTCTGATGAATGCCTTCTGAGAGAGATCGGTCGCTGAGTCGTGGTCGCCCACATACCGGAGAGCCAGGAAGTATATGGGGCGTTCGTAACGATGCACCAGAGAATCAAATGCGTCCAGATCCCCTGCCTGGGCCCTCTCGACAAGCTCTGTTTCGTTCTCCATCCCCAGCCCTCGTGTTTTGTTCCTTAGACCCTCTAGATCCGGTTTAAGTTAACCCCAACGCTGTAAACCGGTCATCCGCCAAAGTGCAAAATAGGAACCGCTAAAGTCAAGTCTTACCCGCTTCTGGGGGGGCAACCATGGGACATGACCGGAGAAAATGATGCCCCGGAGTGGGAGATTCGCCCCGCGGGTTTTGACAAAAACGGAGCCTTACACTATAAGAGCCGAGACCTGTGCGGACTTAATGAAATGCCATGCTGAAGAAATCGGTGTGAAAGGATACAGATGGATTCGAGATTCGAGCGCCTCAAGGCCATTCTGGACGAGATGGGCTCTGTGCTTCTCGCCTATTCCGGTGGCGTGGACAGCACTTTTCTCTTACGCGTCGCCCACGACAGGCTCGGTGATCAGGTGGTGGCGCTAACAGCGACCTCGCCGACTTATCCGAGACACGAATTGGAGGAGGCCAGGATCCTGGCCTCCGAGATAGGGGCCCGCCATGAGGAGATCTCCAGCAATGAGCTGGAAATCCCGGGCTTTTCGGAGAACACGAGAAGACGATGCTATCACTGCAAAAGAGAGCTCTTTCAACTCTGCCTGGATAGAGCAAAAGAGCTTGATCTGCGCTGGGTCATGGACGCCTCCAACGCCGACGATCCGGGTGACTATCGACCGGGCATGGAAGCGGCCAGGGATCTGGGCGTGAGGAGCCCGCTACTGGAAGCGGGGCTTGGAAAGCGTGAGATACGGGAGCTGAGCAGGAGCCTGGGGCTCGAGACCTGGAGCAAGCCCTCCTTTGCCTGCCTTGCCTCCCGATTTCCCTATGGCACAGAGATCACCGCGGAAAGAACCGAAAGGGTGGCAAGGGCGGAGATGGTGCTCAGAGGGCTCGGATTTTCTCAGTTCCGGGTCCGCTTTCACGGAGATATGGCCAGGATCGAGATCCTGCAGGATGAGATGAATCGGCTCATGGAGCCTGAGATTCGCGAGGCTGTTGAAAAAGGCGTTAGGAATGTCGGCTTCATTTATGTGGCCCTCGATCTCCAGGGATATAGGCAGGGGAGCATGAACGAGGTCCCTCCCGGGGAGGTGGGGGATGACGGATGAAGAAGAGTGCGCTCATTGAGACCACGGTTCTCTTTGCTGTCACTCTGCTTGCGTGCAAGATCCTCTATGAGAACAGGGGGATCCCTTTCCTGTCCAAGTACCTTGGTGTGTTCATTCCCGTAATCTTCATATACATTCCGCTCCTGGCAATCCTGGCTCGCCGCAATAACCCCGAGGAATACGGCATCACGCTGAAGCAGCCGCTCCAGGCGATCCAGTGGGCGTTGATCGTCTCCGTGATCGTCCTTCCGATTTTTGCTGTCGGATACCACTATTATTACAAGATGTTCTACCACGTGAATTACGTGCCGGGCTTTCCCGACCAGCTGGGCACGCTGGTGGTACAGAATCTTTTTTTTACCGCCCTCCATGAAGAGATCTTCTACCGGGGCTACATGCAGTCTCGCCTGAATGAAGCCTTCGGCCGCCCCTTTTCATTCCTCCGCACACCCTTTGGATTCGGGCTGATCTATTCGAATGCCTTCTTTGCCCTCGGCCACTACGTAATTACGCCTCACCCGGCCCGACTTGCCACCTTTTTCCCCGGACTCCTTTTCGGGTGGCTGAGAGAGCGGACCGGGGGTGTGATCGCCCCCATGCTCTTCCACTGTATGTGCAACGTAACGGTCAGCTCTTTTCTGCCGGGTTGAGCGTTAACCCGCTAAATGCAGTAGGTGCTACTGCATTTTGCGGGTTTACTCGTCGTCTTCCGAGAGGATCTCGATCTCAGGCAAGTCTTCTTCCTTTGGATCGAACGTCGGGGTCGGGGAATGCTCTGAGAGGCCGGGCTCATTGGGCGAGCCGATGGAGATGACGAGGTTGAGGGGAATTCGGGTGGCAGCATCCTCACACTCAAAGATGATGGGAACTTCGATTTGGCTTGATGAGATTTTACGGGTCGGGCCGCATTCAGCGATGGTCACCTTCGGCGTCTCGTCTTCAAATGAAGGGGATGGTTCGAGTGAAGGGGATGGTTCGAAATCGACCGGTTGATCAGGACGTTCATCCGGCGAGGCAGGAGAAGGTTCGAAAGTCTCGAAGTCCTGCTCGTCGAATCGGACCTCTTCGCGTCCCTCGGACGCGTCAGGCACTTTAGGGCTTTGGACCCGGTCGGAAGTGAATGGCTTGACCACCTCGAGAGGTGGAGGGCAAGGTGGTTCGTCCGCGCGTTCAGGAATGGTCCCCAGGTCGCGATAGGATTTGAGAAGGGAGTCGGCCACCATCCGGATGATGCGAGTGAGCGTTGCGATCACTCCGTCTCCGAGGACTGCAGTGCTCTCACAGTAGGGGAGCCCCCTTGGGTTTAAAAGGCGGTTCATTTCATCGATCGAGCTGACGGAGTGAAGGTCCCGCTTGTTGTACTGAAGGACAATGGGGAGTTGCCCGACCTCACGCTTCATGCCCCTCAGGTTCTCCTCGAGGTTGCGCAGGCTCACAATGTTATCTTCCATCAGATCGCGCTGAGAGTCGGCGACGAAGACGATCCCGTCCACGCCGCGCAGCACCATTTTCCTGGTTTCGTTGTAAAAGACCTGGCCCGGGACCGTATAGATATGGAAGCGCATCTTGTAGCCGTGGATCTCGCCCATCTCGATCGGAAGAAAGTCGAAGAACAGGGTCCTGTCGGTCTTTGTCTCCAAGGAGATCAGCTTGCCGCGCTTGTCCGGATTAATTTTTTGGTGAATCAGCTCTAGGTTGGTGGTCTTTCCGGAGAGTCCGGGACCGTAATAGACGATCTTTGCGCTGATTTCCCGCTTTGTGTGATTCAGGGTAGACATCCGGACTCCCTCTGGAAAGCGCCCGCTCTCAGATCTTCCCTCGCTGGAACAGGATCCTTCTGGCCCCGGCAGCGACGGCGGTCTGAACGTTCTTGCTCTTGGCGATGAATCGGAGGTCGCGTTCCTTCAGATGATCTAAAAGCTTCACCGCCTTGGGGAGAGGCGTCTTTGGGTTCAATGCAACAGCATACAGAATCCGATAACGCCGCATCCATTCACGATTCAAAGCAATTCTTTCCAGGATATCTTTCGAGGCCTCGGTCGAGCTGGCAAGCTGCTGGACCTCGTTTTCCGTGATTCTCGGATTCTGGAGCACGAGGAGGCGAAGTTGTTCGTTTTTCTGCCGCAGGAGTATGGTACGTGCAGATTTATCACCCGTGAGCGCGAGCCGAGTCTTCTCGCCGGCCGACATAGAAGCGATCTTGCGGGCAACCGATTTTTCGCCGGTGTCGCGCTCTGGGGGCGTCACTATTTCTCCTTGTCCTGTTCTTCCTTTGCGGCGACGATCTTCTCGGCGATATTGGTGGGGACTTCCTCGTAGTGAGAGAATGACATGGTAAAGGTCCCTCTTCCGCTGGTCCGCGAGCGGAGATCCGGAGCGTATCGCAGGACTTCTGCCATGGGTGCCTGGGCCTGTACGACCTGGACTCCCCCTTTGGGGTCGACGCCCATAATCCGGCCGCGACGACTGTTCAAATCGCCGATGATATCCCCCATAGAATCCTCAGGTATGGCGATCTCCATATTCATGATCGGCTCGATAAGGTAAGGTTTTGCATCCATGAATGCCTTTTTGAATCCCATCGATCCGGCTATTTTGAATGCCATTTCAGAGGAGTCGACATCGTGGAAGGAGCCGTCGTAGAGGGTGACCCGGAGGTCGACGACGGGATATCCGGCATACGCGCCCGCTACCATCGACTCCACGATCCCTTTCTCCACGGCAGGGATGTACTGCCTGGGAATGACTCCACCCACGATTTTGTCCACGAACTCGAAACCTGAGCCTTTCGGGAGAGGTTCGATCTCCAGCCAAGTGTCACCGTACTGGCCGCGGCCGCCGGACTGCCTCTTGTACTTGCCCTGGGCCTTGGACTTCGCCTTTATCGTCTCCTTATAGGGCACCTTGGGCGTATCGAGCATGACCTCGACGCCGAACTTGCGCTTGAGCTTCTCGACGGTCACTTCGATGTGGACCTGGCCCATGCCAGAGAGGATGAACTCCTTGGTCTGCTCCTCGCGATGGGTCTTCAAGGTGAGGTCCTCTTCCATCAGCCTGGTGAGTGAGCTGGCAACCTTGTCTTCGTCTCCTTTTGCCTTGGGGCGAATGGCGAAGGAAATGAGCGGGTTGGGATAGGGCGGTAAGGTATAGAGGATCGGATTTGCCTCATCCGTGAGGGTATCCCCGGTAGCCGTATTCTTGAGCTTGGCCACGGCAACGATGTCGCCGGGTAGGGCGGTGCCCAGAGAACTTTGCTTTTTACCCTCGAGCTGGAAGATCTGCCCGAAGCGCTCTCGGGAGTCCTTGGTGACGTTGTAAAATGAGGCGTCCGCCTTGAGGGAGCCCGAAAAGACCCTGAAGATGCTGAGCCTCCCGGCAAAGGGATCGGCCACGGTCTTGAAGACGAGGGCGCTGAACGGGTCCGACTCAGAGCCTGTTCGTTTTTCTTCTTCCTGCGTCTTCGGGTGGCTTCCGACCTCCTCGCCACGGTCCAGCGGCGAAGGGAGGAGCTCCACGATCTGATTGAGGAGAGGCTGGGCGCCTATGTTGACAAGCGCTGCCCCGCAGAGCACGGGAGTAATCGCACCCGAAAGAATCCCCCCGCGGAGCCCCTGGAAGATCTCCTCTTCCGAAAGTGTGGCCCCATCGAGATACTTTTCCAACAGTTCGTCATTGGATTCGGCCGCCGACTCGATGAGCTTCTCTCTCAGGATTTCCGCCTCTTCCTTGAGCTCTTCGGGGATCTCGCCGGCACGGAACTCGCCGCTCAGGTCATTCTTGTACTTCAGAGCTTTCCCATTGACGAGATCCACAACCCCGGAAAAAGCGGCCTCCGCCCCGATGGGGATCTGAAGGAGGACCAGGCGAGTTCCAAGGGCCTTTTCGGCTGTCTGGATGGTGCTGTAGAAATCGGCCCTCTCCCGATCTATCTTGTTCACGAACAGAATGCGCGGGAGGCTCATTTGCGTGATGGAATCCCATAGCATTTCCGTCTGGACCTTCACAGCGTCGATGGCATCGATCACGATAATAGCCGCCTCGACCACTCGGATGGCATTGAAAGATTCGGCGAGGAAATTTGCATCCCCCGGTGTGTCGAGCAGAGTGATTCTGTGCTCCTTCCAGGGACAGTGGTGAACCGAAGTGGATATCGAGATGGTCCGTTTCAGTTCCTCCGGTTCGGAATCCATTGTGGAGGTCCCGTCGTCCACCTTTCCGAGCCTGTCAATCGTCTTGGCGCTGAAAAGTATCGCCTCAGCAAGCGAAGTCTTTCCCGAACCTCCATGTCCGACCAGAGCGATGTTGCGTACCTGTTCTCTCTTGAACTCCTTCATCAATGATTCCCCCTGTTTCCGCCTTGAACTCCTCTTTGAAGATCGATGAAACCCCAACGCTGCAGATTGCTCTTAGCAGTGATAATGCTGGGGCAATTTAAACGGTAATGAAGAGGATTATGTAATCGTACTCGTAGATGAAAGTCAAGTAGCAGGATATTGAATCCGTAACAATCCACCGGCAGAGCCGGTGGATTGTTACGGATTCATCCCTTGGAGAATTTTACCTCATGAACACCCTTGTGTGGTAGGCTATACGAATTGAGTATTTGAAAAGGAGATTGTTTGAAAAGGAGATTGAGAGAATCGAAAGGTTGTATGGAAGCAAAATGGATGGGGTCATCATGAATTGGGAGGAAAAGAGAGGTTTTTTATGAGTAAAGATGGAGAAGGAGGTCCCATTATT
>CAZFWM010000030.1:0-36605 GCA_964522545.1 uncultured Thermodesulfobacteriota bacterium
GCTGGCCGACGGCAGTCGTGAGGATATGGTACAGTGAAGTGGATAGCCCTTTTAAAAAATATTCCCTGCCATATTCATTCCACCACTGGGCAAATTCCGCGGAATAGGATGAGCCATAAGTCTCGAGTTGTTCCAATTGGACAAGTAGGAGCTCCGCCTCTTGTGGTTCGGCTTTTTCTAAGGCCTTTGCGACTTCGTCTGCCATTGTCCCCGTGATATGGTTGAAATCAATGCGTCTTTGCAGGACTTGAAGGAGACGATCACGCCGATCTTTGAATTGATTGATAGGGTTTAACACCGCCAGAGGAATGCGCCGTGCGATTTCTCCCTCGAACCAGGGATTCTGCACTTGGTACCGATGCCTCTTTACCCAATCTCGTGTGGCCTCGGCAGTATAGGATGAGGCCGAACCAAGGGTAATGAATCCCTTATTATTCGCAGGCGCTTCTCCTCTAAGTGCCTCTAATAGAAAATGTGTAAACACTCCTTGCTCGAATTCGGGGGATTCCCATGCGTTTTCATCGGCCGAGCATGAGGTCATTATCCCCATCCCCTCGGCATCTGCCAAAGCTTTTTGAAAAGCCGGGTCCATTTTTACATGGCCCTTAGCCTGTCCATCCACAGATTCCCGACAGGCATCAACAATGAGTATTTTTTTATTTGACTTCGAGTCCAACAATACTCTTTTAATCAGATTTAGCGAAATGCCGGTCGAGGATAAGCGATGTCGTCTTCCATCACTGGGCATAATATAAGCTATACCATCCTCCTCGTAGCCGTGAGAGGAAATGTAAATTGCGACAAGAGAATTGGGGTCGGAGCAGAGGTGTCCGGTTTCTTCTATGGAATCTCCGAGAGAGATCTTCTCCGTAGCCACTCTTTTGACACCTGCCTTTTTGAGGGCTGCGAGTTGCTTTCGGCCGCGCTTTGACGTTGGCTCTCCGGCCAGAGCGATAAGTGCCCGTTCAGGAGGAATTAATTGAAGGTCGAGGATGAATTGGTTCGCAAGAGCTACCGCGTCGTCTGGCGCATACCGCAACATCGATAAGTTTGATCGTTTGTCAAATTTCCCAATGCCGATAAACAACCCTGAATTGCCAACTCTTTCTTTAAAGGGAAGGGGCGCTACCTTTATTCCGCGAATCCCGGCACTATCCAGAGACAGGGCCGTGATGCAGCCTCCAAGTACGAAAAAAAGAATGAAACCCGCCATAAAAGCTCGATAAAGCATTTCCTTCCTCACCCCAACTTTAAAAAGCATAGAATACCCCACCATAATAGAACCAGATTGTTTCATCCGAATCTTCAACACCAAAATCGTCGCCAAGATCAAATGTCAGATATTGATATTTGACGCCCAAGCATAAAGAGAGATCGAATATAAAGTTATAAGAGATCCCAAGATCTCCGGCGCCACCCCAACCGGTTGCTTCCAAGCCGGCCCCAGCGTCAAGGCCCGCATAGGGGAAAGCCGCCGCAATGAAATAGGGTGTAAAACCTGAATCACTCGGATACAAACATGCGGCGCCTATTACTGGACCCATCATTACCGTATATCCATGGGCCTCGCGGTCTCCTTCCAGTTTTGTTTCATTATTTTCAAACCGTGCTCCACTCACGATCATGAAATATTGATTGATTTTGTATTTCAATGATAAATCGATGTCGTACCTCTCGGCCTCTTCATTGTAAGTTCCTTCGGGCGTACTTAATATACCTTTGAGTTGAGTATATAAAAAGGAGAATCCAACTCCATAATTTTTATACCAGAAGTCGATTATCGGAGCTATCGAATAACTTGTATCAAAATCGATATCAAAAGACTCTAATGCATATCCACCGACTCTGGTTCCAACCGTACAATGCCAGTTCTTTTCTTCCTGCCCGAAGGCGGAAGAATTAACAAAAAGTAATACAAGAGAAATAATGCCAACGACGGAGTCGAGTCTCGAGTATCTCATTCAAATCCCTTCCGTTAAGACATTTTTTCCTGAGCAAGAAATCCATTTGTGTAATTGCTATCCTTCGCAAATGATCGCTTCTACCTCCGTACCCATCGTTTCATGATTCCGATAAATGCAACAGGCATTAAATAGACGAGAGCTGAAGCGGTGAGACCGCTTCGACTCGGGGCCTGATAAAGAGCACATCCGCATGCACCTTTGCCTTGATGGGGATTTGGTTTGGGTTCGGGAGAAGGCTCTTGATCCGGATCCGTATTTAGGAGATCAATGATTCTCTTTGCCATAATGGCTAATCCGGAAGCGATGATTACTGGATCGTCGAGGATGCTTCCATCGCAGTCATTGTCGCGCAGATCTGCTTTTTCGGTAGCGCCAGGGTATGTTTTTTTATTCGAATCGTCGCAGTCACCTTCACAAATCATGTGCCCATCGCCGTCGTCATCCGCCTCATCGCCAAGACCATCACACGTATGGTCAACACCATCGCACGGATCCGGATCCACGGCACCCGGGTAGATCGAGCTTTCACTATCATCGCAATCCCCAGCGCAGATCATCCACCCGTCTCTGTCCGTATCCACCTCAACGGCTTCAGGAGATCCATCACAGTCGTTATCCTCTCCGTCACAGATCTCGAGAGCCCCGAGGGATGTGGCCGGGTTCGAGTCATCGCAGTCGCCCTCGCAGATCAGTTGGCCGTCCTCATCAAAGTCCGCCTCGTCGGCGGGGATAGCGCCGTCGCAGTCGTTGTCCTTCCCGTCACAGAGCTCCTCCGCCTCCGGGTGGACCATGGGATTCGAGTCATCGCAGTCGCCCTCGCAAGTCATCCATCCGTCTTCGTCTTCGTCGGCCTCCCACCAGGGGGAGGAGCCATCGCAGTCGGTGTCCTTCCCGTCGCAGATTTCTTGTGCCTCTGGGTAGACCGTGGGATCCGAGTCGTCACAGTCGGTTCCCCCGCACGCCTCGTCATCGAAGCCGTCGACGTCGTCGTCCCAGCAGTCGCCTATCGGGTTCGCCGCGGTGAAGTCGATCGAACAGTCATCCGTGTCGGTGTGGAGCGCATCCCGGACGAGGGCCTTGCCGCTCATCGGGTCGGGTGCGCACATCTCATCCGGGTAGGGATCGAGACCGCCGTCTCCGGGCAACCCGCTCTCGTTCGGAGAGCCATAGATTACCGTGTCGATCACGGTCTGACTGCCGTCGGTGATGCGGACCCCGTCGCTCGCGGGGCCGTTCTGGAAGTTGAAATTGTAGGTGATATCTGGGACCTGCGACATCAGGTCTCCCCCGATCAGCAGACCTTCCCCGGAACCAAGGGCTACGCTCGGAATCGAGTAGATCCCGTAGGTGAAGTCCGTCCCGCCCCACTGGATCTCCCACCCGGTGAGGTCGATCTCTTCTTCGGTGGCGTTGTAAAGGATTATGTATTCATACCCCCCGTCGGTCCCGGCGGGATCGTAGAAGAGCTCGTTCACGAGAATCCCGGTTACGGCGGGAGCGCAGGCCGGTTCCTCCTCGTCGGTCAGACCCTCGTAGTCGTTGTCGGCGCAGCTGTATTCGCCGAAGCTCTCGCCGTCGCCGTTCTCGACATAAGAACCAGGAGAGACCAGAACAAGGTCACCGTTCTCGCCAGTATCGACCCCGGCCTGGATGGTCGGCTGGTTGGTTGGGACATGGATCGTGGCGGCAAGGGTTGGATATGCAGAGAAGAAAAGGAACACAAAAGCAAAACACGAAATGAAGCCGATGGACCTCTTCATGGGCTTACCTGCTTCCTCGATCGGGCTAGAATAGGGCAGCTCAAATTCTTTGTGCAGGTATATCATGTTTGTTAGCACAGGAAGAACGCCACTTGGTTGACAAGACGGGATATATGCGACATTCGCCCCCCGGGCGGCGCTCCGCGCCGCTTCTGCGCCTAAAACAGAGCGTCAATCTCCTACCCTGCCGATTCCTCATCATCGGCGGTTCGAGTATTTTTTCGGCGTTTTCCTGGATCGGTAATACCTCGGCCTCGAGATCACAGGCAAGCAGCTCGAGGCCCTCCTCTTCCCCGGGTTGGGCGCCATCGCTGATGATCGCGTGGGCCGCCAGGTGGAGGGCTGGAAGCTTGTCTCTTATTTCGGGTGGCCTCAAATTCTCTACTATGCTACACCCCTTACAACCGCTCCCAGGCCTTTTTCTTCGTCAGCCCCGCAACAGAAAAAGCAGCTCCGGCCTCTCGTCGAACCGTTTTCCGGATTCCTCATACTTCGCCCCGAGCAGATCGACAAAGGCCGCGTCCATGCTCTCGGGGAATTCATCTTCTCTCGCATACCGTATGCGTAACCTGCGGCCGGCCCTAGAGCAAGAGTTGCTATGCGAGTGACGTGACAGGGGCGACCGTCAGGTTCGCGCGACAGATTATGCAATCAGCGACCACCGGCAGAGTCGGCGGATTGGTTCGGATTCATCCTATGTTGCAGGTTTCCAATGCATTCTGAGTTTGCGCCCTTTGGCTGCACAGTCCCTCAGATACAGGTTGATCAGCGTCTGGTAGGGAATGCCATTTTCGTCAGCCAGCGCCTTGAAGTAACGGATTGTCACTTCGTCAAGGCGCATCGTCACCTGGCGCTTCAGGTGCTTTGCATAGGGATTGCGTTTTGCTTTCGAGAAATCGTATTCTTTCCTCATCGTCTGTACCTCTGCACATACTGTGTTCGTTCACTTCGTGTTGCCTTTCTCGCCGAAATGATGCGAATGACCTTCTCGCCCTTCCGATAGCAGTGACAGACGACCAACGTTAGCAGGGAGGCACTCAGTCCTAGCAGAACGAAGCGATCTTCCTCGTCTGAGTGCCCAGGGTCAGAAAGAAGCAAAGCCCTCTCATCGGAGAACACGGTTGCAGCTTCTTCAAACGAGACGCCGTGCTTGCGCTTGTTCGCAGCGCTTTTCCGTTGATCCCACTCAAATCGAATGTCTGTCATACTTACAATATACCTACAGTGTAGTGATCCGTCAAGCTCTTCGATGTATAACTATGGTTCATTTTGCCCATCTCTGGCTCATTTCCGAACCAGAACATAGTGAGTTTCTCTTTTTACGCCCATCCGAGAATGGATCTTATGGAATCAAGATTTGGAGTCGACTCCTTCCAACCGTTCCCAGGCCTTTTTCTTGGTCAGCCCCGCAACAGCGGTCCACGCATTGAGCGTGCGGGTCTGCAGGTTGAGCCGCCCTTTCTTCTTCTCCCAATTGACAACCGTGGGAGTACTTACTCCAAGGATCCGTGCAAACTGACTCTGGGACATCTTAAACTTCGCGCGCAAAGTGGCAACAGTCCTGCCGGTAATGGGTTGAATACTCGATGCGCTGCGTGTGGTTTTTTTCGATTCCGCTTTTCTTGACGCTGGCCCCCGTCCGCTCCCGACCGTTTTTGTTTTTATTTTCGTGGATCGCTTGCTCTGTGTGCCTTTCTCCTTGCCGGGTTTCCGCGTTTTGACGGAGCGAGTGGACTTCCCCTTGCCCTTGGCCGCGGACACCTTCTTACGGCGCCGCCTTGTTCCGGCGGCTGAAGGTTTTTGGGCCGCTTTTTTCTTTTCGGACTTTTCGGCATCCTGTGCTCCCTCGTCCGACATCTCGATACCGAACACGTCGGAGAGATCGGCGTCGGCAATGCGTCTGCGCCTGCCCTTCTTCCCGGCGGTCGTTACTGCGGCCACGCCGGCCTCGGCACTGATCAGCTCTTCATGGTCTACACCCCGCAACCGGAAAAGCAGCTCCGGTTTCTCGTCGAGGCGCGCTCCCACGCCGTACAGCACGGCCGCCACATGCTTGCACATGACGGCCCAGTCGGGACAGTCGCAGCTTAGGCTGATTTCCCGGGGGAGCGGAAAGAGGCCCTTGTTGCGATCGGTCACGACTCCCATGACGCTCTTTGAAAGCTGGCCTTGAAGCAGCTCCAGCAATGAGCCGATATGTCCGGCGCTGCGATCCTTGACTTGGCGCCATTTCTTTTTCGGCAGCTTTTTGATGGCGATGGACACGTTGTAGATCTCGGAGCCGCTGACCATGGCCTTGACCTCGCCCTCTGCTATCAGAAGGTGGCACACCGATCCGTTGCGTACATAGGTGCGCCCCCGCGGCAGCCTGTTGGCGTAGTCGCTGAATGATTCCAGGTGATCGCACCACGCCTGGCCCCAGAAGGTTCGGGCGATCTTTCGGCCCACGATCTCCACAGGTTGGATATCGAGACCTCGCTTTCGTAGCTTTTGCATCTTTCTCATGGCCTGCCTGCGACGTTCGGCAACGGGCACGTACGGTCTCCATTGGTAATAGCTCATTGTTCGTCTCCTGTCGGGCGCGATGAATCGCGCCCCTGCGGGTCGGAGGACGGTTCCATGGCAGGGCGACCGCCGGTCGCCCCTACGTCGCCCCGGAAGGGCGCAGTACGCAGGGCCCCTACTTTCATAATGTCTCAATAAGTCCGGGCAATTTTCATAGGGCGGCCCGTGGCCGCCGTTGTGAGTGCATTCCGTATGAGTCGGCGGGCATGGCCCGCCCTATGTTCTATCCAACATGTTGGTGTCCCTGAATCAAAAAGCGCCTAAATCCTTGCTCTCTCTATGTCGAGGGTTACTATGTCGAGCAGCTCTTGGTCGTTCATCTCCGTCAGCATGGTCTCGGCCCCGGCTTTCAGTATGCCGTCGGCAAGATCCTTTTTTTCATCGATCAGCTCATCGATCTTCTCCTCGACCGTGCCGCGGCAGATGAACTTGTGGACCACTACGTTTCGATTCTGGCCGATGCGGAAGGCCCGGTCCGTGGCCTGGTTCTCCACGGCCGGATTCCACCAGCGGTCAAAGTGGATCACGTGCGATGCGGCGGTGAGGTTGAGCCCCGTACCGCCCGCCTTGAGGGAGAGCACGAAAAAGGGCGGGCCTTCTTCTCGCTGGAATGCGTCGATCAGGGCTTTGCGCTTCTTCACGGCCGTGCCGCCGTGCAGGACGAGCCCCTCGCGGCCGAACACCTCGCCGAGAAAAGCGGCGATCGGTTGGGTCATCTCGCGGAATTGAGTGAACACGAGCACCTTCTCCTGCCTCGAGGCGATCTCGTCGCAAATAGCCCGGATGCGGTCGAACTTGCCGCTCTCGCCCGGATCATACACTCCATCGCTGAGGAGCTGGCTCGGGTGATTGCAGATCTGCTTGAACCGGAGAA
The DNA here is from genome assembly GCA_964522545.1 of uncultured Thermodesulfobacteriota bacterium. Taxonomy (GTDB): domain Bacteria; phylum Desulfobacterota; class DSWW01; order CAZFWM01; family CAZFWM01; genus CAZFWM01. The sequence continues at coordinate 7,164 of CAZFWM010000030.1, forward strand.
GATACGAAAGCACCAGCCCTCGTCGCTTCATTCCCTCGAGCTCCGCCAGAGCGTGCGCCAGCTCTTCCACCGATTTGGCATACAGTGCGGCCTGCTTTTTTGAAAGCCCGCAGAAGGCTTTCATCTCGGTCTTGTCGGGAAGGTCCGCGATGATGCTCTTGTCTGTCTTGAGGCGGCGCAGGATATATGGGCGCACGAGATTGCGCAGGGGCGCATAGCGGTCCTGTTCGCGCTGTTCCAGGCCCTTCACGAACTCCTTGAACTTGGCGGTCGATCCCAGTAGGCCGGGGCAGAGAAAATCGAAGAGGGACCACAGATCCGAGAGGCGATTCTCCACCGGGGTCCCGGTGAGGGCGATTCTCGCCTCGCTCCTGAGCTTCTTGACCGCCCTTGTCTGACGCGTCGAGGGATTCTTGATGGCCTGGGCCTCGTCCAGGATCACGAGGCGCCACTCCATCTCGAGCAGCCACTTCTGTCGCAGGAGCATCCCGTAGGTGGTCAGGACCACATCGCTCTTTGAAAAAGCCTTGCCGGGAGCCTTTGCCATGGCGACGATGTCGGCCTTTCCCGTTTCGGACGGGTGGACAAAGCAGGCCGCTAATGTGGGAGCAAAGCGCTGCATCTCGGCCTTCCAGTTCGCCAGCAGCGAGGCCGGCAACACGAGCAGCGACGGTTTGCCGGGAGATTTCTTCGCCTCTTTGATGGCCAATAGAAGTGACAGGACCTGGATGGTCTTGCCTAGCCCCATGTCATCGGCCAGGCACGTGCCGAGGCCCAGATTCGAGAGGAACCATAGCCAGTTGTGTCCTATCTCCTGGTAGGGACGAAGGGTGCCGCGAAAGTTCTTGTTCCGCTTGCCCGCAGCCAACCGGTCGGGATCGCGCAGCCCGGCCAGAGTACCGGAAAGCCACGTTCCGGCGTTTACGAATGTCCACTCCCGATTTTCTTCACTTGATATGGCGTCCGCGTCGAGGTCCGCAGGGGCGCCCGCAAGGAGTCGCATGCCCTCGATAAACGAAATTCCTTCTCCGGCCGCCGCATCCTCCACCTGCTTCCAGTGCGCCAGGGCCTCGGATAGCCTCTCCCGGTCGACTTCGACCCATTGCCCTTTCAGATAGACCAGCTCCTCACCGGCCTCCATGATCCGCCGTAATTCTTCTTCCGTCAGGCTCTGGTCGCCCAGGGCAAGCTCAATCTTGAAGTCCAGCATCGTATGGGTGTTGAAGCGGCTCTGCTTTTTTTCGCCGATGGTCACGGCCACGCGCGGCCGGGGCCGCTTGCGCCACCAGTCCGGGAGTCGCACGAGAAGGCCGCTCTCCTCGAGCAGAGGTACGTCCTTGAGAAGACGATATGCCTCTCCGGGCGTCCAGGCCAGCGGATGAAATAGCTCGCCCGAGTCGACCAGCTCCTTGACGAAGTCGCTCGTCTCCGATGCCAGATGCACGGGCGAGAGCAGGTTGATCAGCGCTTTCTTGTTTCGCTCGCCGGCGTACTCCTTCAGGGCCCTGCCGAGGGGCTGGTATTGCACACGCCCGCCCTTGGAAAGTTGCGGTGCGTACGTCGCCAGAAATGCAAAGGGGAGCTCCGGATCGCGCTTGTTTTCTGCAAGATGAAAGCAGACCCGTCCTACTTGGTGCCAGATGGAGGCCCGCTTCTTCAGCCATCCGCTCAGGCCCTCGCCGGATGAAGCAACCTCCTTGTGCACCCATGCGTCCAGGTCGACCCAAAGATCTTCCAGGACCTCGGCACTCAAATACTCTCCGCCCTGCATGGGGGGTGCGCTCAACAGCAGGGTCGCCGTTTCCGCCAGCCCGGGCGGATCGATCGGGTCGAGACCATTTCCGGCGAGCTCGGGCGTACGGCAGAGTAGGGTTACATAGCGACAGGCGAAATTCCGCCAAAAAGAAAATGACGGAGGGGGAGGCGCGTCCGGCTTCGCGGCGGCGAGCGCAAAGAGACCGGCCGCCTGACAGGACGAGAACGCATCAGCGGCCCTCTTCATCCAGGCGTCGGGTGTGCCGCTCTCCCCGGCTTCGCCTTCGTGCGGGAGAAGATGTCCGGCAGGCGTTAGAATGAGCTCATAACTCATGAGAATGTATTCCACTCCTCCTCATGTTCTTGTCCAGAAAGGTCATTCCGAGGCGATAGCTGAGGAATCTGGGGTTGCCAACTGATTGCAAATAGAAGATTCCTCACTACGTTCGGAATGACATGCCGGCAATATTGACTATTTCTGGACAGACACTAACTAAACAAAAAAAGACTACCCGAATTCAGAGAACAAGGCAACAAAAAGCCGAGCAGGAGCCGTGGCCGCGCCGTGCGAGAATCCGTGGGTGGATTTGAGCGGGTACGACCTGGTCCACATCTTCAACTTCGAGTCGGAGTTCGCCGTAAATGCGGCGCTCAGGGGTGTCCCTTATTTCGACACTCCCCTGCACGAGGACAAGCCCAGATACTTTGCCCGGTCCATGGAGACGGCGAGCCTCTTTCGAGAGTACCTGACCCATGGAGATTCGGGAGATTTCGATGAAAAACTGAAGTCTCTCGGGAGCGGGGCCAATCTCAGCCAACCGACGGAGTTCGAGTTTGTCGCCTCCCATGCGGACGCGATGTTCGCAACAGGGGAATCCGAGAGGGCCCGGCTGAAAAAGGACTCCCCGGGTCAGGCCCGATAGAGGTCGTGAGGCTGGGGTTCAACAGGCCGGACAGTGCGGGGGCCGTTTTAGCGGACCTCTTCGCATCCGCTTACGGTGTCGCCGATTTTGTGCTCTGTGTAGGGCGTCTCGACACGAGGAAGAACCAGTTGATGCTGCTCTATGCGCTGAAGGATGACGACGTCCCGGTCGTCTTCGTGAACAGCGAAATCCCGCAGCCCGAATATGAAGAGCTCTGCCGGCGGTTCGAGCGGCGGGGGAGGACGATATTCACAGGGAGAATTTCCAGGGAGATGCTCTTCTCCGCGTACAGGGCCGCCAGAGTGCACGCCCTGCCGAGCTGGATCGAGCTGCCCGGGCTGGTCTCCTTGGAGGCGGCCTGGTTCTGCTGTCACGTGGTGGCGTCGAGGTGGGGAACCCTGGGGGACTATCTCGGAGATCGCGCTTTCTACTGCGAGCCCGATGACCCGACCTCCCTGAGAGAGACGGTCATGGAGGCCCCTCCGGCCCCGTCGGTCCCCGAGTCACTTGAAAAGCTTACCTGGGAGGCCACGGTCGATCAGGTCTGTAATGCCTACGATCGGTTCCTCCTGCGCTCCGGAACGGACAAAGGGGTGCGGAAGGCCAGGCGACGGGGAGGTTTCGCGAAGAAAGAACTCCAGTTCAATCAGCTGCGTGCCAAAGCGGAGAGCGCCCTGCAGAGGAATCCGGCAGAGGCCCTCGAAATCACATCGAATCTGGCACAGGTCAAACCATTCGACCCGGTCACGCACTTCATAAAAGGGGCCGCGGCCATTGCGCTCAGGGACTATGAAGCCGCCGAGAGAAATCTCCGGAAGACCATCGACCTCAAGCCCGACTTCGCCACGAAGGGGTATCTCTTCCTCGCCCTGCTTCTCCTCAAACAGAAGCGGTTCGCAGAGGCCGTCGACGTGCTTTCGACCCTGCATTGGCGTAATCCCTTCCTTCAGGACGAGACAAAGTACCTCGTCTTCGAGTACCTGATGCTCGGATATAGTGGGCTGGGAAACAGGAAACAGGTGGTCTAGATTGGGGATACGATGTCACACATCCGATCCGACGATATCGTGCACAAGTGCTTCCACCGCAGTTTTAAGCAACGTTGTTAGTGATTACTTAACAATTGATCCTACAGAAGATAGTGTTGTAAAACTATAATCGCCCGCGCCGTAAGAAAAGCCACTACTAAATGAATCACAATCTTTAAAGCACGCATTACTTTTCCGATCTTTGAAATTACAGGGAGTTTAAGTAATTAAAAAAACTTAATTATTTTTGTTGTGTTACGCCAATTACAACTGACCCTCCACTACTAATAGACGTAGGAGCATAGCCACCACTATAGTTTCCGTCCAATGTAATAGTAGCATTTCCAAATACCTTTGCTCCTTTTGCTGCCTTAATACCATATTCGCCGGACGCGTTACCATTATTTTTTATATCAATAGTACCTGATCCTCTACAAGTAAACAAAGCCATTAATTCACAATGAATACCATGATTATCATTATTATTGATCTCGATATATACCGTAGCATTGTCGATTAATAAGCAGGCATTTGTGGCTACATGAATTCCATTATTCTTGTTGCCATTAAATTGGTTTTTATTCGACTCTGTTCCTCCATTTAATCTCACATAGGAATTTGAAAGGATCTCAATGCCCACCCAAGTATTTTTGCTTTTAACGTTCCCTTCAATAAAAATCTCTGAGTGCCATGCACATTGGATACCTCTCGCATCCCTATCATCGATGTCCGTTACCTCAATATTCCTAAGAAATATAATGGAATGATTATATGAAACGATTCCGCAAGTTTCGATATTAATAATCTTTAGACCATCTATTTCGAGAACATTAGTATTTACTACGTTGATTCCAAAAGATCTTGAATTGCTTCCGGTTATAACTACATCCGTAGGAGTGTCTGGATCTCCCTCCAATAAAAGAGTACCACCTGCCGCTGTTTTAATACCAACAATATTAACTTGTTCAAAATAAGTCCCATCAGCTAGGGATATTTTATAATTACCCGTAATTAACCGTGGTAGTCTATCAACTGCTTCCTGTATCGTAGCAAGCGCTCTAGTCGAATCCAAACCATCATTGTAATTACTGCCAGTAGAAGCGTTGACATGGAAAGTAACGTCAGTGCTATCGGACAAAACCGATACCCCTCCTATTGAAACCTCATTGGAGGCCCAACCTACAAGGGCTAATCCTGTTAATAAAGTAATTCCAACAAAAATTGCATTTTTTAGCTGTGTACGCATATTTTAACTCCGTACTTTCGTTGGTTTAAAAGCCTAAAAAAAAGATATTTAACGATAAGGCCTTTTGGGACATTAAAGTCCACGCATCCAGCTCGATGATATTGTGCACAAAATCTTACACAATAGATTTAACTGTTGAAGTGGACAATCTTAGAGTCGTAACTGCAAAAGGAAGCAGAAATAGTCAGCTTTTATCAAAATTACGATATTTATGATAAAGTGGCAAACGCCAGCTATTAGTTCCCAGATAGTTTTTACTTAGCAATTGATCCTACAGAAGATAATGTTGTAGGATAATAATCGCCCGCGCCGTTGCCGCTGTAATCAGCATATGAACATCCGAATGCTTTAGCTCCTTGAATTGCCACTATCCCATATCCGCTATTATCATTAATATCTATATCGCCGCTAGGATTATTAATAAAAACCAATGAATCAAATTGAGAAAGGATTCCATGCTGATTGTTGTTCGCTTCGAGATATACATTGCCAAAAGGGACGGTTAGAGTAGATTCATGTAAAACTAGAATCCCTCTAGTATTACCATTAAATTGATTTCTATTCGAATCAGTGCCATTTTTAATTCTAGCATATGAATTTCGCATGACTGCAAGACCATCACTAGTATCGATGCAACTAACGTTCCCTTGTATATATACCTCTGAGTGTCTTGAGCAAATGATCCCTCTCCCGTCTTCGTCATAATCGTCCGTTATCTCAACATGTTCTAGCCATACGTTGGAATAATGAAAAATACCTATTCCAGTAATTTCAAAATCCACAATTTTTACACCTTCAATTTCAAGTTTGCTAGTATTTTCAATGAAAATACCATAATCATTAGATCCTCCAGAATCACCGCCATCAATAATAACATTTGAGGGAATAGTTATGGGAGTTGATTCGTCTCCCAGTACCAAAAGTGAACCATCGCCTGTTGTAGTGATACCAATGAATTCCACCTCTTCTTCATAGGTGCCACTAGCAAGTTTTATTGTATAAGCGGTTGCAATAAATCGCGGAAGTCTATCAACCGCCTCCTGTATAGTCTCGAGTGGCCTGGCATCATCTAAACCATCATTGAAGTCGCTACCCGTTGAAGCGTTAACATAGAATGTAATATTCGTATCCTCGGATGTGATCGATACGCCTCCTATCTTAACTTGATTGTAGGCCCAACCAACTAAGGCTAGAACTACCAGAGAAGCCACCACAACAAGTGTCGCTTTCTTTAAGGCATGCATCTCTTTTCTCCTTTCTGAAATTACAGAGAGTATTGCTATTCTAGTAAAAGAAAAAAATCTATTGTTGCTGGGTTACGCCAGAAACGACTGACCCTTCACCACTGAAAGACGTGGGAAAATAGCCACCACTACTATTGTTTACTAATGAAATAGTAGCATTACCAAATACTTTCGCACCATTGTCTGCATGAATGCCGTAGCCTCCATTATTTTCAATATCAACAGTACCAGATCCCCAGCAAGTAAACAAAGCCATCAAATCACAATAAATACCATCATCACCATTATTATTGATTTCAATATATACCGTTGCATTATCGATTAATAAACAAGCATTTGTAGCAACGTGGATTCCCATTTGAGCGTTGCCATTAAATTGATTTTCATACGACTCGGTTCCTCCCTTTATTCTCATATAGGAATTTGAAAGGAGTGACACTCCCATTAAATTATTATTGCTTTTAACGTTTCCTTCGATGAAGACTTCTGAGTGCCATGCACATTGGATTCCTCTTCCATCCTCATCCGTGCTGTCTGTTACTTCAACATTCTCAAGAAAAATAATGGAATGATTATAAGAGGCGATTCCAGAGGTTTCAAAATTAATAATCCTTACACCATCTATTTCGAGAACATTTGTATTTTCCACGTAAATAACAAAAGATCTTGAATTGCCTCCGGTTATAACAACATCAGAAGGATTGTCTGGATCTCCCTCCAACAAAAGAGTGCCACCTGACGTTGTTGTAATGCCTACAATATCGACTTCTTCCGAATATGTCCCGTCTTCAACTTTTATTTTGTAATCACTCGTAATTAACCGCGGAAGCCGATCGACTGCTTTCTGTATGTGCTCAAGCGGCCTGGTTGCATCTAAACCATCATTGAAGTCGCTACCAGTAGAAGTATTAACATACAAAGTAACGGGATCATCACTAGAAATAACAGATACGCCTCCTATTTTAATCTCATTGTCAGCCCAACCTACCAAAGCTAATACAGTTAAGAATGTAACTCCGATGTAAATTGCTTTTTTTAGCCAAGCACTCATGGTTTTTCTCCTTTCTTTGGTTTAAAAGCTCTTTCAGAAAGAAATATTTAAAATAGGCTTCGAGCAATCTTGCAAAGCCTTTCTTTGGACTTATAAACTTCTCTGATGTTCAGTCCGGTTTTCTCGGATATCAATAAGGGTTTGCTTATACCATTGATGAGACAGTTTAGAACTTCCTTCATTCGGACATTTCCATCAATAGATGTTAGAAATTTTAAAAAAAGCTCATTCGCTAAGTAATGATTCTCAGGAGTTTCTACTGTTGAGATTGATTCATTCGGTATATCTGATTCATCAGAATAAGAAATTATTTTCTTATTTTCATAAGAATTAACTAGGTTATACAATAAACTATCTATCGTTCCCTTTAAATGTGATAAGAGATCTCTTTTCCTATTGTCCCAATCTCGTTTTCTGCTTAGCGTTTTTTCAATCGCTTCAAGGACGATATCTTCTGGTGTTCCTGATGGAGTGAATTTGGGATTGCAGGTCCTCCATTTGTATTTTTTCACCTTTTGAGACGTATACAAGACTAATTTCAGAAAAATTATTTTCCAAACATTTTCTTTGAGGGAAGAGAATGGATTTTTTTTTTGTCCCCTATTATATATATGCTGATGAGATCCCAAAATTCCCCTCCTTTGAAAAAAATTTAAAAGTAGTTTTTTCTGAAGTCATCTAAATCTAGTAGCAGGATGGCGATTTCCTGCTGCCTCTATCGAAGAAGTGTCCATAAAAGGCAATTGTCTTGCCACATTCTTTAAATTTCTTGAAGATAACCCGTATGTTAAGATAACCCCCTTAAAAAAATAGATTTTTTAGTTAAAGAATAAAAGAAAACAAATATATACAAAGAAAAACATAGCCAAAAATGGCCAAAAACTTGATCGGAAATATTTATATAAAATCGTTAAAGTAACTGTATGTGGTTGATATTAATAAAATTTATTAAAGGTGGCCAAAAAATTGGCTGCATTGGCCGAAAAGTTAGCTGTTTAGAGAAAAAATAAACCAATGATAAAAAAACAAATAGGACTTTATCGTTCTTGTCCAAAAAACTTTTAAGAGAGTATTAGATTTCTATTGTCTGGGATGGATCAAGACCATATCGTCGATAAATTCACCGGTCGCCACACGGTCGTGAAGGTCGCGAGGCGTCTGGCGGCCAGGGAGGAATGCCGGAAGGCTCGGGGGCGAAAATCGCATTCGGAGAGTCCGACCGCGCTGTCGAGCGGCCGGCGGAGCAAGCCCGGTTATTCCGGGCGAAACCCGATGAAGGTCCTGTTCCAGGGGCGGTCCAATATACTCACTTCTCCCGGCGGCGACACGGAGGTCCTGGTCCATCTGAGGACCCTGCTGGAGGACCGGGGGGTGATGGTCGATTTCAGCGACAGTCCGCGGGTGGATTTGAGCGGGTACGACCTGGTCCACATCTTCAACCTCGAGACGGAGTTCGCCGTCAATGCGGCGCTCAAGGGAGTCCCTTATTTCGTCACGCCCCTGCACGAGGACAAGCCCCGGTACTTTGCCAGGTCCATGGAGACGGTGAGCCTCTTTCGAGAGTACCTGACCCATGGATTTGCGGGAGATTTTGATGAAAGACTGAAGTCTCTCGGGAGCGGGGCCAATCTCAGCCAACCAACGGAGTTCGAGTTCGTCGCCTCCCATGCGGACGCGATGTTCGCAACCGGGGAATCCGAAAAGATCCGGCTGAAAAAGGACTTCCCCGGCTCAGGCCCGATAGAGGTCGTGAGGCTGGGGTTCAACAGGCCGGAAGGCGCGGGGGCCGTTTCAGCGGACCTCTTCGCATCCGCCTACGGTGTCTCCGATTTCGTGCTCTGTGTCGGGCGCCTCGACACGAGGAAGAACCAGTTGATGCTGCTCTACGCGCTGAAGGACGCCGATGTCCCGGTCGTCTTCGTGAACAGCGAAATCCCGCAGCCCGAATATGAAGAGCTCTGCCGGCGGTTCGAGCGGCGGGGGAGGACGATATTCACAGGGAGAATTTCCAGGGAGATGCTCTTCTCCGCGTACAGGGCCGCCAGAGTGCACGCCCTGCCGAGCTGGATCGAGCTGCCCGGCCTGGTCTCATTGGAGGCGGCCTGGTTCGGCTGTCACGTGGTGGCGTCGAGGTGGGGGACCATAGGGGACTATCTCGGCGATCGTGCTTTCTACTGCGAGCCCGATGACCCGGCCTCCCTGAGAGAGACGGTCATGGCGGCCATGGAGGCCCCTCCGGCCCCGTCGATCCCCGAGTCACTTGAAGAGCTCTCCTGGGAGGCCACGGTCGAGCAGGTCTGCAAGGCCTACGACCGGTTCCTCCTGCGCTCCGGGACGGACAAAGGAGTGCGGAAGGCCAGGCGCCGGGGAGGTTTCGCGAAGAAAGAATACCTGTTCAATCAGCTGCGTGACAAAGCGGAGAGCGCCCTGCAGAGGAACCCGGCCGAGGCCCTCGAAATCACATCGAATCTGGCACAGGCCAAACCATTCGACCCGGTCACGCACTTCATAAAAGGGGCTGCATCTCTGTCGCTCATGGACTATGAGGCGGCAGAAAGAAACCTCCGCAAGACCATCGACCTCAAACCCGACTTCGCCACGAAAGGGTACCTCTTCCTCGCCCTGCTTCTCCTAAAACAGAAGCGGTTCGCCGACGCCGTCGACGTGCTTTCGACCCTGCACAGGCGCAACCCCTTCCTTCAGGACGAGACAAAATACCTCGTCCTCGAGTACCTGAGGCTCGGATACAGCGGGCTGGGAGACAGGAAACATATGGCCGAGATCGGGGAGATGATGTCGCACCTCCGACCCGACGACATCGTGCACAAGCGTTTCGTCCACGGCCGCGAGATATAGGGCGGGCCATGCCCGCCGACTCCTACGGGAGGAATAGTACACCCTCCAGGCCCTTATAGGGCGGGCCTCGCCCGCCGGGGTTCACAGTGCGTAGGCCATCCTTTATTGTTTTCCTTGAAAATCCGCCATTGACTTAAGGATATTCCTGGATATAATAGGCCCATGGTAAACAGACCCCACTACATTCAAAGCATCAAAGCACGTCTCAGAAGCAGTCCTGTCGTGACCTTGCTAGGGCCTCGGCAGTGCGGGAAGACTACGCTGGCCCGGATCATCGCCCAGGAAAGGAAGAGCGAATATTTCGATCTCGAAGACCCTGTCGACCTGTCTCGGCTCGAAAGTCCGATGATCGCCCTTGAAAATCTCGCGGGTCTGATCATCCTTGATGAAATCCAGCGCAAGCCCGAGCTCTTTCCCATCCTCCGGGTCCTTGCCGATAGAGAGAAAAGTCGAACCCGTTTTCTCCTTCTGGGGAGTGCATCCCCCCATCTCGTTCGAGGCGTCTCTGAGTCGCTCGCGGGCCGTGTGGCCTTTGTGGATATGGACGGATTCGACCTGCGAGAGATCGGGAGCAAGAATTTCCGGAAGCTGTGGCTGAGGGGCCGTTTCCCAAGGTCCTATCTGGCAAGGTCAGAGGATCAGAGCTTTTCGTGGCGCAGAGATTTTATCAAGACCTTTTTGGAGCGTGACATTCCGCAACTGGGCATTTCGATTCCGGCCGTGACTCTCCGAAGATTCTGGACCATGATCGCCCACTTTCACGGCCAGGTGTGGAATGCGGCCGAGCTCGCGAGATCCCTGGGCAGCTCAGAGGGTACGGCAAGACGTTATCTCGATCTCTTGACGGGCGCTTATGTTATAAGACAGGTGCAGCCCTGGTTCGAGAACATCAAGAAGCGACAGATCAAATCGCCCAAGATCTATATTCGGGACAGCGGCTTGCTTCATGCTCTATTAACACTCCCTACGGAAAAGAGCCTTTTCCACCACCCCAAATATGGAGCTTCCTGGGAGGGATTCGCCCTCGAGCAGGTGCTCAAGGTTACCGGAGTGGAGGACGCCTATTTCTGGGGCACCCACGGAGGAGCAGAGATCGATCTGCTGATCATCAGGGATGGAGAGCGCATAGGATTCGAGTTCAAGTGTGAGGATGCGCCGCGCATGACGAAATCGCTCCGAATCGCCACGGAGGACCTGAGGCTCGACAGAGCGTTCATCGTCTATCCCGGAACGAAGTCATACTCTATCGACAAGAAGACAGAAGTCGTGGCCATCCTGGATATCGAATCAATCCGCTGAGAAAGCTGGCCGGAGGCCGGCGGTACGTTGACTCGTCGCTGGACCTGTAGGGGCGCTGCTTGCCGCGCCCTTACCGGGAAACGTATCGCCGCCGTCCCGGCGGCAGGGCAGGGCAAGCCCTGCCCCTACTCAACCGCTATACGATCACCACCCCGTGTCGACCCATTCCAGTTCATAAACCTCCTCGCCTGAATCCAGCGTAACGGTCGTGTAGACCCCAACCCACCCCATACTCGGCAACGGGAAGGAGACCGGCACGTCGCGGGGCGTGTAGATCGTCGGCAACGAGATGGTCCAGATCGGGAACACGGTAATCGTCGGAGAAGTCACCACCAGGTAGGTCGACCAGACCGACGGCTCGGGCGTGCCGAGCGTGAAGTCGAGGCTCAATGTGCCCGCCTCGTAGGATGCGGCCAGGTCGAAGGTGAACTCGATCCTGGTGGCGCTCCACGTTCCGGACGTCCCGAAGGAGCTGACCATCTCCCCCTCCATGACCAGCCCCCCGGGGTCCATGACGCCCCAGTACTCGGTGATCATTCCCATGGATTCGATGGTCCATTCTATAGAACAGCCGGACCAGCTCCATGTGCCCGTCTCGCCGCTGGAGTACTCTACCGTGGCGAAGAGGACCAGATGGAAGGTCGCAACAACGCTGCTTTTTTCCCAGGAGAGGTCGAGGAGCCATCCCCCGGTCGCCAGAGGGCAGTCCTGGCACTCGGGATCTTCGGAGTCGACGAGGCCGTCGCAGTCGTCGTCGATGCCGTTTCCACAGGTCTCGGCGGCGTCCGGATTGATGTCCGGGTCCGAGTCGTCGCAGTCGGAGCCGCCGCAGGCCTGGTCGTGAAAGCCGTCGCCGTCGGCGTCCTGGCAGGGGATCCAGTCGCATCCCAGGGGGCCGCCGTAGGCGCCCATGTCGTTTCGCGTCGTGCCCATGGAGGGGGGAAAGCAATCGTCGTCGTACATGGAGCCTGCGTGCCCGGCGTCGATGCACGGGGAGCCGGTGCTGAGGTGGTAGTCGTCGACGCCGACGAAGAGCGGGTCTGCGCTGATATTTCCCGGCCCCCAGCTCACCCAACTGTCTGTTCCGACAAATATGCCTTCATCCAGTCCTTGTATGTCGCTGTACAATGAATAGAGTGTTGAGCCCCAACTAATTGATATTTCTGAAATGCCCGTACTATACCCGTTCCCCCATAAAATAGAATTAATGACCTCAAGGTAGTTTTCAGCGCAACTGATCCCACCACCGCGGCTTTGGTAGTCCTGGTTAGCAACGTTACCCGAGATCGTACAGTTCGTGACCGTCAATGTAGAGTCGGATGTATTTAATCGTTTTGTGCTGACGGTTCGGTTCAATCTCTTTGATGTATTAGATCCGGTTTCGGTGAAAATCATACCCCCATCTGTTCTTAGCTTATCTCTTCAGAAATCTCCTGCTCAGGAAGAGGAGAGCTATTGCCGGGATCAGATAGAGCGCGAAAAATTGCCCACCCGAGGTGGCTATCACAGCGCAAGGCTCCGTCGAAAACTCATCCGCCCCCAGGTCGAATCCTGCTCCCCACGGACGAGACTGGCCGTCCATGTCCTCATAGACGCCCTCGTCAGTGCCGGCATCGATACAGGGAGATTGAGGTCGGAGGTGGTAGTTGCCCCCCCCGATAAATAGCGGATCCGCGTCAATGTTCCCTTCTCCCGGCCAACCCCCCTGCACGACGCAGTAGGTGAACAGAGGGGATCCGTACCCTTCTTCGATTTCCGGTGCCGACGATGCAGAGTCTTCCCAGAGGATGCAGTTCGTGACCCTCGGCGACGCGGTGTTGCAGTAGATTCCGCCGCCCCTATCAGCGGTATTTCCGGAGAACGTGCAGTTCGTGATCGTCGGTCCACAGGTGTAGGCGTAGATTCCGCCCCCTCTGTCATCAGCCAGGTTTTCCGAGATCGTGCAATTCTCGATCGTTCCATCGAAAGAGCAGCTAATCCCGCCGCCATGCTTTGCCGTGTTTTTACTGATGATGCTCCGCTTGACAATGGGGCCTGCGCCATTGAAGTGGCCGTAGATCCCGCCGCCGTAGCCTCCGGCCCAAATGCATGAAGCGGAATTCTGCGAGATCGTACAGTCCGTGATTATCGGCGAGGACATCATGCAGCGGATCCCGCCGCCGTAGCCGTCGCCCAGAGCAAAATTTTTCGAGATCGTGCAGTTCGTGATCGTCGGTGATGTGACATAGTAGTAACAGATCCCTGCGCCAGCGGCTGCTTCGGAGCCGAAGAGCCCAGCATGAAAACCGACAATATTTTCCATGATCGTGCAGTTCGTGATCGTGGGGCCGGGGTAAGCGTATTCAGAGTAGATCCCGCCGCCGTAGCAGTAGTCTCGGATGGCATAATTTCTCATGATCCTGCAATTCGTGATTGTCGGCGACGTGCCATTACAGTAGATTCCGCCACCGTAGGTGATGCCATAAATCGGATCAACCGTGCCGCTCCCATTTGTGATCGTGAATCCATCGATGACCGCTTCTTCCGTTTCCAGGTTGACGAAAGTCACCACCGAACCCTCCCGATTCCCATCGATGATCGTCGAATCGGCTCCAACGATACTCTGTACCGTGATCGCCTTTCCCAGAAAATCTATGTTCTCCACGTACTTGCCGGATTCCACCAGGACGAGGTCCCCGTCCGAGGCGGCATCGATCCCGGCCTGGATGGTAGGCTGATCCGCAGGGACATGGATCTTGGCCCCGAGGGCGGGGCCTGCGAGTGCGGCGAGGATGAAAAGTGCGGTTGTCAGGGTAGAGATGATCGGTTTCATTTTTTTCCTCCTTCTTTTTTCGGCCGATCTAGGCCTTACTTTGCCTGGCTCCCAGGCTCCGCCTGGGAGCCTCCGCCTTAGGGGCTCTGCCCCGGTGTCTGGTTCGATAGACGCGATCATGTGAGAGGAGGCGGAGCCTCCATCCACCAGAGTTCCCAGGCAGAGCCTGGGAACGAGGGAGAGGGAATACCCGGCTCCCAGACTCAGCCTTGTCCTCGACTCACCACCCCGTGTCGACCCATTCCAGTTCATAAACCTCCTCGCCCGAATCCAGGGTAACGGTCGTGTATACCCCCACCCACCCCATGCTCGGCAACGGGAACGATATCGGCACTTCGAGGGGCGAGTAGATCGTCGGCAGCGTGATGGTCCAGATCGGGAATACGGTAATCGTCGGGGAGGTCAGCACCAGGTAGGTCGACCAGACCGACGGCTCGGGCGTGCCGAGTGAGAAGTCGAGGCTCAGCGTGCCCGACTCGTAGGATGCGGCCAGGTCGAAGGTGAACTCGAGCCTCTTGGCGCTCCAGGTCCCGGCCGTCCCGTAGGGGCTGACCATCTCTCCCCCCATGGTCTGGCCGCCGAGGTCCATGACGCCCCAGTACTCGGTGAACAGTCCCATGGATTCGATGGACCACTCCACGGCACAGCCGGACCAGCCCCACGTGCCCGTGGCGCCGCTGGAGTATTCTACCGTGAAAGGGTACAAAATATGAAAGGTCGCAATAATTATGCTCTTCTCCCAGGAAAGGTCGAGGAGCCATGTGCCGGCCGCCAGGGGGCAGTCCTGGCACTCGGGGTCTTCGGAGTCGACGAGGCCGTCGCAGTCGTCGTCGATCCAGTTTCCACAGATCTCGGCGGCGTCCGGATGCATGTCCGGGTCCGAGTCGTCGCAGTCGGTGCCGCCGCAGGCCTGGTCGTGAAAGCCGTCGCCGTCGGCGTCCTGGCAGGAGATCCAGTCGCAGCCCAGCGGGCCGCCGTAGGCGCCCATGTCGTTTCGGGGCGTGCCCATGGAGGGGGGAAAGCAGTCGTCGTCGTACTGGAAGCCCGCATGTCCGGCGTCGATGCACGGGGAGGCGGGGCTGAGGTGGTAGTCGTCGATGCCGACGAAGAGAGGATCAACGTCGATGTTCCCCGCTGCCCAGTACAGTGTACAATCCGGATCCATCACCTGGGCTGCCGCCGATCCTCCCTGGACATCGCTGAAGGTCACTGTAAGGTAAGCATCTTGCGGACCGCCTACTTGATACCCGACTACTATTTCCGGCCCTATAGGAGCGGAATCCCCCCACAAAATACAGTTCGTGATAGCCGCGTCTGCCTCGTGGGCAATCGCTAAGCCTCCGCCACCTTCTCCAGCGTCGTTCTTCGAGATCGTACAATTCGTGATCGTCGCGTGTCCCAGGCAGGCAATCCCGCCGCCGAACTGCTCAGTATGGTTTCCCGAGATCGTGCAGTTCATGATCGTCGGGAGGGAGTTGTAATCGCTTGCAATCCCGCCGCCATCCAAAACTGAATTGTTTTCCGAGATTGTGCAGTTGGCAATAAGGGCATCGCTGTTTTCTAAGGTGATCCCGTTGCCGAGGTTATCTGTAATATCGCAATTCATGATCGTCGGGGAGCCAGAGAAGGAGAAGATCCCGCCGCAGTATCCAAAGCCGATGTTATCCCAGATCGTGCAGTTCATGATCGTAGGCGAGGAGTCTGCGTCGCATTTGATCCCGCCGCCGCCCGATATTGAACTCCCATTCGTGATTTTGAATCCGTCGAGTACCGCATCTTGCGTCTCCCCGCTATCAAAGGTCACCACCGATCCGGTCAGGTTCCCGTCGATGACCGGGATCATGCCGAACATCTCCAGGCCTTTGACCGTGATCGCCTTGCCGAGGAAATTGATGTTCTCCACATAAGTGTCAAAGCCCACCAAGACCGTATCCCCGTCCGAGGCGGCATCGATCCCGGCCTGGATGGTCGGGTAGTCTGCGGGGACGTTGATGGTGGCCCCGAGGGCGGGGCCGGCGAGTGCGGTTAGGATGAAAAGGGTGATGGTCAGGGTAGTGATGAACGGTTTCATGATTCTTTCTCCTTTCTTGTAAGACCTCTCTTGTTTGCACGCGCCCGGCCGATCCGGGCGGCATTTTGGTCCCAGGCTCCGCCTGGGAGACTCCGACTTGGGGGCTCTGCCCCGGGGGCCGGCTCGTTGCTTCGATCGCGAGCGAGGAGGCGGAGCCTCCAGCCCCTTGCGTTCCCGGACAGAGCCTGAGAACGAGGTTTCTTCCTCCTTTTTTTCGCGCCCTTGTCGGGCAATGTTTGGCAGTGATGTCCCCGGTGGGGGCGACCGCCGGTCGCCCCTACATGGACTCGCGGTTTTTTATCGATCAATCATCCTCCCACAGGCTCCCGGCGACCCAGTCGTTAATGCCCCCGGCGGTCCCGCTATATCCCCCGCTGACGCTCGAAAATTCCCCGTTCGCGGAGTTGTAGAGGCCGCCGCCGACGCTCGCGTTTTCTCCCATGGCTTGGTTGTTGGAGCCGCCGCTGACGATGGTCTGCGTACCACATGCAAAATTGATTGTTCCGCCGGTTACGCTGGACTGGACACCGCTTGCTGAGTTGCTGTATCCGCCGCTTACGCTGGACTGGGCACCGCTCGCGGCGTTCAAGGAGCCGCCGGCCACGCTCGAGAAGTCGCCGCTCGCCTCGTTCCCGTCGGTCTCGTACTCGCCGCCCCCGCCGCCCACGAAGGCGTGGTAGCCGCTCGCTTCGTTGAACCGGCCCCCGCCGACGCTTGCGTAGTTGCCGCTCGATATGTTGTACGAACCGCCGCTGATGCTGGCTCCCGTTGCACTGGCCGTACAGTTCATCCCCCCGCTTATACTTGCGTAGGGGCCGACGGCATGGTTGGAATCGCCCCCGCTGACGCTGGCGTTCTCTCCGCCGGCCACGTTCTCGTAGCCCCCGCTGACACTTGAAGCATTCCCGGAGGCATCGTTCATGTAGCCGCCGGTAACGCTGGAGTAGATTCCGATGGCATAATTCGACTTCCCCCCGGCGACGCCGGTGTAGTCGCCCCAGGCCGTGTTGTAATATCCTCCGCTCACGCCGGCCGACACTCCGCTGGCCGCGTTCCCGAAGCCGCCGCTCACGCTGGCGAACAAGCCGTCGGCCGTGTTCCCGGAGCCCCCGCTCACGCTCGCGCTCGCCCCGCTGGCCGTGTTGTGGTTGCCCCCGCTCACGCTCGCATGGGTGCCCGAGATCTCGTTGTAGGAGCCGGCCACGAACCCGCCGTAGGAGGCGTAGTTGTTGCGGGACCCGGTCACGATGTTGTGGGAGCCGGAGCGGACGTCCGTGCCGTCGTCCCGGGTCTCGTTGTAGCCCACGATCAGGTTCCCGAGCCCGTCCACGGTCCCGTCCGTGGAGCCGCTCCCGTTCACGATGTGCACGTTCATACCTTTGAAGTAGATATCGTCTCCGTCCCTCGTCACATTGCTCAGAAGGGTCGACAGGGCGATCACGGTCTCCTCCAGGTCCTGGATGAGAGTGTCCACCTCGTCCCGGGTGTAGTACCGGCCGTCGTGGAGGTGCCCGGCCGCGGCGAAATCGGAGGCGTCCAGGCCGTCCACCGTGTCCGCGTCGCCGGCCGTGGCGGCGCTGCCGGCCGCGGCCGCATAATTCACGGTGATGTCGTCCGGGATCTGGACGTCCGCGGCCGCGTCCGTCAGTTCGGCGAAGCTCGTGGTCTTGGCGTGGTGCGCGTCCGAAAGGGCCGCGTGGCCCGCGATGTCGGCGTCGATCTCGGCCGACTCTTCCAGGTCGGCCGCCTCGGCCCCGTCCAGGAGGTCCGCGTTCTGCGACTCCACCGCGAAGAGGACGCTCACGATCCGCTCCCGCGGCTCCAGGTACTCGCCGTCCACGATCACCTCGAGCCACCGGGGCCCGGAGAGCATGGACGGTGTTAGGGGCGTGGTCTGGCCGAGGGTGACCTGGAAGAGGCCGTCGGTCGCGGTGACCGACACGGGCCCCTCGGACCAGACCTCCGAGCCCCCGATCTCCTGGTCGTAGAGGGAGAATGCGATTTCCACGATCCCATTGATCGGTGTGCCTAATTCGTCAGTGAGAAAGCCTTGGTGATGGATCAGGCCGGGGGCCGCGGCCCGGGCCAATGATACGGCCGTCAAAAGGATTACAGCCGTTATCCACGCTGCCGGCATTTTGAATTTCTTGAATTTCATCTTTTCTTCTCCTTTTCTTACCGGTATCGATTCGATGCTTCTGTTCACTCTCTTTGACTAATTAGATCCCCTGTCGGTGAAAAACATAAAATCCGTCCTCAAGGTGCTCAATTGCCGATCTTAGAATTTTGGAATTCCCGCCCCTACCAGTCGATCATCGCCAGATGGGTGATCTCGTTGCTCGTGCCCACGTTCCCGATCCAGAGGTCCGAGGCGATGATCGGGTTGATCTCTCCTCCCAGCTCGGTCGGGATGTTGTAGATGTTGAGGTACTGGTTGTCGTTGAGGCGCTGACGGATCACGACCAATTCGTCGATGCCGTCCCCGTCGGTGTCGCCGGCCCTCATGTGGGTGATCTCGTTGTTGGAGCCGATGTTGGCGATCCAGAGGTCCGAGGCGATCAGCGGGTTGATGTCCCCGCCTACCGCGGTCGGGATGTCGTAGACGTTCAGATACTGGTTGTTGTTCTGCCGGTTCCGTACGAAGAGAAGCTCGTCGTCCCCGTCGGCGCTTATGTCCCCGACCGCCATGAACATGATCTCGCTCCGGTCCCCCAGGTTCCCGATCCAGGTGTCGGAGGCGATGAGCGGATTGATCTCCCCGCCCACCACCGTGGGCGCATCGTAGATGTTGAGGTACTGGTTCCCGTTCGTCCGCTCCCGGATGAAGATCAGCTCGTCCACCTCGTCGCCGTCCATGTCTCCGGCAGCCAGGTGCGTGATCTGGTTGTCCGTGCCCACCTTGCCGATCCACTTGTCCGAGGCGAGCAGGGGGTTGATGTCTCCGCCCACTTCGACCGGGGGATCATAGATGGTGAGGAACTGGACGCCCGTGAGCTTTTGGCGGATGCAGATGAGCTCATCGTACCCGTCGCCGTCGAGGTCCCCACCGGTCATGTGGGTGATCTCATTATCGGAGCCCACGTTTCCGATCCAGATGTCCGAGGCGAGCAGGGGATTGGTATCCCCTCCCACCACGACCGGGGCCTCGTAGATATTGAGGTACTGGTTGTCATTAAGCTTGTGTCGGATGAAGGCGAGGGCCGTGAGTAAGCAGTCCGGGTCGTCCAGGTCCGTGAGGCCATCACAGTCGTCGTCGATCCCGTTGTCGCAGATCTCGGCCTCCCCGGGATTCACGGCCGGGTTGGTGTCGACGCAGTCCGTGCCGCCACAGGCCTCGTCGTCGTAGGTGTCGCCGTCGCTGTCCCAACAGTCCGCCGGTGCCAGGAAGGAGGCGAGCCGGGGGATGTAGCCGGCCCGGTAGCGGAAGCTCGCGCTCTGGGCAAGGCCCATGGGGCTGGCCTGCCCTGTGGAGCCGACGTGGGCGTAGCTCGCCGAGGCGCTCCGGCCGCCTGCGCCGTCGAGGACGTGGACGGGGATCTCGTAAGAGGCGCTCACCATCCAGCCGAGCACGGGAAGCCCCCAAGTCAGGACCAGCAGGCACGCTCCGATTGCTGTATGAAGTATCCCTGGTTTCATTGTTGTTCTCCTTTAATCCTTTTCCCACAGGCTACATTTAGGTGCTTCGATTCACTCTCTTTAAAGGATTAGATCCGTTTCCGGTGAAAATCATAAAATCCGGATCGCAAAAAAAAGGGCGCGATGAATCGCGCCCCTACGATGTGTCAACGATCTGTCCAGGATCTACCGGAGCAAGGTCATGTGGGTGATCTCGCTGTGGCTCCCGATGCTTCCGATCCATTTGTCGGAGGCCACGAGCGGGTTGATCTCCCCGTCCAGCACGGTCGGTGCGTTGTAGACGTTCAGGTACTGGTTGTCGTTGTCCCGGTGCCGGATGAAGACGAGCTCGTCGTCCCCGTCCCCGTCGGTGTCGCCGGCCGCCATGTGGGTGATCTCCGTGCTGGTGCCGATGTTCCCGATCCAGAGGTCTGAGGCGACCATGGGATTGATGTCCCCGCCTACCACGGTTGGGATGTCGTAGACGTTGAGGTACTGGTTGTTGTTCTGGCGGTTCCGCACAAAGATCAGCTCGTCGGTGCCGTCGGCGTCAATGTCGCCTGCGGCCAGGTTCATGATCTCGCTCCGGGTGCCGATGTTCCCGATCCAGGTGTCAGAAGCGAGCAGGGGGCTGAGCTCCCCGGCCACCACGTCGGGGGCGTCGTAGATGTTGAGATACTGGTTGCCGTTCGCGCGCTGCCGGATGAAGATCACCTCGTCGGTGCCGTCGCCGTCGATGTCGCCGGCCGCCAAGTGGGTGATCTGGTTGTCCGTGCCCACCTTGCCGATCCACTTGTCCGAGGCCAGCAGGGGATTGATGTCGCCGAAGAGAACCGTGGGCTCATCATAGATGGTGAGGTACTGGACCTCGCTCTGCTTGTGCCGGATGAGGATGAGCTCCTCGTCGCCGTCGCCGTCGACGTCGCCTCCCGCCATGTGGGTGATCTCGTTGTCGGCCCCCACGTTTCCGACCCAGGAGTCCGAGGCGAGCAGGGGGTTGATCTCCCCGTCCACTCCGGCGGGCGGATTGTGGACGTTGAGGTACTGGTTGTCGTTGGGCTTGTGCCGGATGAAGACGAGCTTGTGGGGCTCGCCCGCGACCTCGTCGGAGCCCATGTCGAACCCGGCCCCCAGGGGCCTTGGATCGCCATCTATGTCGGTGGTGACGCCCGCGTCGGTGCCGGAGTCGAGACAGGGGGAGCCGGGGCTCAGGTGGAAGTTACCTCCGGGGGCGTCGACGAAGAGCGGATCCGCGTAGATGTTCCCTTCTCCCCATCCTGTTATCCATTCTTCCTTAACATCGCAGTAGTTGAATGAAATCATTCCAGCAAGATCCAGATCAAATTCATCACTACTATATTGTGCTGAATTCCCCCAGAGAATGCAGTTCGTGGCATTGGCAAAGGCATAATCAGACACGAAGATCCCACCGCCCAATGTGGCACTGTTGCCTGAGAGAGTACAATGTGTAAGATTCATTTGCCCTTCGTTGTAGACGCCACCGCCATAGCCTAAAGTATTATTATTCGTGATAGTACAATTCGTGATCTCTGGGTCGCTATTGGCGGTAATTGATATTCCGCCGCCCCGGGCTTGAGCGGTATTGCCCGAGATCGTACAGTGCACGATCGTCGGCGAGGCGGAATCACCATGGATGCCACCTCCTTTAAAACCATTACCATTAGTAATTGTAAATCCGTCGAGGACCGCCTTATTCGTCTCACCATTGTTAAAGGTTACGACGGATCCGGCCTGACCACCGTCGATGACCGTCACGTCAGGGCCAGCCTGGCTCTTCACGGTTATCGACTTTCCGAGGAAATCGATGTTCTCAACATAGGTGCCCGGATAGACCAGGACCGTGTTCTGGTCAGCGGCAAAATCAATCGCGGCCTGGATGGTCGGGTGGTCGTCAGGGACAAGGATGACGACACACTGCGGCTCGGCCGAATCGGCCAGGCCGTCGCAGTCGTCGTCGATCCCGTTGTCGCAGATCTCCTCGAGTCCGGGATTCTTTTCAGGGGCGTCGTCGTCGCAGTCGTCCCCGCCGCAGGCCTCGTCGGCATGGCCGTCACCGTCCAGGTCCCAGCATGGGCCGTCGAACTCGTCGGCCCCCATGTCGTAACCCAACAGAAGCGGCCGCGGGTCTCCGTCCATGTCCGCGAAGACGCCGGCATGCGTCCCGGTATCGATGCAGGGGGAGCCGGGGTTGAGGTGGAAGTCCCCGGCCGGGGCGTCGGCGAAGAGCGGGTCGGCGTCGATGTTGCCCGCCCCCCAGCTCAGCGTGCAGCCCGGCTCCACGTGGGCCGCCCCCTGGCCGTCCTGGACGTCGCTGAAGCCCACGGTGAGGCTCGAGGCGAGGGGCGCCGAGTCGAGCCGGATCTCGTGGCCGTACTCGGCCGTGTTCCCCCAGAGGATGGTGCTGGTGCTCTCGGGATAGGATGCGTTCCGGGCGAAGATGGCGCCCCCCTCAGCGGCCTCGTTTCCGCTGAAGGTGCAGTGCCTGAGCTTCGGGGAGGAGAGATTGCAGTAGAGGCCCCCGCCGCCGGATTCCACGAAGTTGGCGGAGACCGTGCAGTTCAGGATCCTGGGGCTCGAGTCGTAGAGCCCGATGCCCCCGCCCCCGTCGGTGGCGCTGTTGCCGGCGATGGCGCAGCCGTCGATGGTCGGCTCCGAGCCCTCGCAGTAGATCCCGGCCGCGTAGTCGGTGCTGTTGTCCGTGACGATGCAGTCGAGGATCGTGGGGTCGGAGCTCACGCAGAAGATGCCGCCCCCGCCGGAGAGCTTGCCGTCGAAGGTTCCGCTTCCGTTGCGGAGGGTGAAGCCGTGGAGGATCGCCTCGGCGGTCTCGCCGCCGTCGAAGGTGACGGCGGACCCGGCCATGCCGGCGTCGATGACCGTGGTCTCCGGCGAAATGTCCTCGGTCTCCGGGTCCCCATCCAGATCGCTCGCCACCACGATGTTCTTGCCGAGGAAATCGATGGTCTCCTCATAGGTGCCGGGCTCCACGAGCACGAGGTCGCAGCCCGCGGCGGCATCGATGCCGGCCTGGATGGTGGGATAATCCATGGGGACGCGGATCGTGAGGCAGGCCCTCTCGTCCGATCCCATGTCGAAGCCCCATCCCTGGGGCCGGCTATCTCCGTCGATGTCGGAGGTGGAGCCGGAGTCGGTGCCTGAGTCGAGGCAGGGGGAGGGCCATGAGAGGTGGTAGTCCCCCTCGATCCAGGAGTCGTCAAAGGGGTCTTCTGGCGTGCCGCCGTCGTCCCACTGGCCCGGGGCGACGAAGGCGGGGTCCTCGTCTATGTTCCCGGCCTGCCAGTCGAGAATGCAGCTCAGGGCCTGGGCCGCCGCCTGACCGCCCTGCACGTCGCTGTAGCTCACGTGCAGGATCATGGGCTGCCCCCCGGGGCTGTTCATGTAGATCTCCGGCCCCGTCGTGGCCTCGTCCCCCCAGAGGATGGAGTTCTCGATCGTGGGTTGGTCCGAGGAGAGGCCGAAGAATCGAATCCCGCCCCCGTTGTCCGCTTGGTTGCCCGAGACCGTGCAGTGCCGGATCGCCGGGGAGGAGACCGACCCGTAGATACCGCCACCATTGAATGCGCGGTTCCCCGCGATCGTGCAGTTGTCGATCGTCACGTCGGCGTTGTCGCAGAAGATGCCGCCGCCGTTGCTGGTCGCCCGGTTCCCGGTGATCACGCACTGGGTGATGGTGGGCGAGGAGCCGGAGCAGTAGACCCCGCCGCCGTCCATGGCCAGGCCGTTGCGAAGGGTGAAGCCGCCCAGGGCCGAAGCCGTCTCCCCGGAGGCAAAGGTGACCACCGGGCCGGCCAGCCCCCCGTCGATGACGGTCACGTCCGGGCCCTCCTGGCTCCAGACGGCGACCGGCTTGCCGCCGAAGTCGATGTTCTCGGAGTACGTACCGGGTTCCACCCGGACGGAATCCATCAGGCCGGCCGCGTCGATAGCGTCCTGGATGGTCGGCTGGTCCGTGGGCACGTAGATGATTGCCGGGAAGGCCGGGGTGGCGGTTAAGGCGAAGAGTAGAAAAAGAGACGAGAGAGCCATTGTGATTACGGGTTTCATTTCATCCTCCTGGTTTGTGAGAGTTCATCTGTCCGATTCTGTCCATTTCAAATCATTAGATACCGTTGACGCGGAAACCATAAAAAAATAAATGACGCCCTCGTAAAAAGTCCCAACAATCTGTCATTTAGGTCCTTCGCTTCGCTCAGGATAAACTCCGCGAGAAATCTTTCCGATTGAACAGCTTGAAAAGATTAGATTTCTCCCTGCGGTCGAAATGACATTTCTGACAAATCCGATTTTTTGCGAAACCATCAATTTATAAAAAAAGGGCGGGGAAGAATCCCCGCCCTTTTCATGGGATCTATGAGTGAATCAGTCCTTTTTGCGCAGGGCCCTCCCTCCGAGCAGGACGATCCCAAGGACCGGGACCAGGTAGAAGGCCGCCGGACCGCGGGAGACAGGGACGATCCGGGCCGCGCAGGCCGGAGTGCACTCGGGATCGGTGTCGATCAGGCCGTCGCAGTCGTTGTCCGCACCGTCGGCGCAGTTCCCGAAGGCCGCCCCCTCGAGGGAGCCGTCCGTGCCGTCGCAGTCCTGGTCGAGGCCGTCGCACGGGTCCGGGGCGCCCGGGTTCACGCTCCGATCCTCGTCGTCGCAGTCGACCGGGCCGCAGCCGCCGCCGTCGGGCGAGAATCCGTCGTAATCCGCGTCGGCGCAGCCGCCGGGGGGCGGGAGGGGATCGGTGGCCGTGTTCCCGAGTTCGATCACCTCGCCCGCCTCCACGAGTGCCCAGTCGCCGGAGTCGAGGGGCTGGTCGAGGGCGGCCAGGTGGAGGACCGCGCCGTCCACGCCGGAGAAGAAGACGGTGCGCCCTTCGCCCGCCCCGTACTTGCCGAAGGCCTCGGAGAGGTCGCCCCGTTTTCCGGGGTACCAGCAGATCTTTCCGTTGTTGGGATCGGTGAAGCAGAGCTCGAACTCGTAGGGCGGGCCCGCCTGGGCCACGTCCCCGGACACGGTCAGGTGGAGCTTCTCTACGGTCGTCCCGAACCGGCGGAACTGGTCCACGACGATTTGCCAGTGCGGTTGACCCGGCATATCGTATCCGAGCTGGATCTGGGTGCTCGTGGTCGCCACCGGAAGGACATCGACGTAGGTCCGAACGACGCTGTCGCCCAGCTTGACCACCGACTCGTCGGAATGGAGCCACCCCACCACGACGTCGCATTCCGTGTCATAGTCGAAGTCGACCTCGCCGTCGCAGTCGTTGTCCATCCCGTCGTTGCACACCTCCTCTTGCTGGGCGTACACGTCGGGATCGGAGTCGTCGCAGTCGCCTCCTCCCCATATCGCGGGATCGTCCCCCAGCCATGGGGAGCAGGGGACATAGTGGTCGCCGTCCATGTCCAGCTCCTCGGCCGGGATCACGCCGTCGCAGTCGCTGTCCTTGCCGTCACAGAGCTCGGGCGCCCCCGGGTGAACATAAAAGTCGTCGTTGTCGCAGTCCTCGCAGGCGTCGTACCAGTCCCAGTCCGAATCTTCGTCGACCGACCCGTCGCAGTCCTGGTCCACGCCGTCGCAGACCTCGGGCGCTCCCGGATGGATGTCCGGATCCTCTTCGTCGCAGTCCCCCGCGCAGGCCCGCCAGCCGTCCTGGTCCAGGTCGATCTCGCCGACCAGAAATCCGTCGCAGTCGCTGTCCAGGCCGTCGCAGATCTCCGGTGCACCCGGGTACACCTCGGGATTGTCGTCGTTGCAGTCGGGCCCGCCGCAGGACTCGGCCGCGTAGCCGTCGCCGTCGGCGTCGTCACAGGGCCAGGCGCGCCAGATCTCGTGGTCGCTGCCGTCCCAGCTCTCCCAGACCACGACGCCGTCGGCATTGATCCGGGGATCCTCGTCGTCCCCCATCAGATCGTCGGTGAGCCGGTGGACCTGGGCCCCGTCCCAGACGAAGAGCTCGAAGTCCGGGTAGTCGATCCCGTGCCAGGCCACATGTCCGTTGCCGCCGATCTGGGGGTACCAGCAATTGTGGGTCCCTTCGCTGATCCGCTTTGTCTCCGTGCCGTCGTAGAGGTAGATCTGCAAGTAATGAGGAAGCCCTCCCTCCACCATGTCCGCCATCCACGTCACGTGCCCGTTGTCGGCGATCCGGGGTTTCTCATCATGCCCGAGGGTCAGGGAGATGGGGACCGCGGTCCCGGCTTCATAGAGAAAGATCTCACTCCCCCAGTAGTCGTCGACGGACTCGCTCCAGACCACCTGGTCGCTGTCGTTGATCTGAGGGGATAACCCCCGGGTCGTGAGGGTACTGACGGACGCGCCGTCATAAAGGTAGATGTCCGGCCCCTCGAACTTCATGTTGCCTTCCCACACCACGAGGCCGTTGTTGTTGATCTTGGGACGGTAGTCGTCGGTCTGGTCGTCCGTGAGGGCCTCCTCGATACCGAAATCGACGGAGCGGTAGACCTCGTCGTCGTTCCCGTCGAACCCGAGCCAGACCGCCACGTCGGAGTCGTTTACCCGCGGATCGGAGTAGTCGCGCAGATAGTGGCTCAGCCTGGCGTCGACCTTCTCGTTCCAGTCGTATCGCCAGATGTCGGTTCCATAGATGCTCGCCTTCTCCCAGACAACCTGACCCGTATTGTTGAGGTCCGGGTTCCTGTCGTCCACGGTGTCGTCCATGATGTTGATGACCTCCGTGCCGTCGAAGAGGAAGACCTCCCAGTCATTTCCGTCGTGGGCCTCCCAGACGATGTGGCCCAGGTCGTTGATTCGGGGATTCTGGTCGTCGTAGTCGTTCTGCGTCAGACACTCCTGGATGTAGACCTGCGAGGAAAACGCGGGCAGGGCGACCAGAGGGGCCGCGAGAAGCAGCCATGCCATTAGGATCGATTTTTTCATGATACACCTCCTGTTCTCTTTTTGATTTTGGGTTGCTTTTGTCGGGATCGCTTCGATCCGGGTTGCCCTCATTTTTTATAAATGTATTCGAGCATGTGATCGCAATTGTACAGAGCCGAAGTAAACACGGCCCAGTTGAGACTTGTGCCGCATCCATCTCCCCCGAGGATGGTCGACTTGTAGTGGTACGTGTAGTGCGAGCCGCCCCCCAGGATGGTGGACTGGAGGCCTTCGGGATTGGTCGTGTTGCTGCCACCGCCGCAGATATGGGAAAAGTCGCCGAGGGTCTTGTTTGATATGCCTCCGGCTATGCTGGCGCCTTCGGCGAGAGCTTCATTGCGCAGCCCCCCGGTGACGCTGCTGTAGAATGAGAGGGCTTCGTTTTCCTGCCCCCCGCTGACGCTGGTGCAATAGCCGCCGGAGATGTTCGTGTGTCCCCCGCTGACGCTGGAGTAATAGCCGCCGGCCGTATTTCCATAGCCGCCGCTGACGCTGGAGTAGCTGGATTCGGCGACATTGTTGGCGCCCCCGCTGACGCTGGAGTAATTCGCTCCGGCGAGGTTGCCGATGCCCCCGCTGACGGCGGCCCATTCGCTCCCCTCCTCGAGGGTTCCGGCCGTGTTGCTCTTGCCGCCCAGGACAGCCGTGTAGAGTGCCAGGGCCTGGTTGCCATCCTCTGCGTAGTCGCCGCCCCCGCCGCCGATGAAAGAGTAGTCTCCGCCGGCCAGGTTGTTCCGGCCCCCGCTCACGCTGGCCCGGTCGCCGCCGGCCATGTTGTGCTCCCCCCCGCTCACGCTGGCCCGGATTCCGCCGGCCGTGTTGTGCTCCCCGCCGCTCACACTGGCGGCATTGGCACTGGCCGTGTTGCTGGCTCCGCCGCTCACGCTGGCGTAGAAGGCGCTCGCGGTGTTTCCAAAGCCCCCGCCCACGCTTGCGAAGTCGAAGCTGGCCAGGTTGGAGCCGCCGCCGCTCACGCTGGCGGCCATGCCGCCGGCCTCGTTTCCGCTGCCGCCGCTCACGCTTGCAGAGTAGCCGCTCGCCATGTTGGAGCTGCCGCCGCTCACCGCGGCCCAGTTCCCGGTCGTCGTGTTCAAGTACCCTCCACTCACGGTGGACTTCTGGCCCAGGGCATGGTCCTCCAAAGCAGGGTCCCCGGCGATGTTCTCGAACCCTCCCAGGATCGCCGAATAGTGGCCGAAGGCCTCGTTGGTATCTCCTCCGCTCACGGACGCATAATCGCCTCCGGCCCTGTTCTGATACCCGCCGGTCACACTGGAGTACGCGCCGCCGGCCCTGTTTCTGTACCCCCCGCTCACGCTGGCGAAGTCACCTTCGGCCATGCTCCAGTAGCCTCCGCTCAGGCTGGCGAGGTCTCCGCTGGCCGTGTTCGTGGAGCCTCCGCTCACGCTGGACCCCGTCCCGATCGCCCTGTTGTGGAAGCCCCCGCTCACACTGGCGAAGGGGGCCGAGATCTCGTTGAAATTCCCGGCCACGAGCCCGGCGTACGAGGAGTAGTTGTGTCCCATCCCGATGATGAGGTTGTGGGAGCCGGTGCGCACATCCTGGCCGTCGCCCCGGGCCTCGTTGTACCCGATGATGAGGTTGCCATAGCCGTTGGGCGTATCGTCCGTGCTCGTCGGGTTCGTTTCGGGTTCCAGATCCTTCACGATGTAAATATTGGCGCCCCCCA
Organism: uncultured Thermodesulfobacteriota bacterium; assembly: GCA_964522545.1. GTDB lineage: Bacteria > Desulfobacterota > DSWW01 > CAZFWM01 > CAZFWM01 > CAZFWM01. Next base: position 35,681 of record CAZFWM010000030.1, read on the forward strand.
GATAGATGTCCTCATAACCATCCCTTCTCCCGACTACCCTTGCATGCCGGTGAAAAGGCTCCATTGCGCCGACAGAGCTTTCCAGAGCACTCACGGTCGTCTCGAGGGCGGCGAGGCGGCTCTGCAAGGCGTCCACGTAGGCCTGGGGATAGTACCGTTCGTCGTGGGAATGGGCGGCCGGGGCGAAGGCGGCCGCCTGCAGGCCGTCCACCGTGTCGGCGTCCCCGGCGCTCTCGGCCTCGCCGGCCGAGGCGGCATAGAGGACCGTGATGTCGTCCGGGATCTGGGCGTCCGCGGCCGTGTCGGCGAGCTCGGCAAAGCTCGTGGTCTTGGCGTGGTGGGCTTCGGCCATCGCGGCGTGGATCGAGACCGCGTCCGAGATCTCCCGGGACTCCTCAAGCTCCTCGGCCTCGACGCCGTCCACCCTGTCCGCGTTGGCCGCCTCCAGGGCGAACAGGACGCTCACGATCCGCTCCCGAGGCTCCATGTACTCGCCCTCCACGACCAGCTCGAGCCATCGCGGCCCGGCGAGCAGGGCCGGGGTGAGTGGAACGACCTCGCCGAGGGTGACCTGGAAGACCCCTTCAGCGACCGCCACCGGCATGGGTCCCTCGGTCCAGACCTCCGAGCCCCCGATCTCCTGATCGTAGAGAGAGAAGGCGACCTCCACCGTCCCGCTGATCGGCGTTCCGGATTCGTCGGTGAGATATCCCTGGTGGTGGATCAGGCCGGGCGCCGCGGCCCCGGCCAATGACGGGGCTGTCAAAAGAGCCGCAACGGTCATACAGACTGCGAACATTTTGAATTTCATCTCTCTTCCTCCTTTTTCAACGGGTTACGTTTCGATTCTTCGATTCACTCTCTTTGAGGTATTAGACAGAAGTTCCTGAGCTAATTCCCCCAAAAACATAATAAAAAAGCAAGG
>CAZFWM010000031.1:0-36552 GCA_964522545.1 uncultured Thermodesulfobacteriota bacterium
CATGATACATGAGGTCATTCTAAAAGTCTATAGCTGAAATGTCGCTGTAGTAGTACGATATCTTGAATTTGTGTATAATTAAGGTATTAGCAAGATACGTTGATTTTATCGATCTTTGCAGATACTTCCATAAATAAGAGTAAAAAATGGATAAAAATCAGATAGGCAATAATTATATTTCCTTTGTAATCGCCGTTAATGACGAAATCGATTTCAATAAATCAAAAAAATCGATTGGGCGATTAATAGAACAGCCCGACATTGTAAAAATCAAAAACGTCAAATCTATTTTTAATGCTTATGACAAAGGTACAAAATTAGCTAGAAATAATATTATTTGTTATATGCATCAAGACGTAGAATTAAGATGGCCAAATAATTGGCATATAATTATCAATAAATATTTTTCTGAAAAAAAAACAGGATTCATAGGAGTAGCAGGTTCCAAAAGCTTAACAAAGTTGGCTGTCTGGTGGGAAAAAGACTTTTCTGGTGGAGGTTATACTGGTCAAAGAGTGGAAAAAGAACACAATGAACAATATCATTTATTGGGCGACCTTGGGGAAGTCTTGGTATTGGATGGAGTTATGCTGATAACGACGAAAAAAGTTCTAAAGAAAATTGGCGGATGGAGCAAAGACAAAATGGAGGGTTGGGATTTTTATGATATTTCTGCAACGTTTAGAGCACATCTGAAAGGATTTAGGAATTACACGGTTCCTTTAACGATAAAACATAAGGACATTGGAGAAAAAAGACCTGAATGGTATAATGCCAAAAAAAAATGGGCAAAAAAATATAAAAAATACTTGCCGAGATCGATTAATCCTTAAATCACTCCGAATATTTCTGCAATCTGTGCGCACCTTTGCGCCATCCAAAACATTCAAGATTTCATTCTGATATGAAAGGTTCTGGATTATCTTCTCTCTGCGTCTCTGCGTTAAACCTCTTCAACGGAAGAAATTTTGATTTCCAATGTAATCAAGCCCGAAAACAAAAAATTTAAAACGGATAGCCCACGTTGAAGTGGACGTGCCACCGGTCCTCTTCCGGGTTCGGGTCGAGATTGAGACCCAGGTCGAGGCTCAGCGGCCCGATGGGCGTGATGTAGCGCAAACCCGCTCCGGCCGAGGTCCTTACGGACGACACCTCGATATCATACCCCTCTATGAGATACCCTCCGGCACGCCCCTCGTGCGAATATAGATAGGCAAGGAAAAGATTCTGGACAGGAGGGCGTCCCTCGAGGAAGCTGTTCCCTGCATCGAAAAAGCCGGCTATCCAAAGCCCGAAAGCGATGGGTACCCGGATCTCGGCGTTGGCGTTGAGAAGAATGGTGCCCCCTACGGTATTCCCCTCCACCCCGACCGGCCCGACGCGATTCCGGCTGAAACCGCGCATCGAAGTACTGCCGCCCAGGAAGAAGCGCTTGTGGATCGGAATCTCGTTGACGTGTCGAAAGGAGCCGGCGTACCCGGCCCGGGCGCGTAGCGCGATCACGGAGCCACCCGGCGCCGGGATATACCCGGACAGGGTTGCCGTGACCCTGGCGAAGGTCGCGTCGGTCCCCAACGCCCCGTGGGAAATATCCGCGTCGAGGCTTGCAAATAGGCCGCGACACGGGAGTATCGGGTCGTCCCGGCCGTCCCAGACTGCGATCGCGCTGAAGGTCCCGATGGAGCTCTCCCCTTCATCCAGGGAGGTGAGCCTCACGTCCGGCTCGACATTATAGAGGTTGTAGATCTCCAGCTCATATCGGAGCGTCCCCTTTAGCCGGGGTGAAAAAGAGCGGATGATTGAAAACGCCCCGGCCAGCTTTCCAAGGTGGTAGCTCAGCTCCTCTGTGCTCTGGTAGAAAGAGCTCGCCGAGGCCTCTACGCGTCGCCCTAGAAGATAGGGCTCGCGGAACCTTGCAGAGAACTTCTGCTCATTCCTGTTGACTTCGATCCGCAGAGAACCGTCGAGGCCCCGGCCGACGACGTTGCGCTGGTAGAGTTCCAGGAATCCCCGGACACCGTCTTCCGTACTATATCCCGCCCCGAAGGATATCCCGGCCGTCTTTTTTTCTTCCACCTTCACCAGGAGATCCCTGGTGCCGGAATTCTCCGGATCCTCCACTGTTCGCACCTCCACCCGCCTGAAGTACCCGAGGCCGTGGAGGCGCTGCCGGCTCCGGAGGATCGCTTCCGGGTCGACCGGGTCTCCTCGGTCGACCGTGAGCTCGCGTATGATGAACTCGTCCCGGGTCCTCCTGTTGCCGGAGAGGATGACGTCGTCGACCAAGATCTCCTCTCCCTCTGCGATCTCAATGCGCACCGTCACCGGCTCCGCCTCGGCGCCGGAGAGAATGTGAGATTTCACTTTTGTTTCGATACGGCCGAGCCCTCCGTAGACCTCGGCAATCGAGCGACAGTCATCCTCTAGGTGCAAAAGGTCGAGAGGTAAGCCGGCCAGGGTCTCCATGTGCTCCAGCAGTGCCTCATCCGGGATGGACTCGTTCCCGGAGATCTCTATTCGATCGACCCTTGTTATCGGGCCAGGAAGCGTATCGATCTCGATGAAGGCGCGGGTCTTCTCCTCACTGAACCGAATTCGGGGCTCTCCCACCTCGGCCTCATGGAAGCCGTTCCGATGAAAGAGGGCGCGGATGGCATTCCGGTCTTCCAGGAGTACTTCGTCGCGCAGGACACCGCGGCGCAGGAAACCCCAGGCTGACCGCTCTCGGGTGAGCATCTGGTCTCGGAGCTCCTTCTCATTCAGCGGGTTCTCGCCGCTAAACTCGATCCGCTCGACTGCGAGCCGGGGGCCTTCATCGATGGTGAAGGTCAGTCTGCATTCATCTCCCGCCTCAAGTCGCACGACCGTGCAGGATATCTTAGCAAAATAGTGCCCGTGATCCTTGTAAAAAGTCTCGATCGTCTTGGGAGCATCATCGTAGAATCCGAGAGGGAGACCTGTTTCCTCAACGTCGAGGACCCGGAGGAGCTTTCGCCGGCTGAAGCGATGATTCCCCTGGAAGCGGACATCGAAACGGGGGCCCCGCTCGATAGCGAAGGAGATTCGGGCGGTGTGGTCCTCCTGGTCCATGTCGACTTCGGGGTCGGAGACGCTCGCCTCCCAGAAGCCCTGCTCCAGGCAAAAGTCGCGAAGCCCTTCCCGCGATTTCTGCAGATCCTTCTTGGAAAAACTCTTCCCCGTCTTGATGGGGATCCGCTCTCGCAGCTTCCCGTCCGAAAATCCCGGCTGGCCCGAAAAGGTCACTTCGCCGAGTCGGGTCCGAGGCCCTTCCCTGATCGTGAAAAGGATATCGATCTCCTCTGGTCGTGAGGAAGGATGCTCCTCCTCTTCCACGATCCCTTCCACGACCACCTCATAGAATCCCCGTTCCTGGTAAAAGGAGGCAAGGCGATCCGCCTCTTTCTGCACCTCCATCGAATCCAGGGGTGCTCCGGGCCTGAGTCGCACAGTGCGCGCCAGGTCTCTGCGCGAGATCCGATCGTTCCCGGAAAACCGGATCGAGGCTATGGAGCGGCGCAATATCGGGCGAAGGAGGATATGCAGGGGGCCCGTGCTCTCCGGGGATGTGACCTCCAGGCGCACGTCGGAGAAGAGCCCGGTCAGATAGAGGGCCGAGATCGTATCCCTTGCAAGTGAGGGATCATACGGTCCGCCCGGATGGATCTCCACGAGGCGCTCCAGGGACTCCCGCTTCCGCTCCAGTGAGTCCGGGAGCTCAAGAAAAACAGAGCCGACCTGCCTGTGGTCCGGATGAAATATCTGAGTAGGCTCCAGGGCTCTGGCCGGGCCGGCCGGGACGAGCACCGCGATCATCGCGGCAAGCCAGATCCAGGTGCTATCCAGAGCCCCCGGCCCTCTCATTTCCCCCACCAACGGGGCCACAGAGATTCCAGGTCGTACCGGAGCTTGAGGTCCCCTCCGAATGCGCCGTACGAATCTTCGCTCCGCGACCTCCACTCGCCCACGATCGACAGATGATCGGTCAGAGAGTATTCCAGGCGGATCTCGTCGCCCTCCTCCTCGCCGGGCCCAATCCCCCTGGAAAAGGTGGCGAAGAGGTCCGGCGTGATCTCCTTCCCTATAACGATCTTGGGTTGAATTCCCCCGGAAGACGGTGAATAGTCCGACTCGATCCGGAATGTCGTCACACCCACGTATCGTTTTACCCGCTCCTCTATGTTGCGCTGCACGCCCCCTGTGAGAACGGAAGCAGCCTCCACGACCGTGATCCCTCCGCCGTGGGCATCGAGCTCTTTTGTGGTCATTCCGAGGGCCAGCAGCGATAGGATGTCCCCCTTGTCCAGCGGCGGGGCGGAGCTGAAGTCGAGGATGTAGTCGTCCAGGGTTCCCTGAAATGCAATGAAGATGCGTGTGTCTTTGACTTCTGACTCGGCCGACACATGTATGATCGGATCCACCCGGGTCGGATTGGTGAAATCGACAGCCCCGGAGGTGAGCCGGAAGGGATTCCCCCGGATCTTGATCTCGCCGTCGACGAGGGTGAGGCCGCCGAGGGCGGTGAATCCGGCGGGGCTGCCTACCAGGCGCAGCTCGCCGCTCCACTCGGCCCGGGCCACGTTGCTCTTGATGATCAGGTCATCGTCGGCCTTGAACCGCAAATCGAAGCGCAGCTCCTCTTTGCCGGGAGACGTTGGCAAGAGTGCCTGCCGATGCGGAAGAAGCCGGGCGCGAAAGGCCTCGAGCATGGTGTCCCAATTGATCGATTTGACGAAGGCCGCCGTGCCCACATCGATGTCACCGGTGAGCCGCAGCTCGCCGGAGCGCCCGGAAAGGAAGAGCGAGCCGCTTGAGCGTGACGGAAGCCACTCCGGGAAGCGAAGCTCCACCTCCTCATAGAAGCCCGAAAGGCTCACCTTCTCCATGCCCCCGGATCCAATGCTTCCTGAGCCGTGGACACGGAAAGTTCCGCCGCCCAACCGACCGACCAGGCGATCGAGGACCACATGATCCTCCTCCAGGCGAAGCTCCCCCGTGAGATCCTCTGCCCTCTGGGGAAGTCCTTTCCATGCCATGAGGCCTTGGCTCAACGAAGCCCGGCCCGAGAGCCTCGGCCTGGACAAAGAGCCACCCAACCACGCCTTTAGGTCGAGATTTCCGGCCACAGTGAAATCGTCGCGGAAAAATGCGTCTACGAGGCCGAGCTCGACCGTGCCTGCGGCGTGCATGTCGAGCCCCGTCTCGGGGCCGAATTCTCCGTGGAGATCGAGGGTGGTATTCTTTCCCTGGATCCTGAAGGGAAATATCTCGATCCGATTCTCACGGCCGATGATTCGGATGGTCTCATCGTTCTGAGCAACCAGCGAGCCTTTGGCAATGAGTGCCTCGCTTAGCAGGGCCACCAGGCAGCCCTGCTCAAGTCTTAGAATATCCCCCTCGTACCACACCTCTCCACTCAGCAAGGCTTTCGCGTCCGGATCAATGGTCGGGAGAAACCGCTCCGCCTCGAGTCCTCTTATGGAGCCATGAGCGCTGACAGGATATTTCGGCCCCAGGCCGATCACGCACTCTGCCGTGGCACAGCCATCGAACCCCTCTACCACTGTCCTGACCGCACCCTTATCCGCATCCAGCCGGAAGGTCAGCGTGCCCCAGTCGACCCGGCGCCACTTCACCTCCCTCAGCAACGCATCCCCCTTGAATAGGGGAGAAGCGGCCTCTCCCGAGATCCGGCCGTTCACGATGAGCTCCCCCTCCAGGGAGGGTGCAATCCCGGCCAGAGGGGGCAGTTTGCCGAGCTCGTTGATCATGGCTTCCGCGCGGCCCAAAATCTCCCCGTCCGAGCCGATCGTCCCCGCCGCCAGGATCTCTGCACCCGGCGCTGCAGCCCTGAGCCCATCGATACGCCACCTCCCCCGATCTACGCTCCACGTCAGGTCCGCCTCCAGCGGCCCCCATCCCGGCACGTGAGCGTCACTGACCATGAGAGATCCGGAGCCGGATGCCTCTGTAAGCTCTCCATCCAGAACGGCCCTGCCCTCGATCGTTCCCGAATCGACTCCCTGCAGGTGCCGGTATCGGGCCGGAATCAGGTTGCCAAGTGCATGCATGGGAAATTGTCGCGCCGTGAGCTCCACGCCGCAAAAAATCTTTCGCACGGCATTGAAGCTGCCCCGAGCATGAATCTCTCCTTTTTCGCACAGCCAGAGGGCGTCATGGACCTCCAGCTCGTTTTCCGTTCGTCGGAAAGAGCCCGACACAAAACCGGCCGGATGCTCACGGAAGGCCAGGTCATCGATCTCGAAGCGTCCCAACAGATCGGGATCGGATGGCGGCCCGCTTACCATGGCCTCGGCGTCCATGATGCCCCTCGGCGAGGCCGCCCACAGAATACCGAAGGGGGCAATCTCCATATCCCGTGAGACCATGTGCACTCGGCAGTCATCCTTCCCCACGAATCCTTCTGCCAGGACAAGGCCTTCGCCCCATTTGCCGGCGGCCTCGGAAAGAAATACCCCATCCCGGTCCGCGCAGATCAACGCCGATCCGGAGACCGGTCCCCCCATCCATTTCCCTGCCTGTAATCTGTCCGCTTCGAATCGCAACGATCCGGCAAGGATCCAGTCCACTCCGAGCATTCCCCAAACATCAACACTGGCCTCTATCTCCCCAGAGAGCAAATTATCCGGTTTTCCATCCATCCACCCTGCAAGAAGATCCAGATCGAGCCCCAGCCCCTCCACCCTCCAGTCAAACTCTCTGCTCGGCCCCCACATTATCGAGCCGGCAGAGTGGATCTCTCCTGCTGCCCCCGCCAGCCGCAGACCCAAAAGGTTCAGCGACTTATGATCCACGAACAGGGCGGCTTCCCCTGTGGCGCCGGCTATCCCGAACAAGGCCGACTCATAGACCCAAATGGCGGCATCCAGCCTCCAGCCCCCTGAATCACCGGCCACCTCCCAGATGGCCTCAACGCATCCTTCCGCATCCACGGAGGGGACGAGGTTGCCGGTCCACGCAGATCTAGCGTTTATTTCCAGCAGCCCCTGAAGCCTCGTTCCGCCTTCGACCCTCCACAAGAATCCTGATCCGTGCAGACTGATGCCCCCGGTCGAGCAGACCGCATCCACGAGTCTCCCCTCTTCCGCCGTAAAGATGATCCGGGCGGCCAGCTCCTCGATGGGCTCTGCCAAATTGTTTCTCCTGATATCACCTCTATCGGCCCTCAGGCAGAACAGGCTCTCCTCCGATCCTCTCCGGTAATCGACCTCGATTCCCCGGATGCCGGCGGCCGCTGGGTCGGAGCTCAACTTCACCAGAATACTCCCATCCCTTACGCAGATCCTCCCGATTGTGAGTAATGAAATCTTACTGTCCTTAGTGTCGGCCGAATCGTCCTCATGGGTAAAGCCTTTTATCCAGTCAGAGAGGCCGGGATGGTCTGCAATGACCGCCGCTTGAACGCCGATGGCGTCGAGAGTCAGGATGCCTGTCCCCGGACCGCCGGGTGCGGAGAGGTCAACGCTGAGTTCGACTCTTTCGATGCTCAGGGCGCCTGCGCTTCTCTGGTTGCATGGGATCGATAAAGAGAGATCGTTCAAAGTGAGGTGGGGGGGGAGAAGGCTCAACGCAGTGGAGCGTACAGAAACGGGACACCCCATGAGGCGCTCCATTCTGTCAACAATTATCCGGCCCACCCAACTTTCGAGGTGGGTCAAATTCACGAGACATGCGATCGCGACACCGGCCGCGACAAGTCCCGCCAGCAGCAGCTTCTTCATAGGATCGTGCACTTATCGCTCTTCGGGCAGACTTTTGATCTCTGACAATTCAAACCTTACGTTATAAAAATTCACCACAGAGGACACAGAGAGCACAGAGAAAAAAAGAGTTTGATTGCATTCATTCTCTCTCTGTGATCTCTGTGGTTGAAAATTCTTTTTCTAAGCTCCACGGATTTCCTTTTCTGCGCCTCTGCGTCTCTGCGTTAAACTCTTCAACGGAAAAAATTGGATTTCCCATGCAATCAAGAAAGAAGGCATAAAAAAACCCCGGCTATTATTCGTCAGCCGAGGTGCATGTTAACCGTATCGCGCCGCCCACGGATCAACAGAGGCGGCTCCATAAAAAATGGAGCGGGCAACGGGAGTCGAACCCGCGACACCAAGCTTGGGAAGCTTGTACTCTACCACTGAGCTATGCCCGCATAGTGTTACAAGATAATTAAAAAAACTCCCTGTTCATTGTCAAGCCTCGAGCGATAAAAACGCAATGTCAGTCCGGGCGACGCCTGAGTCTATACATGAGACGGCTGAACAGCCCGAAACGTATATGTCCTGCACGGAACACCTCGATCGCTTCATCCAGTCTTCCGGCCTTCAGCAGGGCCTCGCCGGTCGCTCTTAGCTCATCCTGGCTGTTTGCCCGGCGAAAGGCGTAGGCTGCAGCGCTAAGATTCCCCTTGTCGAGATAACGCCTGCCGTATTCCAGGTATTCAGGCACTTCCATGGCCTTGCCTACATCCTGGCAGACCTTTTCTGCTGTGATAATGTCCCCCTGGTCGGCCAGGGCTTTTGCGAGGCGAAGCTTACCCTCTTTATCATCTGCCGCTTCGAAAGCCGCGCGGGCTGCACCGAGGTACCCATTCTGGAGAAAGCGGTCCCCCAGCGCTATGTACTGGGAAGATGACATACGGCGCTCAGCTTTTTTAAAGGCTCTTTCCGACCCCTTCAGGTCGGCTTGATCGAGATAGGCCTGGCCCGCTTTGAGCAATCCGTCGGTATCCCCTGCGCGTGAAAAAGACCATTCCGCCCCATACAGGAAGCCTTGCTCCAGGAATCGCTCGCCCATAGAGCGATACTCTTCCTTGTCCATGGGTGCACCTCGGCGCTTTCGACTCCAATCGGCGCTGGTGAGCCATCCGCGCTCCAGCAGGTCGTCCCCTATACGCTGATATTCCGTATCGCTCGTCTCCCTTCCCGCCGCCCGGTATAGCCGATCGGCGCTGGCAAAATCGCCCACCTCTAAATACTTATCTCCGATCTTTGCGAGGCCTGCCCGGTCCTCGATGAGCCCGAGTGAGCGCTCTGCGCTTCCAATGAGTCCCTCATCAAGGTAGCGTTCGGCTGCGGTGCGTAACTTTTCTTGATCCTCTTCGGTTCCGGTTCTTGTCATTGCCCGGCTGGCCGAAAGGGCGTAGCCCTTCTTTTCCCACTGGTCGCCCCATTCCTTGTAAGTTCCTGCCTCGATCGGCACGCCGGCCTTCCGGAAAGTCCTCTCAGCACCGTCGAGGGCCCCCTTTTGGGCGTAAATCTCTCCAAGACGGATGAGCCCCTCTTTATCTCCGGCGGCCTCCATGGCAAGTCCGGATGAATAGAGTCTTCCATCCTTTAGAAGTTCGCCTCCCTTCTCCTTCATCTCCGCCAGTACGCCACGGCTCAAGGCCCGGCGCACATCCCCTCGTTCAAGAGTAGCCTCGGCGACGCGTTGAAGACCCTGTTCCTCTCCTGCTGCCTTGAAGGCCTTATCTGCCTGTGTAAAAAGGCCTCGCGCCAGGTAATCGTTCGCCATCGCTGCGAGCGCCTGGCGATCCACATCCCTCCCGGCCTTTTTCGCGGCGAGGAGAAAAAGTTCGAAATAGCCGGCCGCCCCTGCCGCCTCGGCCAATTGTTCGAGCCCTTCGCGGTCTCCCGCCCTATCAAATGCATAGAGCGCGGCATCCAGGCGGCCTTCCGTCATGTACCGCTGTCCTGCACGCTGAAGTCGTCCGGAATCAAGAGAAGATCCCGCTCTTTTGAATGCCTGTTCCGCCGCCTTTACCTCGGCTCGATCGAGCAGGACTTCTCCCACGGCTTCCCATCGTTCCTTGCTCACTTCCCGACCAAGATAGCGCATGAGTAGCTCCGCTGCCGGCAGGTTTCCCCTGTCGAGCAACTTTTCGGCTGCGCGGGCGATCCCATCCTCATCCTTCCCTCTGTCGTAGGCCTCGGCAGCCGCCATGAGATAGCCTCTCTCCAGCAAGGTATCGCCTATTCTTCGGTATTCCTCTTCCTTGAACGATTGCTGGGCCAGGTCCCTTACCCGTCGTGCCGAGGCGAGGTTGCCTCGCTCGATGAGGGCTTCGCTCACTGCCAGGAGACCGTCTTTGTCTTTTGCCTCGTCAAAGAGCTGCTCGGCCTCGGAAAGATGGCGCAATCTCAAATATTGGTCGCCCAAGTCGGCCAATCCGTCGGTGAACTGGGCTCGCCTGAAAAAAAACTCTGCTTTGCGGAGCTTCTCGACCCCTTCATCATATCGCCCCTCACATCTAAGCAGATCCCGGGCTTCATTAAACCTTGCATTTCCAAGCCATCGGTAAAAGGATCCTATCATCGACTCTACTCCATAAGCTCTCCGGCCCCCCTAGAGCTGGCTCAGATAGAATTTAATATTGTAGGCGAGCGCAAGGTTCAGATGAGCCGCTGCCAGGTCGGGATTCATTGCGATGGTGTCCCTGAATTCTGCGATCGCCTTGTCGTAGAGCCCCTTCTTGGCGTAGGCCACCCCGAGATTGAGGTGAGACTCTCCGTTGGCGTCGTCTATTCGAAGGGCGTTCAGATAGGCACTCATGACCCGATCGATCTCTCCCTTGTGGGCATAAGAGAGCCCGATCAGAATATGGGCTTCCGACAATTTGTAATTGAGCCGCGTGGCTTCCTCGCAGACCTCTATGGTCTTGTCATAATCCTGAAGCTGGTAATAGAGATAGCCCATCTTCAGGAATACATGGTCCTGAGGATCCAATTCGGATGCTTTCTCGAACATGGAAACCGCTTGATCATAATCGCCCATTTTGGTGTAGACCACTCCCAGGTTTACCATGGCGGCCGAGTATTCCGGATCCGCTATCAGCGCATTCTTGTACTCCTGTATCGCCTCCTGATATTTTTCGTGGATGACATAAGCGTTTCCGAGGTTGAGGCAGATATCCGGGCTCTCGGGCGCCAGCCTCTTGGCCGCCTCGAATTCCCGAACGGCGGATTCCAATTGGTCCAGTGTGATGTACTCCACGCCTAGGTTCATCCGCGTGCTCGGATCTTTCGGATTGAGATTGATCGCTTGACGGAAAGCCTTGATTGCCTTTTCATGATCCTCCAGGTGAGCGTACTCCTGGCCCAGGTTGGAGTGGGCGAATGCCATCTTTATAGTTAGATCTTCTTCAAACGAGGTCTTTATCTTTTCCACCATCTCGTCATAGGTGCCCTTCTTGGCGTACACAAAACGCAGCAAAGACTGGGTTTTCCCCCCTCCGGACGTTGTGCGGACCGCCTTTTTGAAAGCTTCGACCGCTTTGTCCCTCTCCCCCTTTTCTCTGTAATCCACCGCCGCGCCGAAGATCTCACCAACGTCCAGCCCCCCGGTATCTATTGCCTTCTGATATGCCGTGATCGCCTCTTCATGATATCCTTTGACGCTGAACGCCACGCCTAGATTCAGGTAGGCGTCAGAGTCGTAAGGGTCTACCTTCACCGCCTCCCTGTACTCTTCGATAACATGATCGTAGACCCCTCTCTTGGCATAGGTAAAATCGAAGATCTCTTCCTCGAGTCCTGTGTGTTCGGCGAATCGGATGCCCTCGCGATATGTATTCACTGCGAAATCATAATCTCCGCGCTGGAGATTAAGCATCATGAGGACCTTCTGTTTCCGGGTGTATTCCGGGTCAATACGCTCTGCCTCTTTGTACTGGATAGCGGTTTTATCGAACTGTTTATTGCGGCCGTAACAGACTCCGAGATTGAAACGAGCGCTCGCGTCCTCGGGGCGCAGCCGGACCACCTCCTCAAAGTGGTGAATCGCGCTCTTGAAGTCCTCCTTTGTGTAATAGGCGATGGCCAGGTTTTGGTGGGCGTCTGCGTTGTCCGGATCGAGTTCGATGGCCCGCGTATAATGTTCAGTGATGAGAGCAGGGTAATCCCTCTCCTCCTCTTCCACAAATTCGGGCTCCTCTTCTTCGGGTCGAAGCCAGGCGAACCATGCGCACCCCGGCGCGAATAATCCGATAAGGAAAGTGGTGAGAATGAGCCACACCCAGAAGCGCCTTTCAAGCTTCATGGTGATCCTCCTGTTTTTTAGTGACGCCGGTCATATGCTCTCCATCTGACGGCTCATGCCCATGAGGGGCAGGCTCAGTGGAGATAGGAGCCCAGCGCCATTGGATCAAGATCCATAAATTGCAATTTCAGATCTTGGGCGTTGATCGGGACCAAAAAGACGAAGTCCAGCGTCTTGCTCTGATTTCCAGACGCTCGATATTTGAGGAACTCCATCTCTTCCACTGCATTCTCCAGTAGACCGATTTCTCTTTCGCCCACGCAAAGAAATATTCTACCCTTCCCATCCCTCAGAAAGATGTTGGTGGAAAAAAAGCTGTTCTCTACATCCAGCATATTCGTGATCTTCAGTCCAATGAAATAGAATGAATATCCAGGCTTGGTATCCCAGTATTCCATAGGGAATGTGGCATCCACCATCCTGCCACTCTTCTCCGCCGTGTGGATCGTGACTCCCCACATGTCCCTCGATCGACTCAAAGGGGTTCCGAGCGTGGCCAGGCACCTCCCGGTCGTGACATCCCATATCTTGACCGTGTGATCGGCCGATGCGCTGGCCAGGCGCGACCCGTCCGGCGTAAAGGCCACATCCGTTACCGTGAGAAAATGGCCAATGAAGTTGCGTTCCCTCTTTCCCGTTTTCAGGTTCCACATCCGTACGGTCTTATCGACCGATCCGGAGGCGATGCACTGCCGTTCGGGGTGAAAATCCAGGGCTCGAATCTCGAAGATGTGTCCCTTCAGGATGGCATCTTCACTTCCATTTTCCAGATTCCACAGGCGGATCGTGTTTTGGGAGCCAAAGGCAAAACTCTTGCTCCCCGGGGCGACGGCAAGTGCTGTGGAGCCATCAAGACCCTCCCGGATCGTCTCTACGAGCCTTCTTTCCTGATCAAAAAAACGAATTTCCTTATCCGATCCGATCACCCCTCCCCATCCACCCGGCTCTCGTGCGAATGCCGATGCAGCTTTCCCGAGAAAGAGGGGAGTCCCCTTTGGGGACCCGGATAACGTCCATCCCTTCACCTTCCCAGTAGAGCTTGCGCTCACAAGCCCGTTTCCGTCCGGGTCGTAAGCCACTTCAAGCACACTATCCAAATGGGCTTTGATTCTGTGAGTGGCCTCTCCGGTGTTCACAGCCCAGAGCACGATCGAACCGTCGGCGTACCCGGATGCCAGGGTTCTCCCGTCCGGGGAGAAGTCGATTGCCTTCACGCCTGCTGAGCCTTCACTGATCGACCCCAGGTACTCAAAAGTCCTGAGGTCCCAAATTCGAATAGACCCGTCCTCCCCTCCTGATGCGATCATCTGTGAATCGGAGGAGATGCTTATGGCATTGACCGGCGTGACATGACCGGGGATCTCTATGGCTGTAGCTTCATTCCCCGCGCTGAATACAAGGAGAGTGAAACCCAGGCAGATTGTCAGAAGTATATTCAGAAATCTCAAATTTTTAGCCATGTATCCCGGATCGGACGCCGCGCGTCCAGCTCGGTCTATCGAAATTAGTTGCTTGCCGCCCCTACGAACCGGAGTCGACCTCTGGAGGTTCTCCAAAGGGGCTAAACATGATCGGGTCGGCATATTCCCGCGGTGTCCAGCCTACCTCTTTGTCCGCTCTCCAAAGAATTTCACGTGCGACCCGGTAGACCTGGAAGCTGTCGGGCCTTACAAAGAAATATGCGAACTGTGTGCGCGGATCGATCGATTCAATCAGTTTATTGTACTTAGAATCGGCCTCCTGGATTCGAGAGACCGACTCTCCGCTCCACTCCTCCCTTGGCACCAGTACCGTTCGGTATGGAAGAAATATAAAGTAGTAGTTAGGGTCGTCGGGTGTCACGGTTTCACTTACCCGTACGACCCGGTTGTTGCGGCACTCCAAGAAGACGGGATTCTTTTCAGCGACCCTCGCATAGGGAGTCTTGATCCTATATGTCTTGCCAAGCATCAGCATGATAGCGATGAGCGCGAAGACCAGCATGATCGCCATGACATTGGTGATGATGTCACACAAGGAATCAAAATTAAATATTACCTCACCTCTCTCCTGTCTTGTCCTTGCCATGGGTTCCCCTTGCCGCACCGGGGCTGGTCACTCCGGCGCGGAAGCTCAAGTGGATCATCATTACAATCGATCACGGTCGGTGAGAATCTTGAGCTCCCATCCTGCATCCATCGGTTCGTAGCCGATCTCGATATCACTTTCGACGGCAACAAAGCGCGCCTTCTCGAAAGTCCTGATCCCGTCCGGGTAGATCGCGAAGACCAGGTAATTGTGCTCAATCGGCTCGTCCGACATGTCTTTGACCAGCGTTATGTAAGGAGAGTCCTGCTGGTCGATCTCCTCGAAGGAAACGCTGGTCTTTTCAGGATGGATGACGATGTTATCATAGTAACAGCAGATGTAGATCGGTTCTTTGTCGGGCGGCGTGCCCTTCACCTCGATTGCCACGACGGCATTCTTCACGGATATAAGGGCAAAAGAAAGAATAATAGCCACCAGTGCACCGATAGTATTGATAAGGACATCCAGAAAGGAGAGCACATTGACTTCTGCCTTTTTCTTGGTTCTTCCACGCATTTTTTCCTCTCCTTTTGCGCGCCTCCCATCGCCAGCCTGACTCGATCCGCTCGTCTGTGATGGCACTTACTGAAGATGGGCTACATATTGCGCTGGATGGCGCTTCCGACATCAGCCAGCATCTTAACCCAGCGCTCTCCCTCATCCACGAGCTGCTTGCGCTCTGTAGTAAAACCGTCTGAAATCTCATGGGAGAGCATCTGGACCCAGCGCTCTCCCTGTTCGATTATCTTCTGTCGATCCTTTGAATAGCCGTCGGAAATTTCGTTCATGGTGTTCACCATGGCCTGCATGCTCTTTACGTGCTCGGCGAAATTCCCCTGCTGGTGCAATAGATCGGTGAAAACGCCGTAAGAGCTATTGACGAAGCCATCAAAGGCATTGATGATATCCAGCGCCATCGGCTGAAATGACCGGAACTGATCACCCATGATCTCAACGCGCTCCATGAACTGCCCGACCACGTTCTGAAAATTGTCCACGAAGGCCTGAAATGTCTCCTGGAGCATATTGCCGTACTCCTTGAGCCCCCCCCCTTCGATCAGGAGACGCAAGGCTGGCAGATCCTTTGTGTCGAACTCACCCCTGGGAAGCGTCTGGAGCTCTTTGGCTTCGAAGCCTTCGCCAAAGGCGGGCAGGCCGGCCTTTTCCCCCTTGAGTCTGGAGATCAGATTGTCCAGGCAAAACTCATCGACCGATATCAGGAAGTCATCCTCGAGCTTCTGGCAGAAAGAGCTCATGAACATCAACGGTACCACGGTCATGAGGCCGAGAAGCGTGGTATCAAAAGCGACCGCCAGGCCGGTGGTCACTCCTCCCAGCGCCGCCTTGACCTCGTCGAGGTGCTCGACTGTCTGGATGAACTTGGCGAATCCACCCACAGCGACGCTGACACCGAGAACGGTGCCGATGAATCCCAGAATCGGAATCGCCCAGGCAAAGACCTTGACGATCACGAAGCTCGATTCCATGGCGGCCGTATCGAGATCCTCGTAGTAGCGCAGGGCGCTTGTCACCTCCTGCGTATTCCGTGAAGACTTGAAATGATCTAGGGCATTGAGGAAGCGTCGGACGACGATCTTATCGCCGGATTTCCTTATCTCTTGGGAGATGTCCCGGGTAAAATCATCGACCTGCTCGGCCCGGATGGTAGGATACCTTTCGCAAACCTGCTCTATGTCGTAGAGGGACGTTCGCTGGCCGAAGAGCTTCCAGGCCTTCAACAGGAGTATCCAAAAAGACCAGAACAGCAAGCCCACAATGAGATACTGGACAGGGCTGCGTTCGCAAAAAAGCGTGTACGTGTATGTCCCCTTGAATTGAATGATAACGATATAAAAGATCACCGTTGTACAAACTCCGAGCAGGAAGGTAACGACAAGGCTAACATCGTTGCCCCTCTTCTTCTTCTCCCTTAGGCCCGGCTTGCTTGCAGAGGGAGCTGGCCCCTGAGTTGCACTTCCTTCTGAGCCAGGAGAATTCCTTATATCCTCCATATCTCTTCCTCCTTTTTAATTAGAAATTTTTGTTCCTAATCCTCATGAATAATAACGAATTTATCTCTCCGATTACGAACCCAGGCCTCCTCGGTGTGCCGGGTATCGAGCGGCATCTCTTCTCCGTACGAGATCATCTCGATCCGGGCCGGTTCCACGCCGAGGCGAATCAGGTAATCTCTCGCGCCTTTGGCCCTGCGGTCTCCGAGGGCCACGTTATACTCAATAGTCCCCCTCTCGTCACAGTGCCCTTCTATCAGGATGGCCACTCCAGAATGATTCGCCAGATACTCGTACTTCTTTCTCAGGATGTTCCTGGCCTCAGGGGTCAATGAAAATTTATCATATTCAAAATGAATATCCACGTTCTCAAATTCTTTTCTCAGCTTCTCAATTCGCTCCGACTCTAGACGGCGAGCCTTCTCCATCTCTAGCTGTCTCGCTCTCTCCTCCTCGAGTCGACGGGCCTCCTCCTTGAGTTCCTTCTCTTTATCCGCCTGCGACTTCTCGGCTCCCGCAGGCTCGCTGACAGCGGCCGACTCCGTCTCGCTGACCAATTCCTCTTTCTTTGGACATCCCACGATCACGATAAAAAGAAGGGGCAGGATGGCAAAGACCATCGGCCAAAATCCCCGAAGCCAGACATTCATCATTCTTGTCTCCTTTGCTCTTCTTTCGTTAATGCAGTGTCTGTGTGCTGATGGCGGATTTCGCTCGGCATAGAGCTCTTGTGTCGATACTGCATTTCAATTGTTCCACAATTTAAATGCAGCCTGTGATTTTGGTCAAGTCTATATCAAAAGGAAACATATAGTCAACATAAAACTATCGAATAGAATTAAGTCCATAAATTTTCCGGTAAAAGAACCCTTGGGGCGCGCTTCGTTATCATCTTAGATTCACTGGCCATTATCCTTGTTCTTCGCACAGTACGAGCCGGGAGCGGCTTGCTTTGCCTGCATGGAATATGATAAAAAATTTAAAGGTTTCAAGATAATTCAATCGTATAGAAAATCCAATTTTTTCCGTAGAAGAGTTTTAACGCAGAGACGCAGAGAGAAGAGGAACCAAGGGGAGTACGGAAAAAGTTATGGATGTTGCGAGGGGCGAAGACCCGAAGCAATCCCCCGAGCTCAACCTGCCAGGGTGCTCAGTGGATTGCTTCGTCGCTGACGCTCCTCGCAACGTCCCTCAATTAAGTCCGCCCGGAGGGCGGTAAGTGCTCTCGGAATCGATCTCCTCGTCTTTTAGGCGTGAAGGCGCACCCGCCACAAACAGCTATGGATAATCCTGGCGTGTGGATTTGGATGAAAGGATAAGATGGTCGAGAAACGGAGCGAAAGGGAATGCCCGACGATAGAAGATATAATACAGGACATTGCTCACCAACTTGGGAATCCCCTCCATATCATTGGCGGAAGGGTTCAGCTCCTGCTCCGGAAGATGCCGGGCGACCCGTATCTCGAACGAAACCTCCATATCATCACATCTCAGGTTGAGCAAATGTCACTGATCATTCAGGAGGCGCTCAGGGCGACAAAGCAGATAGATGGAGGAGAATCCTTTGGCACCTGAGAAAACCCGCGGAAGCTCTGGCAAGCCGTTCAGGATACTCATCGCCGACGATGACCCGGAGATTCGGAGTCTTCTAAAAGAGGAACTGGTCGAGGAGGGCTATATCATCGTAGAGGCTCGGGACGGCATCACCGCTCTGTGTGAGGTCCCTTTCCACGATTTTGACCTCATTATCACGGACTGGAAGATGCCGGTGCGGAGCGGAATCGAGATACTTCCCTCCTTGCGAGAGACACTCCCGGGTGTTCCCGTGATTTTTATGACCGCCTTCGGGAGTGAAGAGCTCCGCAATTTTCTAAAAGGTGAAGGTATCTATTATTATCTCTCCAAACCCTTCGACATGGAAGAGCTCAAATCCATGATCCGAGAAGCTCAGGCCAAAGCGCCTCTACGGCCGTTCACTCCGCGAGCAAAGTGACCCGCCTGATCGTCTTTTTTTCCGAGGGAGCGTTTTTTTTATAAAGATCAGAAGGCGCGGAGACTTTGCTATAATGATAAGCACGGCGGAGCGGATCAAGATAGGTCCCGCCGGATGGTCATACCCGGACTGGAATGGGATCGTGTACCCAAAGCGCAAAGGGGCGGGGTTTGATCCTCTTGCCTACATTTCAGCTTATTTCGACACGATCGAGATCAACAGCACATTCTACCGCCCCCCGGATCCTTCGACTTCTCGCTCCTGGGCCCGCCGGATTTCGGGGCAAGGCTCATTCCTCTTCACGGTAAAGCTCTGGCGTCGCTTCACCCACGAGGGCTTGTCTCCCGGCGGGAAAGAGACCAGCCAATTCAACAGGGGCCTCGACCCCCTTCGTGAATCAGGCCGCATGGGCGCCCTGCTGATCCAGTTCCCATGGTCCTTCAAGAATAGCCGGGAGAACAGACGGCATCTGACCGCTCTATTCAATTCATTCCAGGCCGATCCGCTCGTGGTCGAAGTCCGGCACGCCTCCTGGGACGTCCCGGAATTCTACGATCTGCTCTCCGAGCACAACGCCGGATTTGTCAACATCGACCAGCCGCTTTTCGGCCGCTCTCTGCGCCCATCGGCGCACGCCACGGCGGCCATAGGATATGTGCGCCTACACGGACAGAACCGCGATGACTGGTTCCGTGCTGATGCCGGTCGGGACGCCCGATACGATTACCTCTACTCTGCAGCCGAGCTTGAACCCTGGGTGGAAAAGATCTCGGGCGTATCCGAGTCGACGAAGACCACCTACGTAATTACCAATAACCATTACCGGGGCAAGGCGGTCTGCAACGCCCTGCAGATCCGACACATGCTGCTGCGCGAGCCCGTGGCCGTCCCGGAGCCCATGCTGGTTCACTATCCGCTTCTGGCTGAAATGGCCGACAACCTCCCGGTTCAGGGCACCTTGTTCTGATCTTCCCATTGACTTCCGGCTCACGCTCATTCTATCATCTATGGAATTAATTACTTCGTTTATTCTCAGGGCAGAAGAAAGAAACAGCAAGGAGTATAATCCATGCACCCGATCCTCTTCAGCATCGGTGACATCCACATCCACTCGTACGGTGTGATGCTCGCCATAGGCTTCATGGTGGGCATCAGCCTCGCCGTGAAGGAGGCGCGCCGCGTCGGGGTCGACCCGGAAAAGATCCTCAACCTGACCTTCTACATCCTGTTTTCCTCGATCGCGGGATCGCGAATCTTTCACTGCATCGTCTACTACGAGCAGTTCATCCACGATCCGCTCAGGATATTTAAACTCTGGGAAGGCGGACTTGTCTTTTACGGTGGCTTTCTGGCGGCCATATTCGTGAGTATTCTTTACTGCCGTGTCAATAAGCTCAACTTCTGGGGGGTCTCGGACATCATGATCCCGTCTGTCTCGCTCGGTCTGATGTTCGGCCGGATCGGCTGTTTTCTGGCGGGATGCTGCTTCGGCAAGACCTGTGACGCCAACTTCCCTCTGGGCATAAAATTCACGAATCCCTTGGGACTCGGAGTGAAGAACGTACCTGTCTATCCCACGCAGCTCATCTCCGCCGTCAACGCCCTCGTTATTTTCTTCATACTCTGGAGCATTCGAAAGAAGAAGACCTTCGACGGCATGATCCTCGGGGTCTTTCTCGTGCTCTACTCGATCACCCGCTCCGGCATCGAGATCTTCCGCGCCGATCCACGGGGCTTTGTCGATCTCTTCGGAATACACCTTTCAGAATCTCAGCTTGTGAGCATCTTCATGATGCTCGTAGCCCTCTACATCTTCATCTTTCTCAGGAGGAAAGCGCACTCCACTGCGTGAACCTGAAAGCGAGGCGACGCTGATCGTCGTCCGTTTTCTCAAGCCTGAGCCTCTCGACTGTGGATTAATCTGTTTGAAGGGATTTTGCCCATAGAGAACGGTAGATGGGCCTCCCCTGGGTCCGATACTTCAATTCATAGCCGCTCAGAACCAGATCTTCGGCACTACAACCGGCCGGATCCTCCTCCACCGGATCGAACTTCGGATGCTCGCGGAACAAGGGGAGCGCCGCCTCATAGTACTCCTTGAAGTCGGTCACGAAGTGGACCCGCCCGCCAGGGATCAGTGTGCGGGCGAGGTCATCGAGGAATGGTCCCTGCAGCAGACGGCGCTTATGATGCCTTTTCTTGGGCCAGGGGTCGGGGAAAAATATGTAGCAGGCATTCACAGTGCCGCCGACGATGTGGTTATTGAATACTGTTTCCGATTGCTCGAGTATCAGCCGCACATTGGTAAGGCCGCGCTTCATGACCCTCCATGCCACGAGATCCAGGTATTTTTTAGCAACCTCGATTCCCAGAAAGTTGACCTCGGGATGAGCCGCCGCCGTCTCGATCAGGAATCGGCCCTTACCGAATCCCACCTCCACCTCGACCGGCCCGTCATTGCCGAAAAGATCGCCCCAGTGGAGCCGGCCGTGGACCGAGCCTGGATCGATTGCAACCGGGCGGCCGCCGTTCGGCAGGACAACGCGTTTCACCTTGCCCGATCGTACTCGAATTCGTCTCATGGTCGCCCCCTTATTCCCAGATCCCAGATCCCTGATTCCTCATTCCTTCCTCACTGCCCGATCTCAACTCCAGCCAGCCCCTCGGCAAACCGCACGATGGCCGCGTGATCCTCTTCACCCCGGCCGTCCACCATGAGCGCCTCCACGGCCTGGCGCACGGCAGCGGTGGCCGGTAGGGGGACGCCCAGCGAGGCGGCCGCGGCAAGGGCGTTGTCGAGATCTTTGCGATGGAGCTCGATCCTGAACCCGGGCCGAAAGTCTCGCTCCAGGATGAGAGGTGCCTTGGCATCCAGCACATTCGACCCGGCCAATCCCGACCGGATCGCCTGAAAGACCGCCTCCGGGTCGACTCCGGCCCTTGTGGCGAATACAAGGGCCTCGCCGATCGCTTCGATGTTGAGGGCCACGATGATCTGGTTCGCCAGCTTCGTCACTTGCCCTGCCCCGGCCTCACCCACGCGCACCACGCTTCGCCCCATCGCCTCCAGGATCGGACGGCAGCGCTCGAAGGCCCCCATATCCCCCCCGACCATGATCGCCAGTGTTCCGGCCCTGGCACCCGGCTCCCCCCCGCTCACCGGGGCGTCGAGCATCTCCACTCCTCGTGAAGCAGCTTCTGCGGCCAGCCCGCGCGCGACGATGGGATCGATTGAACTCATATCGATAATTACCGATCCGGGCCGCGCGGCCTCGAGCACCCCTCCCTCTCCCCTGACGACACTCACCACATCAGGCGAATCGGGGAGCATGGTGATGACGACATCGGCCCGTGAAGCCAAATCGGCCGGCCCCGAGGCCCGCTCGGCTCCTTCGGCCTCCAGCTCCTCGACCGGCCCAAGCGAACGATTGAACAGGACAAGCCGGTATCCCGCCTTCATCAGATTCCGGGCCATGGGACGGCCCATGATTCCCAGGCCGATAAAACCGATTCTATCTGCCATGATTCATCTCCTGCCGCAGCCGAGCCGCAACCAAAAATATGTGTAAGCAAGGGGAAAAAGGGGAAAGGGGGAAAAGGGGAAATATTTAAATTTTAAAGATTTCTCCCTACGGTCGAAATGACATATCCGAGTTTTTACAAAACCATCATAGTAGTAGAATAGACAAGAGAACGTGTTCAAATCAACCCCAACTTCCTTTCCCAAAGGTCTCCCTGTATAATACTTCTCCACCGGAGAGAGAGGGGATGGCATTGGAGATCAGGCACGCCACCGACATCATCCGTGAGCCGGGTACAAAGCTCATCCTCACGGTAAGCCGTCGCACGGACATGCCGGCCTTCTATCACGACGAGATCGTCGAAGGGCTGACCTCGGGCACTTTTCACCCCAAGGGCCCCTTTGTCCCGGCCTGGGAGCTTCGGTTCCGCCCCGGCGATGTGCACAGCATCCACCTCTGGTCACAGGACTTTTCACAGTGGATCGTTCTTCGGCCGACGCTGGACCGGCTGGGCTACCGCTACTTCTACCGATTTACGATTTTACCCGACGATCCGATCTGCAAGCCGAAGGCACCCCGGCTCGACGACCAGCTTCGCCAGCTCCGACAACTCGCCGGGATCGAGGGGCCCGCTCTTGTGGATGTTGCCGTCGACCCGATCGTGCGGTATCGACTCAACAGCGAGGTGCGCTGGAACGTGAATCTCGACGATTTCACTCGCATCGCGGACGCCGCTGCCGAGGTTGGAGTCGGCCGCATCAGGATCTCTTTTTTCGACCGTTACAAAAAGCTCGAGCGGCGCCAAAAGAAGATCGAGGGCTTCGAGTTCCGCTTCCTGGACAAAGAGAGCCGCCCGGATCTCGAGGCCATGATCGACCGGACCTCGGCATTCGCCGCCGCGGCCGCCGAGCGGGGCGTCCTTCTAGAGACATGCTGTGAAAAGGGGATCGAGAGGGCGGGTATCCCGAACGTTGAAGCAGGGGCATGCATCAACGGAAGCCGTCTCAACAGGATCATAGGCTCGGGTGCTTCCACTCGCCCCGATTCTGGCCAGCGAAAGTCTCTGGGGTGCCGGTGCACCGGGGGCGCCGTGGACGTGGGCCGTTACGATTCCTCCCATACTTGCGGACATCAGTGCCCCCAGTGCTATGCCATGCCGTGAGGAGATTTTAAACACAGCTTCATCGATAACACTCTGCGAGGAGACCATGGGCGAGCTGAAAAATAGATTTTCCTGGTCCAAGTCAAGGGACGAAATGTTTTCGACGTGCCTGCGGCGCTATTATTACAACTACTACGCCTTCTGGAACGGATGGCGCAGCGATGCCCCCGAGCCGGTCCGGCGAATCTATGTTCTCAAACAACTGAGCACCCGACAGATGTGGGCGGGTAATAAAGTGCACGAGTGTATTGCCGACTCTCTTCAGAAGCTGCGTCACGGCATAGCTCTTCCGGAGCCGGAGAAGGTCGTTGCCATAACGATCGACAAGATGCGCGCCGAGTTTCGCTCCTCCCGGGAAAAAAATTATTGGCGTTTTCCGAAATCATGCGCCCTCTTCGAGCATGAGTACGATATCGACCTTCCCGATTCCGCCTGGCAGAAGAACGCCGAGGTGGTCAGAATCTCCCTGCACAATTTTTTCCGCTCTCCCACTTATGCAAAGCTCAGCGAATTACCTGCCAATCAGTGGCTTGAGACCGAGGAGTTCTCCGCATTCGATCTGGAAGGAACCCGTGTGATGGTGGTCCTTGATTGCTCTTTCCGCACCGATGAAGGAATCACGATCATCGACTGGAAGACCGGAAGATCGATGGAGGGAGAAAAGAGCGTGCAGCTCTCCTGCTATGCACTTTACGCCCACCAGAAGTGGGGGTTGGCGCTGGACCGGATCCGGCTTCTCGAATACAATCTGCCGGAAGATCTTTGCGTGCCCCATCAGGTGGCCCACTCCGACCTGGAGGGTACGAAGCGCTACATACGGGCAAGCATTTCCGGGATGCACGCCCTGCTCCAAGAGCCGACTCTCAATAAGCCCAGACAGGAAGAAGACTTCCTCCTGACGCCCCTTGAGAGGGAGTGCGGTTGGTGCAACTTCCGTCGAATATGCCCAAAAACGAACCAGGATCCAGCGCAATGACCAGAAAAATACTCGATGGGTATGTGGGCGTGAAATTCACGCCCCTGAGACTCTCCGACCGGCAACCGGCGTGGTGCCTTGACCTCGCACCCGAATTCAAGGGCAACGCCGACCGTCTCCGCGAACACGGCATGACCCCGAAAAACGGGGGCAATATGAGCGTGCGCTGCGCCGAAGGCTTTGCGATCACAGCCTCCGGCTGCAACCTCGGAATCATGGAGCCCGAAGAGGTGAGCTATGTTCGGGACTGCTCTCTCAACGAGAAGACGGTTCGGTACGAGGGTCCGCGCGAGCCTTCAAGCGAATCCTTTCTCCATCACCTGATCTACCGTTCCCGGTCCGATGCCCGGGCCGTGGTCCACGCACACGACCCGGCCACGGCCGATGCGCCCCTCGGGTCCGATCTGGAGGAGACGCCCCGTGAAGAGCCTTACGGCACGGTGGCGCTTGCGCGGCTCGCCATCGAGACTTTCCAAAAGGACCGGACCATCATTGTGCTTCGAAACCACGGCTACGTGGCCATGGGTCGAAATCTCACCGAAGCAGTGGACACGATTATCTCTGTCCACATGGGACTCCTGAAAAAGAGCGTGAGAAGCGATCGATGACCCCCAGGAAACGTGTGCTCAGGGCCCTTGACCACGAAGAGACCGATAAAGCTCCGAAGGACTTCACGGCATCCCGTGAAATCATCGAAGGGCTCTGCGCCCACTTCGGGATCGAGGGAGGGGATGCGGATGAGCCCTGGTCGGGCGGAATCTCCACTCCGCTCATCTCGATCCCGGACCACCGGCTCCTCAAGGCGCTGGGCGTTGAGCTGCGCATGGTGGCCCCTCTCTATACCGGCTCGCCGGTCGAGCGCGCCGCGGACGGGTCATGGACCAATCTGTTCGGCGTGCGCCGCGTTCCTATTTCGTGCAAAGGCGGGACCTACTTCACATATGCGGGGGAGCCGCTGCGCGGGGCCGGCGCGGAAGAGGTGGACGCTTTCCCGTGGCCGGACCCGGACTGGTTCGATTACTCGAGCGTGGCCGAGCAGTGCAGATTTTTCGATGGCTATGCCATCGTCGCCGGCTACCCCGGAAACGTGGACTTCCTTAACAAGGCGGCCACCCTGGTTGGGGCCGAGGCCCTCTTCATCGGAATCGCCCAGTCCGATCCCGCCCTTCTTCGTATCTTCGACCGCCTCTCGGATTTCTTCTATGAGTACAACAGGAGGACCTTCGAGGCGGGAGCCGGAATGATCGACATCGCATTTTTCGGAGATGACTACGGAGGCCAGAGCGGGCCGCTCATCGGAGCCCATCACTACCGCTCGATCCTTCGCCCCCGATGGGAGAGCCACGTCCGGCTCGCCCGCGACCACGGTCTGCGCGTCATGCAGCACTCCTGCGGGTCCGTGGGCCGCCTCCTGCCCGAGATGATCGAGGCGGGCGTGGAGATACTCGACGTGGTCCAGCCCGGGCTCCCGGATATGGACCTTGCGGACCTCAAAGCGCGCTTCGGAGAAAGGCTCTCCTTTCACGGAGCCCTCGACATCCAGGGTGCACTGCCCGGCCTCGCTCCGCACGAAATCCGCACCGAGGTCCGGCGGGTCATTGAGATCATGTCAGCCGGCGGAGGATTCATCCTCGCCCCGACCAACAAGATCACCCCGGACACGCCGATCGAAAACGTGCTGGCCGCCTACGAGGCGGCCAGCGGTGCATAGGCCCGCACCGGTAAAAAAAAGGAAAATATTTCTTCCGGGATCTCTTTTCCCCCTTTTCCTTCCGTCTCTCCTGTGATAGCTTTTTCCCGTCGACACGAAACCCATGGCAAGGAGGTGTAATTATGTCCGTATCAAAAATTATCGAGCTGGTCGGAGAGGATGCCGAAAGCTGGGAGGAGGCAACCAAGCAGGTCATCGTGGAGGCCCAGAAGAGCGTTCGTGGGATCACCCGGATTCGGATCGAGGAGTTCGACGTGCGCCTCGGGGATAACCAAGAGATCCAGAGTTTCCGAGTCCGCGCTAAGGTCGCCTTCCGGATCGAGAGGTAAGTGTAACTTATCGACTAGTTGGTGAATCCGGACCCGAGCCTGGGTCCGAGTGCGTGCCCGGCAATGCATGAGAGCCGGACATGGGCTCGGACCCGGGCTCGGGCACAAAGCTGCATGTTGGATCCTGTTTTTCAAGAATCGCTCTATCCGCCCACCACCCCATCTATGACATAACCTCTCCCAGCATAGCCACATCGGCCTCGTTGCCCGAGATCTGCATGAGCCCGCCGTTCATTGCCGTGACGGCGTCGATCTGTTTTGTCACCAGATTCATGAAGGTTTGATCATACATCTTGACCACGGCCGTCGGCTCCACTCCTGATTCCGCCTCCACCCGGCCGCTGCCCTCCTCGATGATCATAGTCCACTTTCCACCGCTCGGACCGAAGATTTCATAGCGAATCACCGCGCTCCACGCGCCGGCCTTCTCTGAATTGATGCGGTGAGGCATCATCTGAAAAATTACATTCAAGTCGAGCTTCTCACCCGATTCTATGTCGGCCAGCCGAGTGATGCCTTCCCCTTCGCGAAGCAAGCGCTTCAGTACTTTTCCAATGGCGCTCGCCGGAAGCCCGATCACGAAATCCACGAACTTGGGCACCTTGAAGTCGGCCATGCGCTCCTTGCAAAACTCGATGATCTCCTCTTCGGTCACCTTCTCGCCGATGTGGGGCACAACAAAGGCCTTTACCTCCTCTCCCGACATCTCGTCGGGCACTCCGATGACGGCCACGTCGTGGACGGCCGGATGAGAGGAGAGTACGTTTTCGATCTCCTTGGGATAGATATTCTCCCCGCCCTTGATGATCATGTCCTTCTCTCTATCCACGATGAAGAAAAATCCATCCTCATCCACATATCCGCGATCCCCCGTGTGGAGCCATCCGTCCCGCAGGGTCCGCGCATTCTCCTCCGGGCGTTCGAGATACCCAACCATTACATTATCCCCACGGACCACGATCTCACCCACCTCGCCGGAGGGCAGCTCGTTATCTTTTTCGTCGAAGATCCTCACATCCTGGCCCGGGAGCGCCGGTCCGATGGAGCCGATCTTCTTCATCCCGCCGCGGCGGTGCAGGGTGCTCGCCACGGTCCCTTCGGTAAGGCCGTATCCCTCGAGGATCTCCACGCCGTATACTTCCTCGAACCGGCGAATCGTCTCCACCGGCATCGGGGCCGCCCCGCAGACTCCGTATTTCAGTGAGCCCAGATCGTGGGCCTGGACCACGTCGCGGGCCTCCAGGAGAATTTTGTAGACCTTGGGCACGGCGCTGAAAAAGGAACAGCCGTGCTCGGCCACGGCGGGCCCGAACTCCCGGACCGAGAACTTCTTCAGAACCGCTGTCTTGAGCCCGCGGTAGATGCTCGCCATCATGGACATCATGGCGTTTACATGGAAAAAGGGAAGAAAGATCAGTGCCACGTGGCCCTTTTCCTCCTCGTCCGCCTCTTCCATGGCCTCCCGGATCCCGGCGATCTCGAAGGCGACGTTCCAGTGGGTGAGCTGGGCCCCTTTGGGCGTTCCCGTCGTGCCCGCGGTGTAGAAAATGTAAGCGATGTCATCCCGTTCGATTTCCGCTGTGTCGAGCTCCGCCGGGCTCGCCTCGAGCATTTCGGCATAGGAGTGGTTGCCTTCGGCGGGCGACTCCCCCAGCTCTATAATATGGTCCAGGTGGGGGCATTCATTCTTGATGGAATCGACCACTGGCCGGTAGGCGCTCTCCATAGCCATGGCCTTCCCCTTGGAGTCGTTCAGCTGGAATTTGATCTCATCCGCCTTGAGCCAGTTGTTTATCGGTGCGGCGATGGCCCCCATCTTGGCCGCCCCGACTGCGGCCACCAGGAATTCAGGGCAGTTGTTCATGTAGACGTATACGATGTCCCCCTTGCCCAGGCCGAGCCGCTTCAGGCCGTTGGCGAACCGATTTGCGTCCTCGTCAAAGGCGCCGAAGGTGATCTCGCGCCCGTAGAAGGCGATGTATACTTCGTCACGGCTCTCCCGGGCCCGCGCCTCGACCATCTCCCGCATGTTCTGGTATTTCACTTCCATGGCTGTTCCCCCTTACCGGTCAGCAATTCACAGATGCAGCTGACCGCAGTTGCATGATTAAAAGCTGCACTTCTCTTCGAGCGCTATGAGGCTTTTGAGGGCCTCGATCTTGTTGCATCCGCGGCGTCCCCCCGGTGCGTACGGATCGAACTCCACCCCCACCTGGAACTGCTGCCTCCCTGTGGGGGTCACCCAGGCCACCCTGCCCGTGAGCTCATATGTACCCTGCATCCCTGGAGCGGAGAGCAAGACCTGGATCGATTTCCCCTCGGGCAGCTCTCGGGGCGAGTAAAAATTGATCCCCCCCAGGCTCAGATTGTTGACGTATAAGGATTCTTCCGAGTAGGCGGCAGGGAAAGAGACGACTCTTTTCATCCGGTAACAAACGGTTGCGTCCGGTACATGGAACCGCCGGCATGATCGCCGCTCAACTTTCTTTTTCATTACTCGCTCCTTTAGCGAAATGATCCCATCCTGACATCTTTGGGCGGCGTCCTCTGCCGAGCCCGCGCACCCGGATCCCTCCGGATTTCAGTATGCGCCCGATGCAGGAAAGCGGCGGCCTTCCCGGGGCATTGAACAGGGCCTCCACCTCCCGGCGCCTGGAGGGTCGGCATGTAAAAAGCAGCTCGTAATCGTCACTCGGGCCAAGGACCAGCTCATGGGCCTCGCACGCCAGAGCCTTCGCGGCCGCTTCGATCTCGCCACCGGCAAGCACGGTCCGCATATCGATCTCCGCGCCCACTCCGCTCGCGCGGCACAGGTGACCGAGGTCCCCGGCAAGGCCGTCGCTCAGATCGATCATGGAAGTCGCGAGCCCTTCCTCGGCCAAGAGGCGGCCCTCCTCAATGCGGGGCACAGGGGCTTTGTAACATTGGATAAGAGCTGCGCGCCACGGCTCCCGGCCACCTCCGCCCTCTTGCCTGAGAATTGCGAGCCCTGCTGCCGAGCTCCCGGGACGCCCCGTGACCATGACCAAGTCCCCAGGGCCGGCCGTGTTTCTGGTCACGGCCCGGCCGGCCCTGACGGATCCAATCACGGTCACATCGATGAAGAGAGGTCCGTTACTGCGTGAGAGATTGCCCCCGGCAATCCAGGCGCCCAGGGGCGCCAGGGTCCCCCTGAGCCCTTTCATTACCTCCTCGATAAAGGCCGCCTTCAGCGTCTCGCGGAGGCCTAAAGAGACCAGGGCCAAGAGCGGCTCCCCGCCCATGGCGGCAATATCGCTGGTGGCAACGGCGGCGGCCCGGGCGCCGATCTCGACCGGCGAAAAAAGGGTGGGATCAAAGTGTTCCCCTTCTACTTGCACATCGCACGTGATGAGCAGCTCGCGCCCTTCCGGGGGGCGGAACAAGGCGGCGTCGTCTCCTATACCGATTGCCCCGGGCGGCCCCTTATCACCAATCTCGCGGGAAATCCGCTCGATCATACCGAACTCCCCGATCCCGGCCAGGGTCTCATTTCGCGTCTTCTTCATGTCTATACGCTACTTTTCGCTCCTGTAAAAATCGATTTGGCGGACGATTCTCCTCACTGCCTGCTCCGGATCATCACGGATGCAGACCGCCGAGATCACGGCAACGCCTCGCGCGCCGGCCGCGAGGACCTCCGGTACGCTCTCGGCGGTTATGCCTCCAATGGCGATTACAGGGATCTTTACGGAGTTTACTACGGACCTCAAACCCTCCGGGCCGATGGCGGGACGCGCATCGGCCTTGGAGCCGGTCGAGTAGACCGGCCCTGTACCCAGGTAATCAGCGCCTTCGGCTTCACGGGCCCTAGCAACCTCAGGGTTGCCGGCCGAGGCCCCTATAAGCCTGTCGGGGCCCAACAACGCCCTTGCCGCGGCTACGGCCGCATCTTCACCTCCCAGATGCACCCCGTCGGCGCCACAGGCCGCGGCAACGCCCGGGCGATCGTTCACGATGAACAGCACGCCATAGCTCTTGGTGATCTCCCGAATGGCGCGCCCCGTCTCGATCATCTCCGAATCCGGCGCGGATTTGTCCCGCAGCTGGATCACCGTGGTCCCGCCTGCCGCCGCGAATCGTGTGAGATCGACGTGTGTGTGCCTGGACTGGATACTCTGATCCGTGAGAACGTGGAGGCCTTCGATCTTTCTCACATTCGACCTCCGTGACTTGGCTGTGTCGATTCTGGCGATCCAGCGAGGTGATCCAGGAGATAGGAGCCCCGGCCGAGTCGGAGGGCTCTCTTTATCACTCGACTGACATAGCTCTTTGCTTCACGTACTGACTCAAGGGAGGATCTCTGCTGTGCAAGCCCTGCAGCGATGGCCGCCGAAAAGACGCACCCTGTGCCGTGGTAGGGGCCTCGTCCCTGTCGCCCGGCTTCCAGATGCTCGACCGATCGCCCATCGAAAAAGAGATCCAATGCGCTCTCTCCGGGCAGATGCCCTCCCTTCACGACCACGCAGGCCGGCCCAAGGGCATGTATTCTCCGGGCCGCCTCCTCCATGGCCTCGACCGAGTCGATGGAGAGGCCCGAGAGGGTCTCTGCTTCGGTCAAATTCGGGGTGACCACCGAGGCCAGGGGGAAGATCCTTTCCATGACCACCGTCAGAGCATCCGATGACAACAGCTCACACCCCTCCCCTGTCGCCGTCTCTCTCGAACATCCATCCCCGACTCCCCCGGAATCCTCGTCGCAGATTCCCGGGCGCATCACGGGATCGACCACGAGCCGCCTGGTGCCAATAGAGGCGAGCTTGCCGGCTACCGCCTCTGCCACATCCCGCGAGCCGAGCATCCCGGTTTTACAAGCCGCTACATCCAGATCCTCAACCAGTCCATCAATCTGCCGCTCCACAAGACGGCCCGGGATCGAATATACTTCCAGCACCCCGCATGTGTTCTGTACGGTTATCGCCGTTACCGCAACAGTGCCGTAAATCCCAAAAGCGGCCAATGTCTTTAGATCGGCCTGAATGCCTGCCCCGGCACAAGGGTCGCTGCCTCCGATGGTCAGCACTACCTTCTGTTCAACCACGGCTTTCCCTCATATCCGTTAAGGACCAAATAGAAATATTATAAGCAGGAATTATTTAAGTAAAGCAGGCCCGTATTTCATTGACAACATTCTATCCCATTGGATAATTATCATAAAGTCTATATTTTTGTGTCGGAAGAGTGGAGATACACGCGATGAGCAATGGGTTCAGGAGAATTCCGAGAATGGGAATGCGCGCAGTCCTGATGATGGTCATGGGGTGGGCAACCCTCAGCCCTCTCGCTCATACAGCCGAGGCGGAAATGCTCGTTCGTCAGCGCGCCCAGGTGGGGACGCATGTGGAGATCAAGGTCCTGGCTCCCAATGGGGATGAGGCTGCAGCCGCTTCGGCAGTTGAAGCGGCTTTTAAAGAAATCGAACGCGTGGAGTCGCTGATGAGCGAGTACCGCGAGAAGAGCGAAGTTCATGCCATTAACGCTGCCTCAGGCAATGCACCGGTTCACGTTCGTCTCGAGGTCTTGCAGATTATCGAGCGCGCCCTTCAGGTTTCGTCGCTCACCCGTGGCGCCTTTGACATCACGGCGGCCTCTCTATCCAGGCTCTGGAATTTCACCGACGGACCGGCGCGACTCC
Organism: uncultured Thermodesulfobacteriota bacterium; assembly: GCA_964522545.1. Lineage (GTDB taxonomy): Bacteria > Desulfobacterota > DSWW01 > CAZFWM01 > CAZFWM01 > CAZFWM01. Next base: position 31,497 of record CAZFWM010000031.1, read on the forward strand.
CCCCTGATGAGGCCATTGCAGCCGCCCTCCCCCTGGTTGATCACGGCCTCATCAAGCTCGATCGGGAGGGGCGGACCGTCTTTCTTTCCAAGCAGGGGATGCGCATCGGCCTGGGCGCCATTGCCAAAGGGTATGCAGTCGATCGCGCCTGCGCCGTTCTGACCGCGCACGGAGTGACCCGTGCCATTGTCAATGCGGGCGGAGACCTTCGCGCCTTGGGAAGCAAGGATGGAGGAGCATGGGTCATCGGGATTAAAGGAGTCGACGAACGCGACAACCTCGCTGCAAGGATCGAAGTCACTGACGTCGCAGTCGTCACTTCAGGCGACTACGAGAAGTATTTAGTGATCGACGGGAAGCGTTATTCACACATCATCGACCCGAGGACGGGGCGCCCGGCTTGCAGCGGAAGCAGAAGCGTAACGGTCATTGCTTCCCGTGCAGACCTCGCCGATGCTCTGGCTACGGGGCTCTTCGTCCTCGGCCCGGATGAGGGGCTGACTCTTGCTGAAACCCTCGAGAACGTGGAGGCGCTCTTCATCGACGTGCAGGGGCGTCTCCGGTGGACATCGGGAATTGTGATTAGCTCGGGCAAGCATACATTCAAGATAAAGGGTGGTGCAGTGGCCTCTGATTGACAGCACCCATGGCTTTTGCTAGTGTACATCTGCATATCATACCGAGCACAACCGCACCTCATCAGGCCAAAAAAAATGACGTCCCTCAAGCCCCCCCTGCTGAACTTGCTCTTAGTAGTCATACTGATTATCTTCATCATTACCCTACCCGGGTCACCAGGTCTGGCTAGCGAGCTTCCTGCTTCCCCTCCCTTGAAGCTCGAGCTTTTCGTCATGAGCAAATGCCCTTACGGCATCTATGCAGAGCAGGTGCTTGGCGACATTCTGGACCGTTTTCGAGATCAGGCGGACCTCACGCTCTACTATGTGGTGGAAGAGAGTGAAAGTACGTCTGCGGCCGACCAGGATGAGCCCCCCTCTGCGGATACGAACCATATCATCCAGGATCAGCTATTTGAGGCCTTCCTCAAGACCAAACCCAGAGAGGATTTCTGCAGGGCTCAGGAGACCAAGCCCTTCGGTCGCTTCCGGAGTCTCCACGGACGTGCCGAGATTGAGGAGAACCTCCGCCAGGTCATCATGGCCCAGGTCTACGAGGATCGATACTTCGACTACATTCTCTGCCGCGCCGAGGGCTGGGAAAGCGAGAGCTGGGAAGAGTGCGCCAGGGCCGTTGGAATCGACCCGGCGCTCGTGAATCTCGGCATGCTGACCGGTGATGGGGAGAAGATGCTCAGAGAGAACATCCGGCGAACCAAGGAGCTGGAGATCGACATATCACCCACGCTCCTCGTCAACGGCGCGTTTTATTCCGGGGTAATAGATAGTGAAGAGCTTTCACGCTTTCTCTGCCGGAAGCTCGAGCCTGCCGCCGAATCGGTACGGTTGAAATTTACATCGCCCCCCTGCCGGGATGTCCCGATCTGCGGGTCCGACGACGACTGCATCATGTCGGGTAAAATCGGTCTCTGTGAACGCACAGAGAAGAATAAATCAGCGTGTGTATACAGCGATCCGGCCCCCTGCTCCCTTACAATCCTTACCCCTCCGGAGGGTACGCCAACCAGGTTGGCCCGTGGAGAGCGTGCCATACGGGTCATGTTTCCTGCCTCTGAGATCCGAAAAAGTTCCGCAATGAGCCCTGAGGGAAAGAGGCTCACCCAAGATTATGGGATAGAATTTCTTCCCGCCTATCTCTTTGACGGCAGAGTCAGCGGGACGGCCAGGTTCGCCAGGCTCGAGAAAGCATTCATCGCGGTGCGCGACCGTTACCTCTTCAACCCGATCCTCACCGGGGGTATCTATTGGCTCGGCCGCCCCAAGATTCCGCGCCGCCTGGACATCTTCCTTATGAGCCTTTCCCCTGTCTCTATGGCTGCCGAGCGGCTCTTCCTTCAGAAATGGATTTTCGATTTACTTGACCTGAGGATCCACTACCTGGTCCAGCAGGTCGGGGCTGAAGAGATCGATGAAGATCCGGGAAAGAATTTTCCGGAGGATTTAAGTTTTCTCGACCGCATTACGCGCTTCCTCTGGAGCCCGCTCTCGGAATTCAAGACGTCGATTCAGGAGCGGCAGAGAGATCCGCGGCGGGCGGCGATCGATCACTACAAATGGTTCAAGAGTCCATTCGGAAGACAGGATGTGATCGAGGATATCCGGCGTCTATGCGCGGCAAGCTATTATCCTGACCGCTATATCCAGTTCATACGGTGCCGCAATTACGACCTCACAGAGTATCTGGGGAAGACGGACTGGAAAGATTGTGCTTTCGAAACCGGCCTGAATGCTGATGTTTTAGAGGCCTGCGCCGAGGGACAGGAGGGGGAACAACTCCTGGCTGAGAACATCGCCGTCGTGAACAAATTGGGCATACAACTGGGGCCAAGCTTCCTGTTCGAAAACCAGATTCTGATACGCGGTGTGGCGCCAAAGGCCGTGCTGGCGTTCCTAGAGGAACAGATTCGAGGCCACGTGGACGAATAGGTTGCGGTCGGGAGTATCAAATCGATTTTACATCAACGAAATTTTTATAGACATATAAGAAAAATGACTTGACATTCCCATAAAATTGAATAATATTACGTCCAGTCCCTCCGTTTTCAACAAAATGTATTGAATTCGAAGAATCCCGGGTGCAATACGGACAAGGATTCTTCCAGAAATAATTTAAGCTGTATCATGCTAAAAGCACGGGCAACTCTGATTCGCAAGATAACAATCCTTATTGATATTTCCCTTCTCCTCGCCGCTTTTCTGCTTGCGATGAGACTTACCAATGCCCTCTTTGACTACCAGCATAGTGTGCGGGCAATCTTTCTCAAGAATCAATGGGCCATCGTCCTTTCTGTTCCCATATTTGCGTTCATCTTCTACTTCAACGGTCTATACGAATCGATCAGAACCAGCAGTACAAGGTCCCTTATCTGGGTCATCGGCAAAAGCATACTTGAGGGATTGCTGATCCTTTCCCTCGGCATCTGGTTCTTTCGCCTCGAAGTGAGTCGAACCCTCTTTTTCCTGTTTTCCACCTTCTCCTTTATCATTCTAGTGTCCGATAGGCTTGCGGCAAAACAAATACTAAGCTATTGGCGGAAGAAGGGATATAACTTCCGCACTCTTCTCATCGTTGGAGCCGACGGGCAGACACGCCAGATCATCGAACAGTTCCAGCGCAACCTCGACTGGGGGTATAAGATCGCAGGGTGTCTCGCACTGGAGCCCGACCGCCTGGGCCGGGAGATCAACGGAGTCAAAGTGCTGGGCACAACTGAGCGGTTTCAGGAAATCCTCTGGACCCAGCCCATCGACGAGGTGATCTTCTCTATCCCGATTATCTACGTGAAGGAGCTTTCGAGGCTCATCGGCATCTGTGAGGAGCTGGGCATAAAATCACGCACCATGATCGACTTTTACACGCCTAAAGTAGCAAGGCCGACCATAGAGCGATTTGGGGACTCCCCCATGCTCACCTTCTCCACAACGCCCGAGAATCTCAACCGCCTGCTCATCAAGCGGATCATTGACGTCCTCGCCTCTTCGATTGCTCTCGTACTGGCGCTGCCGCTCTTCGCTCTCATCGGGCTACTGATCAAAGCCACATCTCACGGCCCTATTTTCTACTCCCAGGACCGGTGCGGCCTGAACGGCCGGATCTTCAAGTTCTACAAATTCCGCACCATGGTGCAGGATGCGGACAAGATCCAGGAGCGCTTCAAGCACCTCAATGAAATGTCCGGCCCGGTCTTCAAGATCAAGAACGATCCCCGGGTGACCCGGATCGGTCGATTCCTGAGGAAGTACAGCCTGGACGAGCTCCCCCAGCTCTACCATGTGCTCACCGGTGATATGAGCCTGGTCGGGCCCAGGCCCCCAGTGCCCCCCGAAGTGAACCAGTACGAGCGATGGCAGCGACGCCGGCTGAGCGTGAGGCCGGGTATCACGTGCCTCTGGCAGTGCAATGGACGGAATAAGGTCGACTTCGACCAGTGGATGAAGCTCGACCTGGAATACATCGACAATTGGTCGCTCGCCCTCGACTTCAAGATTCTATTGAAGACAATCCCAGTCGTCCTGATCGGAGAAGGGGCGAGTTAGATTCGTCATATAATAATAACGACTGAAGAAGATCAAAAATAATCAATGATTTCAATATGTTTAAAGTTTGCTCGCGAACGATTAAAAAATATTTGCGGCGGAAATAAAATTAATTGACAATCTTTTTCAAGATTACTATACTGCCCCACAATATAAATGACACTTTTTTCTCCTGAAGATTCCGCATAGGGATCCAGGAAAAGGAGCCTCTATGAGTTGCTTGCGAAATGCAATAATCGTCTATGGTATTATATCGGTGTTCTGCGCCATTGGGCTTAATGGTTGTGGGACAGGAGACGATGGGCCGGAAGGATTTAAGCTGTGGGAGCACATCCCTCCGCCCGTCTCCCTGATCATCGGCCCGGCGGGGGGCAGTGTGATCGTTAATTGGGGCGACTACGACCGCACAGGGATCGACATACCGGCTAACGCCCTCCTAGAGGATACAGAGTTCACTATCTCCCATGCCTTGGTCGATTGTCTTCCCCTCCGTCAATGTTTCGGGCTGGTGATAGAAATCGAGCCTCACGGACAGGAATTCCTGAACGACTCTGTCATAACGATGCAGTACTTCAAAGCAGACTATGAGGCGGTCAGTCTCGATGAGGACGACATTCATCTCTATCAGTGCGAAATCCTTGGCGACCCGGCTACCTGTGAAGATATCACAGTAGGACGCGATAAAGTCAGAAATGAGGTCTACGGTCTCATTTCAGGACTCTCTTTCTTTGGCATGGCCTGGGGAGAGGCTCCGACCACTACAACGACCACTACCACATCAACTACAACCAGTTCCACTACAACTAGCTCGACCACAACATCCACCACATCCACTACAACGCCCACTTCGACAACGACCACGACGGTACCGACAACGACGA